>SBGO01000721.1 GCA_006226565.1 Deltaproteobacteria bacterium | reverse complement strand
GATCGCCTCCAGCTTGGCGCCGGCGCGCCCCCGGGCCGGGAGCCCGCTCCGCCACGCCTCGACCGCGCGGGCGATCTGCGCGCACTCCTCGTCGATGCGCTCGCGCAGGCGGGGCTTCACGAGGAAGCGCTGGAGCGCCGCGGCCAGCTCGGGCAGCGTCAGCGCGTCCTGCACCGGGTGCACGTCGAAGACGCGCATGAAGGTCGCGACGGCGAAGCGGGGGGTCGCGTCGCTCATGGGCGCCGCGCCCGGAAGACGAAGCCGCGCCCGGCCCAGTCGATGACGACCGGGTCCAGGATCTGCTTGAGCTGCTGCTCGTCGACGAAGAGCCGCAGCCCCGCGCTCCGGAGGATCACCTCGCCGCGCTCGGGCAGCTCGTCGAAGGTGAGGTCGAAGCCGCGGGAGGTGTCCTTGCCCACGAGCCGCACGCGCACGCCGAAGCGCCACAGGCCGTGGGAACGGGCGGCCGTCTCGAGCTCCCTCTTGGCGGCCTCGGTGACCTCGAACGGCCCTCGCTGCACGCTCTCGTCATCCATGGCATCCTCGCGTCGCGCGGTGTCGTATCGCTCCATCCTGCGCGCGTATGGCCGTCGCGACAACATCACGCGGCGCGGCGAGGCCGTCGGCGCCGGGCCGGGCGCCTCTTCCTATCGTGGGCGGCTCGGCGTAAGACGGGATCGGACAGGGCGAGGGAGGGACGAATGACGAAGGATGTCCTGGGTGAGGGGCGGTTCACGCGGCTCGTGCGCGACGCCGGCTGGGAGTACGTCGAGCGCAAGAACACCTCCGGCATCGTGATCGTCGTCGCCCTGACCGAGGCCGGCGAGCTGCTCCTCGTCGAGCAGCACCGCCCGCCGGTCGGCGCGCGCGTGGTCGAGCTCCCGGCCGGCCTCGCCGGAGACCTCGCCGGGCAGGAGGACGAGGCGCTCAGCGTCGCGGCCGAGCGCGAGCTGCTCGAGGAGACCGGCTACGTCGCCCACGCCCTCGAGCGCCTCACCGAGGGCCCGCTCTCGGCCGGCCTGTCCACCGAGGTCGTCACCGTCTTCGGCGCCCGCGGCGCCGTCAAGGTGGGCGAGGGCGGGGGCGATCACACCGAAGACATCGAGGTCTTCGCCGTTCCGCTCGGCGACGTGCCGCGCTTCCTCGACGAGCGCGTGGCCGGCGGCGCGATGGTCGATCCGAAGGTCTACGGGGCGCTCTGGTTCGCCGAGCGCTTCAACGGCGCGAAGCCCGGGGGCGCCCGGTGAGCGCGACCCGCGACGAGGAGGCGGCCTACCTGCGCGAGTACCGCGCCGGCGACTGGCCGCGTCCGTCGGTCGCCGTGGATCTGGTCGTCTTCACCGTGCTCGACACCGACCTGAAGGTCCTGGTGATCCGGCGCGACGTGCACCCCTTCAAGGGCGCGTGGGCGCTCCCCGGCGGCTTTGTCCGGGTCGGCGCCGGCGAGGGCGAGCGCGGCGAGGACGTGTACGCCGCGGCCCAGCGGGAGCTCGCCGAGGAGACCGGCCTCGACCCGGCGACCGTCTACCTCGAGCAGCTCTACACCTTCGGCGCGCCCGATCGCGACCCGCGCATGCGCGTCATCTCCGTGGCCCACTACGCGCTCGTCCGCCCGACGCTGGCGCCGCTCGTGGTCGCCGGGACCGACGCCGCCGCGGTCCGCTGGCGCTCGGTCGCCGCCGAGGCCGGCGAGCCGCTCGCCTTCGATCACGACGAGATCCTCCGCGTCGCCCTCGAGCGGGTGCGCGGCAAGGTCGACTACGCCCCCATCGCCTTCGAGCTCGTCCCCGAGACGTTCACCGTCGCGGAGCTGCGCAGCGTCTACGAGGCCATCAAGGGGACGACCTACGACGCCGGGAACTTCCGGCGCCGCTTCAAGCGCATGCAGACCGACGGCGTCATCGCGCAGGCGCCGGGGAAGCGCACGACGGGCACCAAGCCGGCGCGCGTCTACCGCTTCGTGCGGGAGGGGCTCCTCGCGCGCCCGGACGCGCTCGCGGACACCTGACGCGCCGCGTCATGATGGCTATACTGCCGCCGAACCCCAGCAAAGGACTCGACATGGACGGAAACGACCCGCTCGCTTCGGCTTATGCGGCCTTCGAAGCCGCGGTGCGCCTCGCCGGCGCGATGACCGGGCACCTCGCGGAGGCCGTGGCGGTCGGCGACCGTGTGGACGTGGCCGCGCTCGACGCGCGCCAGGTCGACGCCTACGACCTCGCCGTGCTGCTCTCGCGGCTCCAGGCGGCCCGCTCGATCCTCGGGTTCGCGGAGCGTCGCCCCAAGCCCCTCCACCGCGCGTGGGCGCGGGCCTTCGTGGCCGAGATCGTGACCGATCTCACCGCCGCGCTGGTCCACCGCGCGGCCGACTGGGAGATCGACGTCGACGAGGTCCTCGCCGAGCTGTGCGACGCCGAGACGACCTCCTTCGTCCGGGCGGCGCTGAGCCCCGAGGAGTGGGCGCGCATGGCCGCGTGGCTGGTCGAGTCGCCGAGCCTCGACTACGGCCTCGACGGCGAGCACGAGCACATCCGCAAGGAGTTCCGGCGCTTCGCCGACACCGCCGTGGCGCCGGTGGCCGAGCGGGTCCACAAGCACGACGACCTGATCCCCAAGGAGATCATCGAGTCCGTGAGCGAGCTCGGCTGCTTCGGGCTCTCGATCCCCGAGCGCTTCGGCGGGCTCCAGCCCGACGACAACGCCGACAACCTCGGGATGGTCGTGGTCACCGAGGAGCTCTCCCGCGGCAGCCTCGGGGTGGCCGGCAGCCTCATCACCCGCCCGGAGATCCTCTCGAAGGCGCTGCTGAAGGGCGGCACCGACGAGCAGCGCGAGCACTGGCTCCCGCAGCTCGCCTCGGGCGAGACCCTCTGCGCCGTCGCGGTGACGGAGCCCGACTTCGGCTCCGACGTGGCCGGCCTCAAGGTCAGCGCGACCCCGACCGCGGGCGGCTGGCTCCTCAACGGCCAGAAGACCTGGTGCACCTTCGGGGGCTACGCCGACATCCTGATGGTGCTCGCCCGGAGCGACGCGGACCTGAGCAAGGGGCACCGCGGCCTCAGCATCTTCCTCGCCGACAAGCCGCGCTTCGAGGGGCACGCCTTCGAGCACACGCAGGAGGGCGGCGGCAAGATCACCGGCCGCGCCATCGACACCCTGGGCTACCGCGGGATGCACAGCTTCGACGTCTGGTTCGAGGACTACTTCGTCCCGGACGCCCAGGTGCTCGGCGGCCTCGGTGGCATCGGCAAGGGCTTCTACTACCAGATGGAGGGCTTCGCCGGCGGGCGCCTCCAGACCGCGGCGCGCGCCTGCGGTGTGATGCAGGCGGCCCTCGACAAGGCCATCGCGTACGCCAGCGAGCGCAAGGTCTTCGGCCAGCCCATCGCCAGCTACCAGCTCTCGGCGTGGAAGCTCGCGCGCATGGGGATGATGCTCCAGACCGCGCGCCAGTTCACCTACGACTGCGCCGCGCTCCTCGACGGCCACAAGGGCCAGGTCGAGGCGTCGATGGTGAAGCTCTGGGCGAGCCGCATCGCCGAGTGGGTCACCCGTGAGGCGATGCAGCTCCACGGCGGCATGGGCTACGCCGAGGAGTACGACGTCAGCCGCTACTTCGTCGACGCGCGCGTCTTCTCCATCTTCGAGGGCGCCGAGGAGGTGCTCGCCCTGCGCGTCGTCGCGCGCCAGGTCCTGCAACGTTGGCTCGACGAGAGGAAGGCCCTGTCATGACCCACCTGAGCTTCGACGCCGAGCCCTTCGACGTGCTCGCCCCCAAGGTCCCGGTGACCCTCGGGCGCGTGCGCGTGCCGGAGTACGGCCACTACCTCGAGGACTTCGTCCCCGGCACCGTCTTCGCCCACCCGCGCGGCGTGACCCTGACGCGCGGCCAGATGCTCGCCTACGCGACCACGTTCATGGAGGCCAACCCCCTCTACCTGAACGAGGCCTACGCGATGTCGATGGGCTACGACTCGCTGCCCGCGGCGCCGCACATGGTGATGAACCTGGCGCTCTCGCTCGGCGTGCAGAACGACAGCGAGAAGGCCATCGCCAACCTCGGCTACTACGACGTGCGCTTCCTGCGGCCGGTGTACGCCGGCGACACGCTCACCGGGAAGAGCCGCGTCGTCGAGCGGCGGGACCGCGGGCCCGGCAAGCCCGGCATCATCACCGTCGAGACCCTGGCCGAGAACCAGCGCGACGACGTCGTCATCCAGTACCGGCGCAAGATCTTCGTGCCGCGCCGGGGCGACGCCCCGATCGATCCGGCCGCCCGGGTCATCGCCGACCTCTCGTTCCCCTTCGCGGCCCGGCCGACCGTCCACATCCCGTGGCCGGCCCGGCGCCCGCCGACGGCCAACGGCCTCACCTCGGACACGAGCTTCTTCGAGGCCTTCGAGGTCGGCGACGTCATCGTGCACAAGAACGGGCGCACCATCACCGACGAGCACGTCCCGTGGACGTACGGCGTGATGAACACGCACCCGCTGCACTACGACCGGCTCTACTCGACGGCGCTCGACGGGCCGATGTCGGGCGAGCCGATCGTCTACGGCGGCCTCGTCTTCGCCTGGCTCCTCGGGCTCGCGAGCCGCGACGTCACCGAGAACGCGGTGTGGGACCTGGGCTACCACGACGGCTACCACACCCAGCCGACCTTCGCCGGCGAGACCATCGCCGCGATCTCGCGGGTGCTCGCCGTCGAGCCGTGGCGGGACCGCGGCGCCGGCGTGGTGCGGATGCAGCTCATCGGCGTCAAGGGGCTCCGGGCCGAGGCCGCGCTCGACCGCTTCGGCGAGGACCTCTTCATCGCCGAGAACGACAAGAAGGGCCTCGGCAAGTCGAAGATCCCCGAGAAGATCTTCGAGATCGAGCGCGCGGTGCTCCTCCGGTCGGGCGGCTGACGCGGCGATGAAAGAAAAGCACATTCGGATCCGGGTCGAGCAGTGCCTGGCGCTGGCCAAGGCGTCGAACTGCCCGCGGCGGCAGTTCGGCGCGCTGCTGCTCGACCCGACGCGCAACGTCGTCCTTATGGACGGCTACAACGGGGGGCCGCGCGGCGGCGGCGAGCTCTGCGGGGGCGACGTCTGCCTGCGCGACACGATGGGGATCCGGTCGGGCACCCGCATGGAGATCGGCTGCCACCACGCGGAGATGAACGTCATCTGCAACGCGGCGGCGAGCGGCGTCGCGACCCGCGGGGCGTGGCTCATCGTGACCGGCGAGCCGTGCATGATGTGCGCGAAGATGATCCATCACGCCGGCATCACCCACGTCCTCGTCGTCAGCGGCGGCTACGCCGGGGAGAACGGCGTGGACTACCTGACGACCCACGGGGTCGGCGTGACGCCCATCGCCGGGCCGCAGGACCCGCGCCTGGCCCAGGCGGCAGAGTAGGCCACGGGCCGCGCGGTCAATCCCTGCAATCTGCTGAGACCGACGGTCCCTATCGACCACGGAGGGCACGGAGGACTCGGAGGACGAGGGCCCCACTCCCCTCCGCGGTCTCCGTGCGCTCCGTGGTGAGAAGTCGCGTTGGGAGAGCGCCTGACGATCTGACCGGCCGGCATGGGGGTCAGGGACGCCAGCGCTCGCCGGTCACGCAGTCGAGGTGTCGGAAGGAGACGCCGTCGGGGGCGATGTCCACGAGCCCCACGGTGATCGGCAGCGAGAAGCGCTTCGGCCCGCAGGAGCCGGGGTTGAAGACCGCCACGCCGTGGTCGCTCGCGACCAGCGGCACGTGGGAGTGGCCGCAGACCACGAGGTCCGCGCCGAGGTGGCGGGCGTCGCGCTGGATCTCGGCGCGGAGGCGCGAGCCGTAGACGGCGATGTGGGTGAGCAGGATGACCAGCGCGGTGTGGCCGCCGGAGGTGACGCGCAGGAGCCGCCGCTCGGGCCAGCCGTCGACGCCGTCGTCGGGCTCGTCGATGTTGCCGCGGACGACGATGAGGGGGGCGACCGCGGCGAAGGCGTCGAGGCAGGCCCCGTCGCCGATGTCGCCGGCGTGGAGGACCAGGTCCGGGGCCTCGCGCGCGAGCAGCTGCGCGGCCTCCGGGTGGGGGTGGCCGTGGGTGTCCGAGATGACGCCGAGCCGGAGCCGCCCGCTCGCGGGGACGGCGATGTCCTGGGACGCCGTCACGGTCGAGGTCGCCGCCGTCACAGGATCTTCAGGTTCCCGGACTCGTCGATGGTCAGCGGGATCTTGCCGAAGGGGGTGCCGACCTGCACGGTCGCGCCGAGCTTCACGTCGAGCGAGGTCTTGCCGGTGATGGCGCCGACGATGGCGGCGCCGACCGAGCGGAGGTCGAGGTTGACCGGGATCGTCACGGTCTGGCTGGCGCCGGCGCCGACCTCGGGGATGTCGTTGACGAGGCCCGTCGCGACCGGGTTGGCGCCGAGGGCGACGTTGTAGTCGAGGCCGGAGAAGGCGAGGGCCGAGCCGCCGCGCTTGTTGGCGAGCCCGATGTCGAGGTTGAGGCTCGCCGTCTGGTGCAGGAGGTCGAGCTTGCCCATCCGGATCCCCTGGAGCGAGACGTCGGGCGTGTGGATGACCGGGAAGCTGCCTTCCTCCTCGAAGGGGACCTTGGCGAGGCCGACCGGCGTCATGAAGCCGAAGTCACCGGACAGGGAGAAGCCGAGGTTGTCCTTGCCGGCGGCGCTCGAGACGGCGGCGAAGATGTCCGCGAACTTCAGCGAGACCGGCAGCGAGAGCTCGGAGGAGCCGCGCGCCTTGAGGGCGACGCCCTGCTCGTTGACGCCGCTCAGGAGCCGCACCCCCTCGAGGCCGAGGGCGTAGCTGAAGGTGTCGAGCTTCACGTCGAGCGGGTTGGGGTTGTCGATGGTGAAGACGAAGTCGACGTCGATCGACGTGAAGGTCAGCCCCTGGATGCTGAGGGTCTTGAAGTGGAGCTTCGGCGTGTAGGGCGCGAGGGCGTCGGCGAGCCCGCCGAGGCGGTTGCAGCTCGCGAGCGACGCGACGGCGACGACCGCGAGGGCCACGCTGGCGACGCGAAGCGCGTGCGGACGGAGGAACGGGGTGCGCATCGTGCCCTCCTGGGGCGGTGGGTTCCCTAGAGCTCCACGACGAGGCCGTCGGCCGCGAAGTCGAGGTCCACGTGGCTGGGGACGGCGCGCCGCAGCTCCGGGAGGCTGGCGCGCATCTCCGCGTTGAAGTGGGTGAGCAGGATCCGCTTGGCGCCGACCTCGTCGATGCGCTCGATCCAGTCGACCCAGGTGCAGTGGCGGCCGGCCGGCGGGCGCATGGCCGTGCACTCGGCGACGAGCAGATCGGCGCCGTCGGCGGCGGCGAGGAGGCCGTCGCAGAACTCGGTGTCGCCGCTGAAGGCCACCACCCGGCCGTCGCGCCCGGTCACCCGCAGGCACAGCGGCTGGTCGGGCGGGTCCATGTGCTCGGCGGCGAAGGCCTCGACGCGCACGCCCAGCACCTCGGCGGCGTCGCCGGGCAGGAGCTCCGCGTAGTGCATCGCGTAGGACGACTCGCGCTGGCTGAGCCGCGGGTAGGCCATCTCGAAGAGCGCCTCGATGCGCGAGGCCGTCAGCGTCGGCCCGACGACGTGGAGGGGCTCGTCCCGCACCTCGTTGTAGAGGCTGTTGATCATCAGGTGGGGGAAGCCGCCGATGTGGTCGCCGTGGAGGTGGGTCACGAGGACGCCGCCGAGCTCGAGCGGGGAGCGGCCGGCGCGGCGCAGCGCGCTCAGCGCGGTCGAGCCGAAGTCCACCATCAGCGGCCGCTCGGCCAGCCCGTCCAGCCAATAGCAGGAGTGGAAGAAGCCGGCCGAGTTGAACGCGTCCGACGAGCCGATCACCGTGAGCTTCATGGCCCAGGACCTTAGCAGAGATCGCGCTTCAGACCACGCGCGACGTGGACCTTGTCGACGCCCGCGCAGTAGGCTGCGGAGCACGCGGAGGTGGGCATGGGCGCGAGCTACGGGAGGTTGTCCGGCGAGGCGGAGCTGGCGCGGGCGCAGGCGATCCTCGACTGGTCCTTCGGCGGGCGGCTCACCTGGAGCGCCGCCCACTGGCTCGACGCGATGGGGCACGACACGGTGCGGGCCCTCCGCGACGACGCCGGACGTGTCCAGGCCGTCCTGTGCCTGCTCCCCATGGGGCAGTGGCTCGGCGGCCGGCGGGTGGCGACCGGCGGCCTCGCCGGGGTCGGGACCGCCGCCGAGGCGCGGGGCAGCGGCGCGAGCAGCGCGCTCCTGCGCGACACCCTGCGCGAGCTCCGGGCCGACGGCGTGCCGCTCTCGACGCTCTACCCGGCGAGCTTCACCCTCTACCGGCGCGCCGGCTTCGAGGTCGCCGGGTCGATGTACCACTACGGCGTCGCCGCGCGAGACATCGACGTCCGCGATCGCGAGCTCGCCGTACGACCCGTCGAGGATGGCGACTGGGACGCGATCGTCGCGCTGTCACGCGAGGTCGCTCGGGGCGAGATGGGGAACCTCGACCGCGGGCCCCAGCTCTGGGACCGCGTCCGCTCGCGGCGCGGCGTCCCGACCACCGGGTTCGTGGTGACCGACGGCGGCACGCTCGAGGGCTACGTCTTCCTGCTGCAGCAGGCCGCCGCCGCGCCCGGCCGGCCCTACGACCTCGAGCTCACCGACGTGCAGGCGCGCTCGGCGCGCGGGTGGCGGCGGATCCTGACGCTGCTCCGCGACCATGGCTCGCTGGGTGCGCAGATCCGCTGGCACGGCGGGCCGGCGGATCCCGTCGTGACGCTGCTCGCCGAGGAGGTCTGCTCCGTCCAGCTCTCGACCCCGTGGATGTTGCGGCTCGTGGACGTGGACCGGGCGCTCGCGGCGCGCGGCTACCGCGCGGGCGCCCGCGGGGAGCTCGCCATGGAGGTCGCCGACGAGGTGCTGCCGGAGAACGCCGGGCGCCGCGTCCTGTCGGTCTCCGACGGTGTGGCGTCCGTGCGCCCCGGGGGCGCCGGGGCGCTGCGCCTCGACGTCCGGGCGCTCGCCCAGCTCTACACCGGCTACGCGTCGGCGGCGGCGCTGGCGCGGGTGGGGCGCCTCGACGGGACGCCCGAGGCCCTCGCGACCGCGGACGCGCTGTTCTCCGGGCCGCACCCCTGGATGTCGGACATGTTCTGAGTCCCTGCGACAATCTGCCGCAGGGGGCGCCGGCGGTGCCGGTCGGGCGCCGGGGGCTTCCCGGTCTTCCTTTCGAGCCCCGCCCCGCCGTGCTATAGCCGAGGCCCGGTTACGAGCCAGCGAGGCGCGCCATGCCCGAAAGAGACTTCTCGCACGACGATCTCCCTGGGCCGCAGGAGGTCATCGACTTCCTCAAGCGGAACAAACGCTACTTCATCCTGGGGATCGGCCTCGTGCTGGTGGTCGTCCTCGCCTTCGGATCGTACTTCCAGGTCGAGCCGGAGGAGGAGGCGGTGGTCCTGCGCTTCGGCGACCCGCTCACCGAGACCTACGGGCCGGGGCTCCACTTCAAGATCCCATTCGTGGACGAGGTCCACACGGTCGCGGTGGAGCGCCAGCACCGCCTCGAGTTCGGGTTCCGCTCGGATCCCGGCAAGGACTCCGAGGTCGTCGAGCGTGGCTACGAGCGCGAGTCGCTGATGCTGAGCGGCGACCTGCAGCTGGTGCACGTGCGCTGGTCGCTCATCTACAAGATCGACGACATCCGGACGTGGCTCTTCGAGGTCAAGGACCAGGAGGAGACCATCCGCGACATCTCCCAGGCGATCATGCGCCAGCTCGTCGGCGACTACTCGCTGCACGAGCTGCTGACGGTCAAGCTCCGCGAGCTCCAGGACCTGGCGCGGGACGAGACGCAGAAGGCGCTCCGCGACAAGGTGCCGACCGGCGTCGTGGTGACCGAGCTGTCGATCCGCAACACCGACGTCCCGGCCAAGGCGCGCGAGGCCTTCGAGCGCTTCAACCGAACCGAGCCGAGCGTCAAGGCCGAGCTGAGCCAGGCGCGCGCCGAGCTCGACCAGATCACCGGTGACGCCGAGCGCGAGAAGAAGCGCGCCCTCGGCCAGGCCGAGCAGCGCTACGCCGAGGTCGTCCGCAACGCCGAAGGCGAGGCCCAGGCGTTCCGCTCCCAGCTCCAGGAGTACCAGGGGGCCGAGGCCATCACCCGGCAGTGGCTCTACCTGCAGGCGATGACGAAGGTCCTCGACAGCGTCGACCGCAAGCTCGTGATCGACGGGGACGGCTCGGGCGCGCTCAAGCTCTTGCCCCTCGACGCCTTCCTCGGGCGCTCGGGGGCTGCGACCGGCGGGGCGCCGCGCGTCCAGGGAGGTGCCCAGTGAAGTGGAAGATCGCCATCGGCGCCGTGCTCGCCATCCTGGCCGGCCTCGTCCTCTTCGACGGGCTCTTCGTCGTCAAGCCCGACCAGTTCGCCATCGTCACCGAGTTCGGTGATCCCGTTCAGGTCGTCGACCGTTCGGTCTGCGCGGACATGGGCGAGCGCTACGACAAGCCCGTCGATGAGCTCCCGGAGGGGAGCTGCCAGCGCACCACGAAGATCCCGGCGCCCGGGCTCTACTTCAAGATGCCGCTGACCCAGGACGTGCGCTACATCGACGCCCGTGTCCAGGGCTGGAACGACGCGGCGACGGACACCAAGACCGTCGAGCTCCGCACGATCGACTTCGTGGCCTTCGCGCGCTGGCGCGTCACCGACCCGCTCCGCTTCTACACCGCCGCGCGCACGGTCAAGCGCGTCATGGGCGGCATGGACAGCATCGTGACGGCCCGCATCCAGTCGGCGGTCCGCGAGCACAAGCTGGCCTCGATCGTCCGCGACCGCGGGCGCGCGTTCATCGAGCGCGCCGAGCTCGACTTGCGCGAGCTCATCGCCGAGCACAAGGAGTGCCGCCCGGAGTCGAACGAGGCGATCCGCAAGGTCCTCAGGGAGGCCGAGGAGGCCACCAAGGGGCGTGACCATCAGGGCGCCAACGACGTCCCGGCGCTCCGTAGCGAGATCGTCGAGAGCATCCGGGTGGCGGCGACCGAGCAGCTCGAGAAGGAGTTCGGGATCACGATCCACGATCTCCACTTCAAGAACCTCAACTACTCCGCGGGCATCCACGACGCGATGGTCGACGCCATCGCCAAGGACCGCGAGCGCGACATCGCCTCCTACCGCAAGATCGGGCAGGTCTGCCGCGGCTCCATCGACCAGGCGAAGCTCCGCCTCAAGGGCGAGATCGACGGCGAGAAGGACAAGGAGGTCCGGCGCATCATCGGTGAGGCGCAGGCCGAGGCGATCCGCATCAAGCGCGAGGCCTTCGGCGCCAACCCGGACTTCTTCCGCTTCATCAAGACCCTCGAGGTCTACGAGAAGAGCCTGGGCGGCAAGACGAGCCTGGTGCTGTCGACGAACAGCCCGCTCTTCGAGCTGATGAACGACGCGAAGCTGATGGAGTCGGTGGCGCCGAGCGTGACGCTGCCGGCGCTGCCGGCGCCGCGGCCGACCCCGACGCCCGAGCCCGAGCCCGAGCCCGAGCCGGAGCCCGAGGCGCCGGTCCCCGCGCCCACCAACCCGTGAAGCACCGCTTCGTCAGGGTGACCGCGGCGATCCTCCGCGGCACCGGCGGAGCGGTGCTCATCGCGCGGCGCGCGCCTGGGCGGCGGCTCGCCGGGCAGTGGGAGTTCCCGGGCGGCAAGATCGAGCCCGGGGAGACGCCCGAGGCCTGCCTCGCGCGCGAGCTCGACGAGGAGCTGGGCGTCACGGTCGAGGTCGGCGCGCACGTCGCGACCAGCCACCACGACGACGGGCAGCTCGCGGTGGAGCTGCTCGCCTACGAGTGTCGGCTGGTCGCGGGCGAGCTCTTCCCGGTGGACCACGACGCGGTCGCCTGGGTCCGCCCCGAGCGGCTGCTCGACTACCCGCTCGCGGTCGCGGACATCCCGATCGCCGAGGCGCTCGGGGCTACGCGACCGGACGCGTGACGACCTTCACCTCGCGGACGCGGCGCGGCGTGCGGTACCACACGAGGAGCTGCCCCTCCTCGTAGCGGACGGCGAAGGCGTCGATGGCTCCGGACGCGGCGAGGCGGCGCAGCAGCGCCCGGGCCTCCCGCTCGAGCGCGGGCCCGACGTCGTCGGTCGCGACGACGCCCGCGACCAGGCGGGCGGTGGCGTCGTGGATCGCGCGCTCGATGGGGTCCGTCGGCGCGTCCTCGTCCTCGGGGGTGGCCGGGACCT
>SBGO01000342.1 GCA_006226565.1 Deltaproteobacteria bacterium | reverse complement strand
CCGGGGCAGCCGCCGCCGGCGTCGGGGGCGCAGAGGAGGCCCGGAGCGCAGTCCCCGGCGTAGGTGCAGGCGGCGCCGGCGGAGCGCTGACCGGTGAAGACGGCGGCGCAGTCGTCGCCGATCTGGGCGAGCATGGTGTCGAGGGGGCCGCACGCGAGGAGACCGACCCGGGTGAGGCAGGCGCGAGCGGCGTCGGCGTCGTAGCGGAGGGCGCCGTCGGCGATGCGCGCGCGGGTGGCGTCGAGGCCGGCCTCGCAGGTGGCCGCGGTGTGCTCGCGGCAGACGGCGACGCTGTCGGAGGAGGTCGCGGCGCGGCAGCCGACGTAGACCTGGCAGACGGTGGCGGCGAGCGGCTCGCAGAGGTCGTCGAGGGGGAGGGCGAGGGGGCGGAGGGCGTCCTCCGGCCCGGTCGTGTCGTCGGCGGAGTCGCTGGGCGTGCTGTCCTCGACCTCGAGGGCGTCGGCGGCGTGGGTGTCCGCGGTGGTGGTGTCGGCGGGCAGCGTGTCGACGGCCGCGGTGTCGACGCCGTCGGGCGTCGTGTCGGCGCCGCAGCCGCCGATCACGGCCGCGAGGCCGAGCGCCACCAAGGTTCTGCGAATGGCGTTCATGCCGAGGACCCTAGTCGAAGATTCTGAATCGTTAATCAATAAATTTGGAGAGTCGAAAAAATGCCGATCGGAGCGAGGTCTCGAAAGGCGCTGTGGGCCGCGTCGCGCGCGGTTCCGAGCGGCGGGCCGGATCGGACCCGTCGGTGCCCGCGCGGGCGACCTGGAGGCGTCTTCTGCGCATGTCTCGCGCAGGGTGGCGTAACTCAAGCTTGAGTGACGATTTGCGGCGGTCCCCTTGACCGCGGTCGCGCCGTGGATTACCCCCAACGGTGCGACCGCTCGCGCGGCGCGCGGCGTTCCGTCCAATCCCCGGAGCGTCGGTTGCCGAACGGAGCCCAGGAGGCCACGTGAAGCTCACCAGAGATCAGCTGCTCACCGCGATGGAGCAGAGCTACGACTACTACTCGGCCCGGGCCGTCCTCTCGGAGCTCCTCGACGAGCTCGGGCTGACGGACAAGGGCGACCTCGACAAGGCCGACGTCGGCCGGCTCTGCGACGCGTTGTCGAACCACTCCCGCCACTCGGCCGCCATCGCCGCGCTGCGCGAGGCGACCGGGCTCGGACCCGCGCCCGACTGCGACGAGGTCGCCCCGGACGACGCGGCCAAGAAGAAGGCCGCCGCCGAGAAGGCCGCCGCCGAGAAGGCCGCCGCCGAGAAGGCCGCCGCCGAGAAGGCCGCCGCCGAGAAGGCCGCCGCCGAGAAGGCCGCTGCCGAGAAGGCCGCTGCCGAGAAGGCCGCTGCCGAGAAGGCCGCCGCCGAGAAGGCCGCCGCCGAGAAGGCCGCTGCCGAGAAGGCCGCTGCCGAGAAGGCCGCTGCCGAGAAGGCCGCCGCGGAGAAGAAGGCCGCGGAAGACAAGGCCGCCGCGGAGAAGAAGGCCGCGGACGACAAGGCCGCGGACGACAAGAAGGCCGCCGCCGAGAAGAAGGCCGCGAAGCCGGCGAACGCCGTCGTCCTGACGCTCACCGGGGCGCCCGAGGGCGCGTCGGCGGTGCTGATGGTCGGCGACCACGCCCTCGTCGGGGCGTGGAAGGCCGCCAAGGGCCTCGCGCTGAAGAAGCAGGGCGACGCCTGGACCGGCCGCCTCGAGCTCGACCCGAAGACGACCGTCGAGGCGAAGTTCGTCGCCAAGGTCGGCGACGGCGAGGTCTGGGAGAACGGCGACAACCGCAAGCTCACCGCCATCGAGGGCGAGCTGAAGGTCGACGCGAGCTGGCAGGCCTGAGGCCGCTCGGGCTCAGACGAACCGGGACATCTCCTCGACCCCGTCGGACAGCTTCTCGTCGCTGTACTGGTACTCGGGGTCGAGGAGCGCGTTGATGTGGTCCATCACGATGTCGGTGGCGGCCCGGAAGGCGTCGCCGTGGTTCCTGGTGGCGTCGGCGGAGAAGGGCACGAAGGGCGCGGTGACCCGGTGCGGGCCCAGCTCGGGGCCGTCGATGGCGAGCGGCTTGCCGATGCGGTAGACGATGTCGCCGCCCTTGGAGAAGGGGGAGCCGCCGGGGTACGCGTGGTCGGAGCCGTTGCAGCCGACGGGCACGATGGCGCGACCGAGGTGCTCGGCCATCTGGACGAGGCCGGTGTGGCCCTTCGGGAGGCGCTTGGAGCGCGTGCCCTGGGGGAAGACGAGAACGTTCAGCTGGTAGCGCTCGAGGGCCTCGCGGGTGAGCCGGGCGACCTCGACCATCATCCGCGCGAAGAGGGCCTCGAAGCGCTCGCCGAAGCGCTCGCGCGGGCCGTCGTGGCCGAGCAGGCGCGCGACGCGGGCGCCGCCGCGGGAGGCGGCCTCGTCGACCGAGACGCGGCCGTCCACGAGGTCGCGCAGGACGCGGTACTCGTCCTTGCTCGGGACCGCGCCGACGGCCTTGCGGAACTCGGTCGTCATGACGTAGCCGCGGGACGGCAGCGGGATGTTGTTGGTCGAGTCCATGAACGCGCCGATGAGGCGGTTCTCGTAGTACTTGCCCTTCACCCAGGTGGCGGTGAAGCGCAGGCCCCCGTGGCGGTACATCTGGTACTGGAAGGGCCAGTAGTTGTACCGGTCGGTGTGGTTCATCGCGAAGAACACGCCGGTGTTCCGCGGGATGTTCTCGACCCCCTCGAGGGTGATGCGGGTCGGTCGCGGCAGGCGGTAGTCGAACCGCAGCGCGAGCTCGCCGACGAGGATCTGGCCGGGCGGGCGTCGGTGCAGTCGGATGCGCTCGAGGCGGGCGAGGTCGAGCATGGCGGTCTCCGTCGCGCGGGCCGCGAGCCGCGGGAAGGCGGCTCGGGCGTGAGGGCGTGCGGGACCATAGCGACCCGGCCGGCGCGTGTCACCGGCTGGGCGCTCGCTTTGACCGGCCTTTGACCGGGCTCGGGCTACTTGAGCGCGGTGGGGACGACCGTCGGCGGCGGGTCCTCCTGCTCGCACAGGAGGGCGCCGTTGACGTAGATGGCGCGCGAGAGCTGGGCGACGGGGCGGAGCATGGCGCTGACGCCGCAGTACTTCTCCTGGGAGAGCTGGACGGCGCGCTGGAGCTTGGCGTCGTTGAGGTTGTCGCCCTCGAAGCGGTAGATGAGCCGAATCCTGTCGTAGACCTTGGGGTGCTCGCCGGTGAGGGTCGCCTCGGCGTCGACGCTGAACGACTTCGGGACGATCTTCATCTTGGTGAGGATGGAGATGACGTCCATGCCGGTGCAGCCGATGAGGGCGGTCAGCAGCAGGCCCTTGGGGCGCGGGCCGTAGTCCTGGCCGCCGAACTGCCCGTCGGCGTCGAGGCGGATGTCGTGACCGTTGAGCTTGGCGTCGAACGCCAGGCCGTCCTTCCAGGTCGCGGTGCTCGTGGACTGTGGGGTGAACGCGTCGGCCATTGCTGCCTCCCTCGTCTGCGTGGGCCACCCGTAGGAGCCATGTCGGGCCGAGAGTGTGACACGCATCGCGGCGCAGCGTAAGAAAGGTCGTTCCAGCCCCGGGACGAGGATACGGATGAACCAGACGAGCCGTGGTGCAATGCGGATGAGCGGAGCCGACGCCGGGCCGCTCGTGGACGAGGTGGAGCTCCTGGCGAGCCGGCTGCCGCTGGATGATGCGCGGCTCCTCGAGCTCGGGTGCGGCGCGGCGGTGACGACCCGCGCGCTGGCGGGGCTCGGGCGGGTGCGCTCGATCCTGGCGCTCGAGGTGGACGAGGTGCAGCACGCGAAGAACCTCGCGGCGCCCCCGACGCCCGGCGTGACCTTCGCGCGCGGCGGGGCCGAGGCCATCCCAGCCGAGGACGGCTCGGCGGACGTGGTGGTGATGCTGCGGTCGCTGCACCACGTGCCGGTGGAGCGGATGGACGACGCCATGCGCGAGCTGCGGCGGGTGCTGCGGCCGGGCGGGGTGGCGTGGATCCTGGAGCCGATCTTCGCCGGCGACTTCAACGAGATCATCCGCCTCTTCAACGACGAGCAGGTCGTCCGCGAGGAGGCCTTCGCGGCGGTGCGCCGGGCGGTCGACGGCGGCGTCCTCGAGCTCGTCGAGCAGGGCTTCTACCGCGTCGGGCGCGCCGTCCCCGACTTCGAGACCTTCGAGCAGCGCGTCATCGGCGTGACCTATCGCGACAACCGCCTCAGCCCCGAGGTCCTCGCCGAGGTGCGCCGCCGCTTCGACGCCCACGCCGCCCCCGACGGCAGCGCGTTCTTCGAGTCCCCCATCCGCGTCGACCTGCTTCGTCGCCCGGCGTAGGGCGCCCCGAAAAGGCGAAGGCCCGCCCGGCGCAGCGCCGGACGGGCCCTCGTGACCTAAAGGCACCCTGGACGGAGCTAGTCGCAGGTGACCGTGTAGGTGTGGCTGCCGAGGCCGTCGAGGGTGTCCTTGTCGAGGACCTGCCACTCGTTCGCCTGCGACGTCGCCCAATCGGTGCTGGGGCCGTTGATCGTCGAGAGGCGGCGCAGGGTGTGGTCGAGCGTCGCGTCCGTCACGCCGCCGACCTCCCAGCCGTTGCCCGGGTCCGCGGCGGTCTCCTCGCCGATGACGTCGATGACCACCGGGTCACCGCCACCCGCCGGGATCTTGGCGAGGGCGCGGGCGTCGTCGCCGGAGAAGTTGATGTTGGTGTCGGTGAAGTCGCACGCGCTCGTGTCGACGATGCTGGCGTTGCAGATGACGAGCACGTCGCCGTCGGCCAGGGTGCCGGTCAGCGAGATGGAGTTCTCACCCCAGTTGCCGCCGTTCTGGATGCCGAGGATGACGTAGCTGGTGAGGTCGACGGTGGCGCCGGTGAAGTTGGCGATCTCGAGCGCCTTGTTGCTGCTGCTGCCCTCGACGTACTCGCTGAAGAACAGCTCGGTGGCGCAGTGGCCGGTCGACGCGACGACGTTCTCGGCGCCGGGGCTCGGCGCGGTGAGGGTCGTGAAGACGCCGGTCCCGTTCGGGAAGCGGCCCCAGCTGTCGCCAGCGGCGAGGCTGTCCCAGGACGCCGACTCGAGCGCGAAGCCGATGTCGTCGGCGAGGGCGAGCGAGTCCGTCGCGGCCAGGGTGAGGCCGTGGGTCGACTCGTCGACGACGAGGTAGGCGCCGGCGGCGATGGTCGTGCTGGCGGGGAAGACGTAGGCGGAGTCGTCGCCGGCGATGAGCATCCAGCCGGAGATGTCGGCCTCGGTGTCGCCCAGGTTGAGGAGCTCGACGAACGCCGGGTTGGCGTCGGCCGAATCCCAGAGGACCTCGTTCAGGGCCACGTTCGCGCAGACGCCGCAGTCGGCCGAGCAGACCCCGCAGCTCTCCACGTCGGCGCAGATCGCGTCACCGCAGGTCTCGTTGGCGGCGCCCGGCGTCGGGATGGTCAGGGTCTCGAGGGCCTCGCTGCCGTCGGGGAGGCGGCCGTAGCTGCTGCCCGCGGGGACGTAGCCGTCGATCCAGGTCACGGCGTCGGCGTAGACGCCCGCGTCGTCCTTCAGCACGAGGTAGTCGGCGGCGTCGAGCGTGAAGGTGAAGTCGGTGTTGCGGGTCACGACCAGGGAGCCCTTGGCCGGGATCGACGTGCCGTCGGCGAAGGTCAGCGTGGTGCCGTCGGCGACCGAGGCGTTGTCGTCGAGGGTCCAGCCGGCGAGGTCCACGGCCGCGTCGGTGTTGTTGTAGAGCTCGATCCACTGCTCGCCGGTGGCGGGCGCCACGACCAGCTCGTTGACGACGACGTCGGCGGCGGCGGTGACGGCCGTGCAGGTGCCGTCGTAGGTGTGCATGCCGAGGTCGGTGACGACGTCCTGGTCCAGCACCGTCCAGTCGGTGGCCGCGGTGTTGATCCAGTCCGTGGTCGGGCCCGCCACGCTCGACTTCCGCACCAGGGTGTGCTCGGCGGTCGCGTCGTCGACGCCGCCGGCGGCCCACTTGCCGTTGGTCAGCGCCATGTTCTCGGCGCCGATGTCGTCGAGGCGCGTCCCGCCCTTGGCGAGGGCGCGGGCGTCGTTGCCGTTGAAGAAGACCGGCAGGCCGTAGATGAGGCTGCTGCTGCTGCTGCTGATCTGGAGGTCACAGACCGCCTTGATGTCGGCGTTCGCCTGGCTGTTGCAGACGACGAAGACGTCGCCGGACTCGAGGATGGCGTGCGGGAGCGCCGTCGCCTCGCCGTCGACCGCCCAGGTGACGTTGTCGTCGACGTTGCTGAGGCTGACGATCTCGTACATCCCGAGGTCGACCGGCGCGCCCGTGAAGTTGGCGATCTCGAGCGCCTTGTTGTTGCTCGAGCCCTCGAGGTACTCGCTGAAGAAGAGCTCGCTCGCGCAGTCCCCGGCGACCGTGGTGTCGGTCTCGGTGGTGTCGGTCTCGGTGGTGTCCTCGACCGTCGTGTCGGTCTCGGTGGTGTCCTCGACCATCGTGTCGGTCTCGGTGGTGTCCTCGACCATCGTGTCGGTCTCGGTGGTGTCCTCCTCGACCATCGTGTCGGTCTCGGTGGTGTCCTCCTCGACCATCGTGTCGGTCTCGACGGAGTCCGTCACCGAGGTGTCGTCCACCGTCGTCGTGTCCGTCGGGGTCGACGTGTCGTCGATCACGTCCGCCGTGGTGTCGGTGGTCGTGTTCGTGTCGGTGGTCGTGTTCCCGTCGTCACCACAGGCGGTGACGAGCAGGGCCCCAGCGGCCAACAGGGGAAGCAGGTAGCTTCGTCGCATGGCGTCCTCTCCAGCGTATGAGCAAGCGCGAGCTGTGTAGCAGGCGTCGGTGCCGGCATGGTTGCGGCTTTGCGCCTTTATCGCAACATGCGTCGGCCTGCGGGTTGGCGTGGCCCGCGCGACGGCTTAGTCTCCGGGCCCCGCGCCGCCAGGGAGACACCGTGACGAGCCAGCCGCCGCGCCAGTTCGACGAGATCGCCGCCTTCGTCCGCGACCAGGTCGTCGGCCGCAGAACGACCATCGCCACCCCCTTCGGCGAGCGCCTGCTCTGCTACGCGGATCTCACCGCCACCGGCCGCTTCCTCCACTTCGCCGAGCGCTGGATGCGCGGCGCCCGCGGCTACTACGCCAACAGCCACACCGCCGTCTCGACCACCGGCTCGCTGATGACGTCGCTCCGCGAGGACGCGCGCGCCGCCATCGCCCGCTCGGTCGGCGCCGGCTCCGACGACGTCGTCCTCTTCTGCGGCGCCGGCGCGACCGCCGCCGTCAACAAGCTCGTCGGCCTGCTCGGCCTGCGCGTCCCCGAGCCGCTCGAGCGGCGCTGGGCGCTGTCCGATCACATCCCCGCCGCCGAGCGCCCGGTCGTCTTCGTCGGCCCCTACGAGCACCACTCCAACGAGCTCCCCTGGCGCGAGTCCATCGCCGACGTGGTCGAGGTCGACCTCGACGAGCACGGCGGGATCGACCTCGCCGACCTCGCGCGGAAGCTCGCCGCGCACGCCGACCGCCCGCTCAAGCTCGGCGCCTTCTCGGCCGCGTCGAACGTGACCGGCATCCTCACGGACGTCCGGGCCGTGGCGCGCGTGCTCCACGCCGGCGGCGCCAGGGTCGTGCTCGACTATGCCGCCGCCGGGCCCTACGTCCCCATCGACATGCACCCGGCGGGCGACCCCGACGCCTGCATCGACGCGCTCTTCCTGTCGACCCACAAGTTCGTGGCGGGGCCCCAGGCGTCCGGCATCCTCGTCGCCCACCGCGACTTCTTCGAGACGCGCGTCCCCGAGCGCCCCGGCGGCGGCACCGTCGACTACGTCTCGGCCGGCGGCGGCGTCGACTACGTCGCCCACCTCCACGAGCGCGAGGAGGGCGGGACCCCGGCCATCATGGGTGACCTGCGCGCGGGCGTCGCGTTCCTCGTCAAGGAGTGGGCGGGCCCCGCCGCGATCGTCGACCACGAGATCAGCCTCGCCCGACGCGCGCTCGAGCGCCTCGGCAAGCACCCGCGCATCAAGATCCTGGGCCCGACCCACCTCGATCGGCTGGCGATCGTCTCGTTCAACATCGAGGGCCTCCACCACGACCTCGTGTCGGCGCTCCTCGATCACCTCTTCGGCATCCAGAACCGCGCCGGCTGCTCCTGCGCCGGCCCCTACGGGCACCGCCTCCTCGGCATCGACATCCCGACCTCCGAGCGCTACCGGCAGCTCATCCACCGCGGCGTCAACGGCATCAAGCCCGGGTGGGTGCGCCTGTCGCTCCCGTGGTACGCCTCGCAGGACGACATCGACTTCATCCTCTGCGCCACCCTCTTCGTCGCCGACCACGGCGACGCCTTCGTCCCGGCCTATCGCCTCGGCTGGGACGACGGCGTGTGGCGCTGGGTCGACAGCCCGGAGCCCGCCGCGCCGCCGGTCGAGCTGACCATCGAGGCGCTGATGGCGGCCGTGGACGCGCCCGAGGAGGAGGAGCACGCGGCCCTCGACGAGGCCGGCCTCCGGGTCGAGCGCAAGCGCTACTTCGAGGAGGCGCGCGCCCTCGCAGACCAGCTGCGGGAGCGCTTCGCCGGCGCCACGCCGCCGTCCCGGCCCACCACCGGGGACGCCGAGATCGACGCCCTGGTGTGGTTCGACTACGCCGAGGCCGAGAGCATGCCGCGGTAGCGTCGCGTCGCGTCGCGCGCCCGCAGCGGGGCGGTCACTCCACGATGGAGACGGCGAGGCCGAGCGAGGCCGGCACCTCGTAGGTGTCGGTCGCGCACCGGAGGCCGCCCTGCCAGGCGTCCTCCGGGGTGGCCCGGCTCAGGTAGGGGGCCACCGTGCAGACCTTCCCGACGTCGAGGTCCTCGCCGGGCGACAGGACGAGATCCTCGATGCGGACGCGCGTCCCCGCGGCGAGCTCGGTCGCGCCCGAGGCGTCGCCGGCCGCGCTCCCTCCGCCTTCTGGCGGCGTGATGGCGGCGGTCGGCGTGGGGGGCGCCGCTTCGAGCACGCCAGGGCTCGACGAGGCGCAGGCGGTCAGGCCGAGCGCGAGGGCGACGAGGATCAGGCGAAGACGCATGGGGGGCTCCGATTCGAGCGGTCGTGGACGCTCGGCGTCAGCGCCGAGGTCCCAGGAGGCCTTCGTAGCGGTCCCGAGCCGCCGCGACGACGGGGGCCAGGCGTGGCTCGCTCGTCAGCGCCGCGCGGAGGTCGTCGGAGAAGCCGACGACGTCCTCGCGGGTCACCTCGGGATCCGCCAGCCAGCGGTCGAGGCGCGCCTGATGGGCCTGGAGCGTCGCGCCCAGCACCGGCACGTCGGCCGCCGGGAGGGCGAGCGCGGTCGCCAGGTCGTCCACGAAGAGCCCGGCGCCGCGCGCGAGCGAGACGCGGATCGGGCGGCGGCGCTGCTCGAGGTACTTCTCGGCGTCGGCGTACTCGGCCCCGGCGAAGGTCGAGCCGACGAGCGCGATGGCGCCGATGGCGGTGAAGATGCCCATGAAGACGGCCGAGCTGTCGGCCGACGAGCCGTCCTCCTTCGAGGAGGTGTTGCCCTCGTCGCTGCGCGAGGTGTCGGTGGTCTTCGAGTCGTCGGCGGCCGACAGGTCGAAGAAGCGCGTCGAGGCGCAGCCCGACGCCACGCCCAGGGCGGCGACGAGGGCGACGAGGCGGGCCACGGCCCTCATCGCTGGGCTCCCAGCGGCACGAGGGCCGGGAGGTCCCGGGTGAGCCGCGCGCGCGCCGCCTCCACGTAGGGGGTGAGGCGCGGCTCGCTGGCGATCGCCGCCCGGAGGTCGTCGGAGAAGCCGACGACGTCGTCGCGGGTCAGGTCGGCGGCCGCGAGCCAGCGGTCGAGTCGCGGCTGGTGCGCCTGGAGCGCGGCCCCGAGCGTCGGCACGGCGTCGCGCGGGAGCTCCAGCACGGTGGCGAGGTCGTCGACGAACAGGCCGGAGCCGCGCGCCAGCGCGACGCGTATGGGGCGTCGGCGCCGCTCGAGGTAGTCCTTGGCGTCGCCGTACTCGATCTCCATGGTCAGGAGCGACGCGGCGAGCGTGATCCCGCCCAGGACCCCGGCGACGGTGACCAGGGGGCCCTCGCAGCCCTCGCTGGAGCCGCCCTTGTCGAAGGAGGCGCAGCCCGCGGCGAGGCTCGTCGCCGCGACGGCGGCGGCGAGACGTCGGAACGCAGAACGTGGGCCGCAGGGGGGACGGTCCGAGGGGCCTGCCATCGTGGGTCTCCGGAAGAAGCTCCACGATGCTGGGTGTCTTCGAGGCCGTCAACGGGCGCTGACACACTTTCGCATCGCGCCGGCGATGGCGCTCAGAAGGTCAGCGCGAGGCCCAGCTCGGCGGTGTCGCCGACCACCTCGCCGACGCGCCAGGTCCCGACCGGGCTGAGGACGAGGCCGAGCTCGCGGTCGAGGACGAGCTCGAGCGCTCCCGACACCTCGCCGGCGAGCCCGTAGTCGTCCAGCGTGACGTACGGCGACAACCGCGCCGTGAGCCGCAGGCGGTGGCGGCCCGCGATGGGGAGGCCCGCCTCGAGGCGCGCGTCGACGCTGGCCCGGAGCGGGGTGGCGGCCTCGAGCCACGCGCTGCCGCGGACCTCGAGCCCGACGACGAGGTAGCGCGAGAAGGGCTCGTCCGCGGCCACGGTCAGGTTCGGCCCGATGCTCGCGACGACGCCGCTCGTCGGGCTGCGGGCGCTGGGCGTGCTCTCCAACGTCACCCCGAAGCCGAGGCCGAGCCGCGCCCCGAGCGCGCCGTCGGTCGTCCGCACCCCCTGCCCGAAGCCGTCGACCCGCAGCAGCGTCAGCCGTGAGTGGTCCACGCTCGGCGTGTCCTCGCCGCGCCAGCGCAGGTGCAGCTCGCTCGCGAGGAGCACCGTGCGCCCCGCCGGCCGGAGGCGCGCCGCGCGCTGGGTGCCGGGCTGCTCGTCGATGACGGCGTAGCGCAGGGCCAGGCCGGCCGCCTGTCGCGTCACGTCCCAGCCCAGCCGGGTCGTCCAGCGGCGTGACGCCGAGGGGCGCACCTCCACCGGCGGGAAGGGATCGAGCCGCGCGCTGGCGCCGATCGGGAGCGACGCCCGGAGCGCCAGCGCGGCGTCCACCGCGGGGCCCGTTCGCCGCGGGTCCACGGCGCCCGTGGCCTCGTCCGTGGCGAAGGTCTCGACGTCGAGGGTCGCGTCGAGGTAGCGCGCGAGGTCGGTCGCGGCGGCCGCGTCGAGGGTGGCGGGATCGAGCTGCGCCGCGAAGGCCTGGAGCGCGGCGACGCGCTCCACCGGCGTGCCGTGACGCGCTTCGTGCAGCGCAGCAAAGCCGGGGGTTTTGGAGAGCTTTTCGGAAATAGTGTCGCGAGCCTCCTCGCCGCGCCTCGCGCGTGTGCGTTGCGACAGGACGGCGCCGAGCGGGCGCGCCCGGCCCAGGGCGAGCAGCTGGCTGACGAGCTCGTGGGGGTGGAAGTACCAAGCGGCCTCGCGGCGCAGGGCGGGGAGCGCGGCGCGGAGGGCGTCCCAGGTCATGCGGGCGCAGTTGACGCTGAGGAAGTAGTAGCGGACCGACAGGCCCGCGTCGTGCTCGCGCCACAGCTCGGCCAGGAGGTAGCGGCGCTCGCGCGGGTCGAGGACCAGCTCGTAGACGTAGAGGTCGCGCTGCTCGGCCGCGCCGTACTCGAGCCAGCGCGCGTACGAGGTCGACTCGAGGAGGGTCGCCCGGTAGCCGCCGGTCAGCCCCCGGAGCACGAAGCCGTCCTCGCCGTTGCCCGGGGCGGTCATGTCGACGCCGTGGCCCAGGGTCCGCTCGGCGCTCTCGCCGACGAAGGGCCCGTCGCTGGGCGCGCGCAGGCGGAGGAAGACGTGCCCGACGGAGCTGGCGGGGGAGGCCCAGCTCGGCGAGGCGTAGACGAGCTCGATGGCCTCGACGCGCTCGGGGGCGGCCCAGGCGTCGAAGTCGGGGCAGCCGCCGGCGCGCTCGATGGCTGGCGGCTCGCGGGTGAGGCCGGCGTCGTAGAGGGCGCGGGCGCGGAGCGGGAAGGCGCACGCGAAGCCCGGGTCGGTGTTCGCCCGGGCGATGGAGGCGACGAGGTCATCGGCGGGGGAGGTGCGCCCGCGGGCGGTCGGATAGCGGGCCGGGGTCTCGTCGAGCGCCTCTTCGCCCCAGGTGAAGAGGGTCTCGCCGGCGTCCGGCCACCCTCGCACGGCGCGCCACGCCGAGGAGGCGCTGAAGGCCACCTGGGCGTCGTAGCGGCGCGCGACCGCGACGAAGAAGGCCAGGCGCCGCCGCGCGGGGTCCGGCTCGGCCAGGGCGAGCGCCGGGAGCGGGCGCA
>SBGO01000076.1 GCA_006226565.1 Deltaproteobacteria bacterium | reverse complement strand
CGCAGGGAGCCACCGGCCCGCAGGGAGCCACCGGCCCGCAGGGAGCCACCGGCCCGCAGGGCGCTACCGGTCCGCAGGGCGCTACCGGCCCGCAGGGCGCTACCGGCCCGCAAGGCGCTACCGGTCCGCAAGGCCCCCCGGGCGTGCTCGGCTTCTACACCCGGACGAGCGACTTCACCGTTCCGGACGGCTCGGGGTCCCGGCAGGCCTTCGCCCAGGCGTTCTGTGACCCGGGGGACATCGTGGTGAGCGGTGGCCACCGGGTGAACGCGTTCTTCATGGGCTATCAGGTCGCGGTGAGCGAGCCCATCGGCAACACGGGGTGGAACATCCACTTCTTCGTCGACGGCGGGGAGGGCTTCGGGATCAAGGCGATCGCGCGCTGCGCGGACGTCACCCCGTAGCCTCGTGGGTGCCGCGCGGCCCGCTCGCCTCGCGAGGGGAGTCGGGTCGGCGCGGCGCGCGCCGTAGCAGGCGCGTCGCGCCGCGCTGGGAGCGCGCCGAGATCATGCTGCGGCGAGGTGCCCGTGGGCCTCGAGCTGTCGCACCAGCTCCGGCTGGAGCGCGCCGCGAACGGCCGCCTGGAGCTCGCCCCAGGCGTCGCCCGCGCTGACCTCGAGGGCGGCCACGAACATCCGGACCGGCCCGTACGGCTTCGTCTCGGCGAGCGCGGCGACCACCCAGGGGATCTGGACCTCGGCGAGGGCGCGCCAGTCCACCTCCATGATCCGCCGGACGTGGCGGGCGCGGCCCTCGAGGGTGTCGGCGGTGCGCGGCGTCAGCGGCATCATGACCTCCTCCTCGTGGACGAGGTGCTCCTCGAACGAGCCCGTCCAGTTCGCGAGCGCGCCGCGCACCAGCTCGGCGTCGCCGGCCTCGAGGGCCGCCTCGAAGCGCTCCTGGTAGGCGGCTTCGCGCTGGTGCGCCTCGCGCAGCGCGGCCTTCTCGGTCACGCCCTCGAAGAGATCGTCGAGCAGCGGGAAGAACGCTCGCTCCTCCTGGGCCGCGTGCAGGGCGATGACCTGGCGCGTGGCGGGGTAGGCGGCGCGCAGCGCGGCGAGGTCGCCGGCGTCGGCGGCGGCGCGCAGCTTCGCGAACCCCGCCCGCAGGGCGTCGTGGGTGAGGCGCATGAAGGCGAACGGGTGCACCGTGAACTCGGGCATCGGCGGCTCCTGGGCTGGAAGGGGTAGATGTGGGAGCCCCACCAGGAGACCACATCGCGCCCGAGCTGCAAATGGCTGACGCCACGCGCGCAGCGGCGCCTCCGCGCGCTCGGGCGGCGGCGGCGCAGGGCACCGTCACCGCCTACGAGGCGCGCTTCGGTGCCCTGCCCGTGTCACGCTCCGCTAGCGCAGGCGCACGATCCGGCCGTTGGTGTCCGTCTCCGACTCGAAGAGGTAGAGGGCGCCATCGGCCTGGTCGAAGGTCATGCCGTAGTCGGTGCTGTTGCCGAGGGTGCTGATCACGCCGACGGAGTGCGGCACGGCGCCCCCCGGGTCGGCGACGGCGTAGACGTCGCCGCTGGCCTCGCGCACGTAGAGGTAGCTGGGGGCGTCGTAGCTGTCGACGTCGATGCCGTTCTGCAGGGTGCTGGTGTTCACGCTGACGAGCTTCTCGGCGCCGCCCCCCACGTCGGCCCGCAGGACGCGGTAGACCCCCTCGCCGTCGATGCCGTTGGCGGCGACGTAGAAGTAGGTGCTGTCGACCGCGAGGCCCACGCCGTACCAGATGTCGGTCGTCGTCCCGAGCTCGACGGGCGTCGCCGGCGCGTCCACCGGGAGGCTGTAGAAGGTCGTGGAGCCGGACGTCTTGCGGGTGGCGAGGAAGACCCGGCCCCCCGCGTCGGCGGCCAGCCCGTCGGTCGCGATGGCGTAGACCGGCGCGGACGACGGGTAGGTGGGCGTGTCGTCCCAGGCCGTGGGCCCCCAGGTCGCGCCGTCGAAGATGCGGTAGATGCGGCTGGCGGTCGCGTTCGTCGACGAGTCGGCCGAGAACAGGCCGGTCTGGGCGTAGGTCAAGGTGTAGCCGAGGTGCGCGCCCGTGATGCCGTCGTCGGTGCCGCGCTCGACCGCGGTGGCTCCGACCGACTTCGGGATGGCGAAGAGCTTGGAGGTGCCGCCTAGGAAGAGCGTGTCGGCGCTGACGGTCATGCCGTAGTCGGCGGTCGCCGACGACGGGAAGCTCACCTGCATGTCGGTGACCTCGGTCCCGACGCCGTCGTAGGTCAGGTCGGCGATCTCGAGCGCCCCGACGCCGCCGCCGGTCGCCACCGCGATGTAATAGGTCTCGCCGGGCTCTCCGGTGATCGCGATCGCGTCGCTCGAGGTGTCGCTCGAGCAGGCGAGCTCGCGCCCGCCGGCGCCGTAGACGCCCACGACGCCGGCGGCGTCGGCCTGGAGCCAGAAGACCTCGTTGGTCGTCGTGTAGCGGAACCAGTGGGCCGTATCCTCCGCGGCGAAGCAGCTCGGCGCGTCGAGGCGCTGGGTCGACGTCGTCGTGATGGCGCTGGAGCCGGTGAGCGCTTCGGCGGTCGGCCAGCTCTCGCCCGCCCCGGGGAAGAGCTCGGTGACGGCGACCTGGGCGCCCCGGAGCTCCTCGCCGGTGGCCTCGGTCGCCACCCAGATGTAGACGGGGCCCGCGGGCGCGGCCACGGTGAAGGTGTGGGTGTCCGCGTTGGCGCGGCAGCCGAGCGAGGTCCGCGCGGCGTCGAGGGGGTCGCAGGCCGTGAGCACCTCGACGTCGAGGTCGCTCTGGGTGAGCGTCGGGTCGAGGTTCTCCACCTCGACGAGGAGCACGCTCCCGTCGACCTCCTTGTCGTAGCTGACGACGGCGTCCACGCCGTGGATGTCGCCGTAGCCCGAGGTGTCGTCGCAGCTGATGGACTGCGGCTCGCCCCAGGTCGGGCCCATGTCGAAGGAGTTGATGGTGTCGGGGATGACCCAGACGTGGGGCTCACCCGACGCCGTCGGCGCGGTGTAGTTGGCGCTGTCGGTCGTGTAGGGCGCCCAGCAGCCCTCGCCCTCGGCCTCGCTGGCGGCGATCTCCGCGACGCGCACGGTGACGTCGGGGAAGGGCACGCTCGCCGTGGCGGGGCTGTTCTTGCCGACCCAGATGTAATACGTGCCCGCGGGGACGTCGAGGTAGCGATCCCAGTCGTGCTTGTACCAGAGGCAGGCGAGGGACTCGGCGTCGGCCGCGCAGTCGCTGCCCTTCACCTCGAGGTTGAGGTAGCTCGAGGTGCTGGTGGTGCTCGGCGCGTTGGCGGTGACGTGGAGTAGCGCGCCGCCTTCGGCCAGGGTGCCGGACGTCTTGGTGTAGGCGATGACCACGTCGGGGCCGTGGGTGTTGGGGTCGCAGGCGAAGCTGCCGTCCTCGGTCGTCACGCTCCCGGCCGGGATCTCCCAGAGCCAGCCGTCCCCGTCGGCGGTGGCGACGGCCTTGGTCAGCGCGGCGTCACAGCTCTCGCCGGTCGGGCGGGTGCAGGCGTCGTCGTCCCAGGTCGCGCCGCAGACCCCGGCGGCGCAGGTGTCGGTCGTGCAGGCGTCGCCGTCGTCGCAGTAGGACGCGTAGCTGCACACCTGGTCGAGGCGCGTCGGCGGGAGCTCGCAGATGTAGCAGGCCGCCGTGAGGTCGGTCCGCAGGTTGTACCAGGTGGCGCCGCTCTTGTGCATCTTGAGCGCGTCGGCGAGCTCGTGCGGGTCCGGCGGGCCCGCTCCGCCGTACCAGTTGGTGTAGGCGAAGGGGGTCTCCCCGTCGGTCCACGCCCAGCGGCCCTCCTCGGTGATGTCGTTGGCGCCGAGCCAGGCGTCGCCGGAGCAGTCGGCGTCGACGAAGTCGTGGACGATGGCGTTCTCCTGGGCCGACCCGATGGCCGCCAGGTGCCCGCCGAGCGCGACGCACGCGGCGTCGGCGTTGCTCCAGTGGACCTCGGCGTCGACGGCGAGGTAGCAGCTCCCCATGGCGAAGCTCCCCACCGGGCAGGCGATGTCTTCGTCGCAGCTGTCGACGGTGCAGGCGTCGTCGTCGTCGCAGCCACCGGCCGTGGTCAGCACGTCGATGGCCGTCGTCCCGGCGACGCAGCCGGCGTCGGTGCACACGTCGCCGACCGTGCACGGGAGGCCGTCGTCGCAGGCGGCGCCGTCGAGGGTGCAGGCCTCGGCCTCCTCGGTGGCGCCGCAGGTGCCCGCGCCGCAGGCCGGCTCGAGCACGGTGCGGGTGCGGGTCCGGTTGTTGACGCAGTGGACGCCGTCGACCGGGCAGGCGCCCCAGTCGCTCCACTCGGAGAGGACGCAGTCCTTGGTGGTCACGAAGTGGCCGCACTCGCCGGCCGAGCAGTAGTCCTCGGTGCAGGAGTCGCCGTCGTCGGTGCACGAGATCCCGGCGGCGACGTCCGAGAGGGAGCACTCGCCGGTGTCCAGGTCGCAGGTGGCGACGCGGCACTCGCCAGCGTCGGGGTAGCGCGCCGCGCAGTCGTCGTCGGAGGTGCAGGCCGGCGGCGAGGTGTCCTCCACGGCGGTGTCCTCGACGGTCGTCGTGTCCGTGACGGCGGTGTCCTCGACGGTCGTCGTGTCCTCGACGGTGGTGGTGTCGGCGACGTTCGTGTCCTCGACGACGTTCGTGTCCTCGGCGACGTTCGTGTCGGCGACGTTCGTGTCCTCGGCGACGTTCGTGTCCTCGACGACGTTCGTGTCCTCGGCGACGTTCGTGTCCTCGGCGACGTTCGTGTCGGCGACGACGTTCGTGTCCTCGGCGACGTTCGTGTCCTCGGCGACGTTCGTGTCCTCGGCGACGTTGGTGTCGGCGACGACGTTCGTGTCCTCGATGACGTTCGTGTCCTCGACGTTCGTGTCCTCGGCGACGTTGGTGTCCTCGACGACGTTCGTGTCCTCGACGACGTTCGTGTCCTCGACGACGTTGGTGTCCTCGACGACGTTCGTGTCCTCGACGTTCGTGTCCTCGACGGCAGTCGTGTCCTCGGCACCGGCCGTGTCCTCGACAGCGGTCGTGTCCTCGGCGCCGGCGGTGTCCTCGGCGCCGGCGGTGTCCTCGGCGGCGGCCGTGTCCTCGGCGGCGGCCGTGTCCTCGGCGCCGGCGGTGTCCTCGGCGCTGGCGGTGTCCTCGGCGCCGGTCGTGTCGTTTGCGGTCGCCGTATCTTCGGCGGCCGCGGTGTCGCCCAGGACGTCGGCGGAGGTGTCCGTCCCCGACGGCGTGTCGTCGGACGGGCAACCCGCCCCGACGAAAACGGCGATCGCCAGGGACATCACGGCAAAGAGGACTTCGGCGCGCTTCATGGGGACTCCGACCGGGTCGCGCCGTGGGCCGGCCGACCGTCGTCTGCTCGCTTGGAGAGAGACCCACTCACCGGGCGCGCAGCGGCGCTCGGCTCGCGACAAGGCTGGTTTCGCGAGTTGGATCGAGGGAACGTGTACCGGACTTCCCTGTCCGATGCCACACCGAACGTCCGCCCTGGGGCCGGCGTGGCCAGGGAACGTCGTCGGGAAGCGGCCCTGGGCCACGTTGCGCACATCCGGCGCTTGGGTTAACCATGCCCACTCGACGCCGGAACGGAGGCACGATGGCCACGAAGCTCCCGGAGACCCGGGCCGAGTCCGTATTCAAGGACTTCAAGCCCGCCTACGACACTGCCCACGCGCTCGCCGAGGCCAACCGCTGCCTCTACTGCCTGGACGCGCCCTGCATCGGCGCGTGTCCCACGAGCATCAACATCCCGGAGTTCATCCGGAAGATCGCCACGGGCAACCTGCGCGGCTCGGCGCGGACCATCTTCGAGTCGAACATCCTCGGCATGAGCTGCGCGCGCGTCTGCCCGGTCGAGGTGCTCTGCGTCGGCGAGTGCGTCTACAACCGCATGGACCAGCCGCCCATCCAGATCGGCAAGCTCCAGCGCTACGCGACGGACATGGCCTACGACGAGGGCTGGGAGTTCTTCGAGGCCGGCCCCGACACCGGCAAGAAGGTCGCCCTCATCGGCGCCGGCCCGGCGAGCCTCTCCTGCGCGCATCGCCTGCGCCGCTACGGCCACGCCTGCACCATCTTCGAGAAGCGCGACGTCGTCGGCGGGCTGAACACCTTCGGGGTCGCCCCCTACAAGATGAAGGCGGACCGCGCCGTGACCGAGGCCGAGTGGGTCCTCGGCATCGGCGGCATCGAGGTCAAGACCGGCGTCGAGATCGGCGTCGACGTCTCCTTCTCGACCCTCGAGCACGACTACGACGCCATCTTCGTCGGCATCGGCCTCGGCCCCGACAAGCACCTCGGCGTCCCCGGCGAGGACCTCGAGGGCGTCTACGGCGCCGTCGACTTCATCGAGGCGATCAAGCTCGAGCCGGCGGCCTTCGACGGCGTCAAGAGCGTCGCCGTCATCGGCGGCGGCAACACCGCCGTCGACTGCGTGCGCGAGGCGCTCGGCCTCGGGCTCGGCGCCGTCACGATGGTCTACCGCGGCACCGAGGCGGTCATGCCCGGCTACGCCCACGAGTGGAAGGCCGCCAAGGTCGACGGGGCGCACGCCCTGTGGCAGCGCAGCCCCATCGCCTACGAGGGCGAGAACGGCCGCGTGAGCGGCCTCCGCCTCCAGGTCTTCGACGAGCACAAGCAGCCCGTCGCCGGCCAGGAGGAGCGCATCGACGCCGACCTGGTCCTCGTGGCCGTCGGCCAGTCGCGCCTGCTCGACCTGCTGAAGCTCGACGGCGTCAACATGGACCACCGCCGCATCCTCACCGACGCGGGCGGCTTCACCGGCCGGCCCGGGGTCTACGCCGGCGGCGATCTCGCCAACGGCGCCAAGGAGGTCGTCAACGCGGTCGCCGAAGGCCGTGACGCCGCCGTCGCCATCCACGCCTACCTGACGGAGGCCTGAGAAGATGCCCGATCTGTCGACCAACTGCGCCGGGATCACCTCCCCCAACCCCTTCTGGCTCGCCAGCGCGCCGCCCGCGAACAGCGGCGCCCAGGTGATGCGGGCCTTCGACCACGGCTGGGGCGGGGCGGTGTGGAAGACGCTCGGCCAGCCGATCCAGAACGTGTCGAGCCGCTTCGGCGGGCTGCACTACCGCGGCACGCGGGGCATCGGCTTCAACAACATCGAGCTCATCACGGACCGCCCCCTCGAGGTCAACTTCAAGGAGATCTACGAGGTCAAGAAGCGCTACCCCAAGCACGCCGTCGTCGTCTCGCTGATGGTCGAGACCGAGGAGGAGTGGCAGGACATCATCAAGCGCTCCATCGACGCGGGCGCCGATGGCCTCGAGCTCAACTTCGGCTGCCCCCACGGCATGTGCGAGCGCGGCATGGGCTCGGCGGTCGGGCAGGAGCCGACGGTCAACGAGAAGATCACCTCGTGGGCCAAGAAGTACTCGAGCGTCCCGGTGCTGGTGAAGCTCACGCCGAACGTCGGCGACATCGTCCCGCACGGGATCGCCGCCCAGAACGGCGGCGCCGACGGCGTGTCCTTGATCAACACGATCAAGTCCATCATCGGCGTCGACCTCGACCGCCTCGTGCCCGAGCCGCGCGTCGGCAACGCCTCCACCAACGGCGGCTACTGCGGCGCCGCGGTCAAGCCGATCGCGCTGCACATGGTCGCCGCCCTGGCGCGCGACCACCTGTTCAACCTGCCGATCAGCGGCATCGGCGGCATCTCCAACTGGCGTGACGCCGTCGAGTTCATGGCGCTGGGCGCCTCGAGCGTGCAGGTCTGCACCGAGGTCATGCTGCGCGGCTACCGCGTCGTCGAGGACATGATCGAGGGCCTCGAGAACTTCATGCGGGACAAGGGCTTCGAGCGCCTCGACCAGCTCATCGGCAAGGCCGTGCCGACCTACTCGGAGTGGGGCGACCTCGACCTCAACTACGAGATCGTCGCGCGCATCGACGCCGACAAGTGCATCGGCTGCCACCTCTGCGAGGTCGCCTGCCACGACGGCGCCCACCAGTGCATCCACAACGACCCGAACGGCAGCTTCGTGCCGGTGGTCGACGAGGACGAGTGCGTCGGGTGCAACCTGTGCCAAATCGTATGCCCCGTCCCCGGGTGCATCACGATGGCCGAGATCGACAATGGTTACGCGCCCGCGACGTGGAACGAGCACGTCTGGGAGGGCGCAAAGCTACGCCCGAAGAAAGGCGCGCATTGATCTGACGCAGAAGGCTGTCGTAGCCTCACCCTCGCTGTGCGATTTCGCACGCGATTTGATGCGGGGCGAGGGTGAGGCTGCACAACCGGATCGCGAGGACGCAAGCGGAATCGGGGTCATCGCGTGCGGCACGTGGCTTGCAGACGCCTGGGTGCGCCCAGCCCCCCCGCTAGGAGGCCCTGTGATTCTGTCGTCGTTCGTCCGCCTCTCGCTCGCCCTGCCCGCGCTCGTGCTCTGGCTCGGGGCTTGCGGTGACGGAAACACTGATGTCCGCCACTACCGCGTGAAGAAGGTCGCCCCGGTCCCCGGGGTGGCGACGCCGGTCGCCGCGCCCGGTGAGATGCCGAAGGCCGCGCCGGACCTCCCGCCGCCGCCGAGCGGCCCCGGCTTCACCTGGACCGTGCCCGACGGCTGGAAGCCGGCCCAGGCCGGCTCGATGCGCATCGCGAGCTTCGTCGTGCCGACCGACGCCGGGGACGGGGATCTCTCCGTCGTGCGGCTCGGGGGCGGCGCCGGCGGCTTCGTCCCGAACATCAACCGCTGGCGCGGCCAGATCGGGCTCGCGCCGGCGGACGAGGCCAGCATCATGGCCGCCGCCGTCGAGGGCAAGGCCCCGGTCGGCCCGTTCACGGCGCTCAAGCTCGTGAACCCCGACAACGGCAAGGCGATGCTGGCGGCGGTCTTTTCCCTGGACAGCGCCACCCTGTTCGTCAAGCTGACCGCGTCCGCGGCCGTCGTCGACGGCCTCGAGAAGCCCTTCACCGACTTCTGCTCGTCCATCGCGGAGGCCGCCAAGTGACGACCACGACCGCTGACATCGCCCCCTCCTCGCGCCGCACGGCCTTCAGCGTGCGCGCGTTCGGGCGCGTCATCTCCGACCCCAAGATCTTCTTCTGGGCGACCGGCTGGCTCCTCATCCTGCTCGTCGCCGGGACCGTGGCGCAGGCCTCCATCGGGCTCTTCCAGGCCCAGCAGGAGTACTTCTCCTCGTGGCTGACCTGGATCGGCCCGATCCCGCTGCCGGGCGGCGAGCTCACGATGGGGATCATCGTCGTGAACCTTTTTGCGGCCCTCATCTGGCGCTCGCTGTGGCGCTGGCGCCGGGCCGGGATCCTCATCGCCCACGTGGGCGCGCTGCTGCTCTTCGTCGGCGGCTTCGTCACCGCGCTCAGCGCGACCGAGGGCAGCCTGACCATCCCCGAGGGCACCGCCTCGGCGAGCGTGCGCGACTACCACGCCATCGAGCTCGCGGTGGTGGACACGACCAACCCCGACATCGACGACGTGACCGCCTTCGGCGGCGGGCTCCTGAAGGACGGCGCCATCCTCACCGACCCGGCGCTCCCCTTCCGGATGGAGGTCGAGACCTTCTACCGCAACTCCACCGCGGCGCGGCGGATGGCGCCGGCGACCGGCGACGAGAAGGCGTTCAACAGCAACTGGGAGCTCAAGGGCCTGTCCCTCGACCCCGAGCACGAGCGCAACCGCGCCGGCATGGTCGTGCGCCTCACCGGCGCTGGGGCGCAGGACGGGAGCTACCTCCTGCTCCAGGACATGAACGTGCCGCAGGTGCTGCGCGCGAACGGCCACCGCTACCAGATCGAGCTGCGCGGGCGGCAGTACGAGCTCCCCTTCACCTTGCAGCTCGTGGACTTCGAGAAAAAAGTCCATCCGGGCACCGGAATGGCGAAGGCTTTCAAGTCCACCGTCAACCTCATCGACGGCGACGTGAACCGCCGGGTCATCATCCAGATGAACGAGCCGCTTCGCCACAAGGGCTACACCCTGTACCAGTCGTCGTACATCCAGGGGGGCGGCGGGCCGGAGACGACGGTCCTGGCCGTCGTGAAGAACGAGGGCCGCCTGTTCCCCTACATCTCCAGCATCGTCATCAGCATCGGGCTGTTGCTGCACCTGCTCCTGCAGGTGCCCAAGCTCATTGGTCGGAGCCGCAACGCATGAACACGATGAAGTATCGTCTCGCCGCCATCGCCCTCGCCGGGCTGGCCCTGGCCGCGCCGCTGCCCGCATCGGCGGCCGGCGCGGCGCCCGACGTCGACGCCTTCGCGCCGCTCCTCGTCCAGCACGAGGGCCGGGTCAAGCCGCTCGACACCTTCGCGCGCAACTACCTCCTCATGACCGCGCAGCGGAAGCAGCTCGACGGCAAGAGCGCGCTCTCGTGGTTGATGGACCTGACCATCCACCCGGTCGATGGGGCGATGCGCCCGCTCTTCAAGATCCGGACGCAGGAGGTCCTCGACACCCTCGGGCTGACCAAGGAGGAGTCGGGTCACTACAGCCTCGCCGCGCTGGTGACCGGCATCCGCGGGCGCCTCGAGATGCTCAACGCGCTCTACCGGACCGATCCGAAGGAGCGCACCGCGATCGAGGCGCGGCTGGTCGACCTCTACCTGTCGGCCCAGCAGATCCTCGACCTGCAGCAGTCCTTCACCTGCCTGCACCGGGTGCTCGAGGTGAGCGACCCCGACCTCGCCGCGGCCCTGGGGGTCGCGCCGGGCACGCGCGTCAGCTACCGCAAGCTCAACACCGAGCGGCAGCGCTTCGCGCGGATGCTCGAGATCACCAAGGACAACCCCGACAGCCCGCGCTACAAGGCGCTCATCGGCCTCGCCCAGCAGTTCTACGCGCTCGACCAGGACAAGCAGGCGTCGCTGATGACCATCGTCCCGCCGCGGGGCGACGCGAGCGACACCAAGTGGCGCACGCCGTGGGAGATCGTCACCGAGGGCGGCACCGACTGGCAGAACGCCATGCTCGTCGACCTCGAGGACGCCATCGCGGCCTACGAGGCGCAGGACGGCGCGGGCTTCGCGACCCACATGGCCGCCTTCCAGACCGGCGTGCGCGCGCACGTGACCGGCGCCGTGATGAGCGAGTCGGTGGCGTCCCTCGAGGTCACCTACAACCGCGTCGACTTCTTCAAGTGGAGCATCATCCTCTACATCCTGGCCTTCGTGCTGCTCGCCTTCAGCTGGCTCGTCTGGCAGAAGAAGCTCCGCATCGGCGCGGGGACGGTGCTGGCGATTGGCGTCGCGGCGCACCTCGCCGGCGTGGTGATGCGCGTCATCATCATGGAGCGCCCGCCGGTCTCCAACCTCTACGAGTCGGTGGTCTTCGTCGGCTTGATCGGCGCGATGGCCGGGCTCGCCATCGAGTGGCGGCGGCGTGACGGCATCGGCATCCTCATCGGCGTCATCTCCGGCGCGACGATGCAGTTCATGGGCTTCAGCTACGCCTCCGAGGGCGACACGATGGGCATGCTCGTCGCCGTCCTCGACTCGAACTTCTGGCTGGCGACCCACGTGCTGACCATCACCATCGGGTACGGCGCGGTCGTCGTCGCCTCGGTCATCGGCCACATCTACCTCGTCCAGCGGGTCGTCCGGCCCGACGACAAGGCGAAGCTGCGGGCGACCCTCAAGAACGGCCTCGGCGTGTCGCTGGTCGCGCTCTTCTTCGCCGTGCTCGGGACCATCCTCGGCGGCATCTGGGCCGACCAGAGCTGGGGGCGCTTCTGGGGCTGGGATCCGAAGGAGAACGGCGCGCTCCTCATCTGCCTGTGGCTGCTCATCCTCCTCCACGGCCGCATCGGCGGGATCCTCAAGGACCTCGGCTTCGCCGTGGGCCTGGTGCTCGCGAACCTGACGGTGGCGGCGGCGTGGTTCGGCGTGAACCTGCTCAGCGTCGGCCTCCACTCCTACGGCTTCACCAGCGGCGTCGCGATGGGGCTGCTCATCTTCTGCATCGCCGAGGTCGCCTTCGGCGTCGGCGCCTACGTCGTCATCAAGGCGCGCGAGCGCGACGGCGTCGACGGCTCGGGCGACGGCTCGGACAAGCTCGCGGGCGCGTAGGGCCGCGGGCGGACGACTCGCTCCGGGCCGAGGGCCTGGGCGTAGAGAGAAGGCAGGCTCGAGAGAGCCTGCCTCTTTTTTTCGTCGCTCGTCCGGTCCCTACCGTCCGGCGAAGATCCGGCAGGGGGATTGAACCACAGAGGGCACGGAGGACACGGAGGGGGCCATCTCCGTGTCCTCCGTGCCCTCTGTGGTTCGAGAATCGGCTGTCGGCTCCCAGAGACTCTGGCGACAGCCTGGCGC
>SBGO01000080.1 GCA_006226565.1 Deltaproteobacteria bacterium | reverse complement strand
GGCCGCACCAGCACCACCTGCGCCCATATGCCGCGTCGCAGCAGCGTGGGAACACCGACCGACGCGTCAGCGGCTTGGTTCAACATCGCGTTGCACCTGACCGGGCAAGCCATCTTGCTACAGACGACTCGGCGACAGACAAGCACCATGGCACCTCCGCCCGGCAGGTGAACGCAACGTTGGGTGGACACTCGCGCTTCGCGGGCTCTCGAGCGCTTTCGGCGTCCATCTTCCTCGTCGTGAGCAGGGTTGGGCGCTATACTCCCGTCCAGACAATAGGCATCACCGCCTCCCCTTCCGAGCCGAGCGGTCAGTCGGCAGGTCGACGCAATGAGCAAAGCCGTTCACAAGGAACCTCAAGTCTGGGCATTTTTCGCCAATCCAACACGGTACCGACTTGCTGACGCAGTAAAGAACATCGAGTTCGACACTTGGACGACCAAGGGGAAGGCCATCTCGGTCGGTGATCGCTGCATCTTCTGGCAGGGTGGAGCCGGGGGCAATCCCAGGGGCATCATCGCGTTCGGCACGGTCACCGAAGGGCCTACCCCTATGCCGGATCACGAGAACCCATACTGGCTGACACCCCCAGATGATGACGACGTAGAGCCAAGAGTGAGCGTGCGCTATGAGGTCCCGGATGCGCTTCCACTCTGGCTCGACGAACACGAGGATGTTCTTGGAGGACTCTCCGTAGCGCGTGCGCGCGGCGGCACGGTATTCCACGTCCATGACGACCAATGGAGCTCCATTCAGGACCTCATCCCTGTGAAAGGCGGGAAATCGCAGCCCCCGGTCGTTGGACTCCCCTACAAGGTGGTTGAGCCAGCGTCTCTTGCTACGAATCTCATTCCCTTCGAAGTTGATCCGACGAAGATCGAGCGTGGCAACAAAGGCCACTGCGAGACCCAGAATGCCCTAGCGGCTTTTCTCCTCGGCTCTGGCGTCGAGCCGAGGTCACCAGCAGTCGGCGATCCTGAGTTCGACCTCGCTTGGGAATGGCAGGGAACGTTGTATGTCGCCGAGGTGAAGAGCACGACCCCGACAAACGAGGAGAAGCAGTTGCGGCTCGGGCTCGGACAGGTTCTGCGATACAGACAGCAGTTGCGCATGTCGGAAAAGACGGTCGTCGCCGTACTTGTCCCGGAGCATGAGCCGCAAGACGCTGACTGGCAGAGCCTTTGCGCAGACCTCGACATGATTCTTGCGTGGCCTGGCGCATTCGAACGCGTCTTCCAGCACTGAAGGCAGTTTCATTCACTTCGTACGCAAGGCAAACCACGAAGGAGCACAGTAGGCCACCAGATGACTGAGATCCGCTGTTTCAGCCATCCACAGGAGCACACTTGCCAACGTCTAGGAGTTCATGATGGTGAAGGAAGACATCGGGGTCTACATCCGGGGTGGTGCAGAGAGCCCCGTTCTCAACATCTATCTCTCGCCGGGCTTGCGCAATGAGTTTCTGGCGTCGCTCGCAGATGAAGATGGTCGATTCCAGAGCGCGCCTGGCCGACAGATGGTCTTCCAAATGGCACTGCATCCGGAAATGGTCACAGATCCAGTTCTTCGTGCTCATCTCAAGACGATGGATGTCTCCCCACACATCGAAATCCCGCTGGCAGCCATACGCTTGGTCTAGCGTCCCACCCACCGGGCTGCAGGCCCAGGTAATTGGGGACCACCCAACCTCGCGTTGCACCTGGACGGCACAGGGCGAGAGACTTGCCGAACAGCTACGCGCTATTGAGCGCGTCAAGACGTGGCGACTCCAGGGTGTACCCGACTTTGTACCCAGTCTGGGCGACGACTCGGACGAGAGATGTCACCAGAGAAGCGGTCGACGAGCGTCCTCTGTACCCGTTCTTGTACCCAGCCTCATCGGGACCGCGCCGCAGACACCCCAAGATCGCCAAGAGTGCCACGCCGCTGAACGGCCGGAACCGCTCCAGCACCCACTCAGGGGAAGAGACCTCGGATTCACGGGCGCGCCAGGTACAGGAGCTGCGTCCCATTGTTATCCAGCAAGGCCCACGTCCTGCCCCCGGTTCCAAGGGTCATGCTCGCTCCGCGGGTTAGCGCTTCCATGAGGGACTCGAGTTGCTGGGCGTCCTCGACCGGTACCTCGCAGCCGCTGAGGTCCAGGCTGCCCAGCCGGAGCTCGAGGTGGCTGTCCGACTGCGCGAAGGTCCCCTCCAGCGCGCGGCCGCAGCCGGAGGCCCCCCTGATGTAGACACGAAGGCGGGAATCGAGCCCGAAGAAGAGCACCGGGGCCAGGTCGCCGAAATCCCGCGTCGGTGAGGCAATGTTCCATGCCCCCAAGAGGGTCGGCTGGGACGAAAATCGAAGCACCGCCGCACCGGCCGGATCAAACAGCGTCAAGCGTGGCCCATCGACGCGGGCCGACGCCACCGAACCCAGCTCGAGCATGGCCGCTTCGTGGATCTCGTTCGTGTCCCATTCCGGGCAGCCGTTCGTCGTCCACACGGTGGGCGCGTCAATGACCAGCACACCGGCTTCCAGACGCCAGTCGCGCCGCGGCCCCCCCGACATGTGACACGCCGTGTGGGCCTTCAGCCGCCCGTCCGAACCGAACGTGACGGAGGCCAGCAGGTGCCACCCCATGGGCCGCAGCTCGCCGCGATCGAAGACCGCCTCCAAGAACCACGGTCGGTCCACGAACAAGGCGAGGTCTGCCTCCGTCACGTACCGGAGGCCGGCGTCCGAGGAGGCGACGTCTTCTGCGCCCGTGTCACCGCCATCCGACGTGCCCTGCCCAATGTCGTCGCATCCAACCACGCCCGCATCCGCGAGCTCTGCCCCCTCGTCGCACGCGCCGTAGACGCCACTGCACGCGACGAGCCACACGAGCACGCGCACGGCGACGGAGTTCCACGCGGCTGCGGGTCGAGACGCAATCGGGAGCCAGAGGGCGCTACGCGAGCACGAACCCGGGTGAACTCGAATCATGTCATCCTCCTACACTCGCATAGACCCTCGCGATGCCCCCGCCTGTCAACCGCGTCACGGTCCGAGGCGAGAGGAGGTCGATGGCGTCTACGTCCTCGGCGGAAACGCCGGAACCGCCCGAGCTGCAACACGAATCCCGCCTTGCATTCCGCGCTGGGCCGTCCCAAGCTCGGGACGCCCTGACGTCGCGCCAGGACTCAGCCACATCATCCGCGCCGCCGCCGAGAGGGTCTCATGCCCCGTCCTCGCTTCTTCATGGCTCTGTTGGGCTTCGCGCTGACCGCCGCCGGCTGCGCCTCCGAGGGCCCCCAGGCCGGGGCCTCCGACTGCGACGCCATGCTCGCGACCTTCGCGGCGTGCGACCCCAACCTCCTCGTCGAGGCCGAGTGCACCGAGGAGAGCCTGGCCATGTACGGGTCGCTCGGGGGCCAGGACGCCACCTGCGACGACCTCAGCGGCGCCGGCAAGGCGGACTGGTTCGCCTTCGGCGGCTGCGACTCCGGCCAGCACGTCTGCCACGGCCTCTTCTGCTGCGACGACTACGTCATCACGCGCTGGCCCGGCGACGGCGACTTCGACATCGTCGCGCCCATCGACGCCTACCAGGCCGCCATCCCGACCGACATCGCCGCCGACATCGCCGCGACCTCCCTCGCGGAGCTCCAGGCCATCGCCTCGTGGACCTGGGAGCAAGACGTCGCCCAGAGCCCTGACGCCCCCGCCATCCCGATGGCCGTCGAGTACACCGCCGGCGTGACCGACGTGCCCTTCGACGCCTTCGTGGCCCTGCTCCCCGCTCAGGACTGGGGCGTCGAGCTCGACCACTACCTCGGCGGTGAGCGGCAGATCCTCGACACCGACGCCCAGGGGCGCGCGGTGAGCCAGATCGAGCGGATGGTGCTCTCGGCCCTGCCCTGCGACTTCGAAGACGCCCTCCTCAACCAGGACATGACCAAGGCCGAGCGCATCCTCTACGGCGACGACGCCATCACCGTCTACTGGCGCGTCTACTACTCGGACAACGGCACCACCGCCGCCGACGTCGGCTCCGTCTCGTTCCTGCGCCACGACGCGGGCACCCGGGTCGTCTTCCACTCGGCCCACAGCCTCCGGGCCTTCCACGTGCCGCTGCCGAACGCGGTCGCGATGGCCTCCCTCGGCCCCTTCTTCCGCGACCACGTCGCCCACTACTTCGAGCTCGTGGCCGCCGCCAGATAGCCCCGCGGCCGCATCCCGCGTCCCGGTCTCGGCTTGACACTCCCGCTGCTCCGCGGTCCCCTGGCCCAAAGGCCACACAACAGCCGCGGAGGCTGAGATGTCCGCACGCAGGATTCCCCGTGGGCTGCTGAGCGCAGCCATCGCATCCGTGTCTCTGGCGGCGTGCTCGAACGCCGATCCGCTCGCGTGCTCTATCCACGCGACCGGCGAGCTCACGGAGATCGTCTGCAGCGACGGGACCCGGTTCGAGGTGCGCAACGGCGAGGACGGCGCCGACGGCGCCATGGGCCCCGCCGGGCCGCAGGGCGCGCAAGGCGTGCAGGGCGAGCAAGGCGTGCAGGGGCCTCAGGGCCCCCAGGGCGAGCAAGGCGAGCAGGGACCCCAGGGCGAGCAAGGCGCGCAGGGCGCGCAGGGATCCCAGGGCGAGCAAGGCGTGCAGGGGCCGCAGGGCGACCAGGGGACCCAGGGCGAGCAAGGCGTGCAGGGACCGCAGGGCGACCAGGGACCGCAGGGCGAGCAAGGGCCGCAGGGCGAACAGGGACCGCAGGGCGAGCAAGGGCCCCAGGGCGAACAGGGACCGCAGGGCGACCAGGGACCGCAGGGCGAGCAAGGGCCGCAGGGCGAGCAGGGCGCGAGCGGCACGGATGGCACATCGTGCAGCGTGGCCGAGAACGACGACGGCTCTGTCACCATCTCGTGCCCGGACGGGACCACCGTGACGTTCTGGCCGCGTTCGAGCCCGGCAGACGCCGGCGCGACCGACGTCGACGCCTCCTCGGACGCGCTGGCGGATACCGCCGAGCCCGATGGCAGCCCGGCCGATGGGGCGACCGACTCCGGGGGGACCAGCGAGACCCCGGCCCTGGCCGTCTCGAATGGCAATCAGGCGCTGTCTTCGGGCGGCGAGGTCGATCTCGGCCCCGCGCTGGTGCCCGGCGGCGCGGTCGTCGTGCAGCTCACCCTCGCCAACCCGGGCACGGCGCCGCTGTCGCTCGAGGGGCTTCCGCTCGGCGTGACCGGGGTCGACGCCGGCGCCTTCATCATCGAAACCCAGCCGGCTTCGCCGGTGCCGGCGGGCGGGCAGACGACCCTCTCGGTGAGGTTCGCGCCAGACCGCCTGGGCGACCACGCCGCTCGCATCGCGCTCGCCAGCGACGCGCCCGACGCCGCGCTCTTCGTCGTCGAGCTGCGCGGACGCGGCAGCGACAATGCGCTGCTCAACGGGGGCTTCGAGTCCTTTGCGGAGCCCGGCAGACCCGAGTACTGGTATCTGACAAGCGCTGCGGATCCGTGGCAGACGGTCTCAGCATCCGCCGACGCGGTCGAAGGCGACACGTCCGTGCGCCTGAGCGATGGCTCGACTCAGAGCGTGCTGTGTCTGAGGCAGCCCGTCTACCCCGTCGGCGCGCTCCCAGCGGAGCTCGTCGGGAGGCCCGTGCGCTTGAGCGTGTCATGGCGCTGCGCCGCCGCCCCCACGGCCCAGCCCGCCATCCTCCTGAACGACGGCGCGGCGACCGCGACCTATCGACCCGCCCCCTCCACCACGTGGACGGCGTTCGAGGCCACGCACGTCCTCCCGGCCGCGGCCAGCGAGCTCACCGTCACGCTCTGCGCGACCGACCCCGACGCGGTCGCCGAGACCGGAGACTGCACCTTCGACGACGCCGTGCTCCTCGAGTGAGCACGACGCCGACGATTCGCGCCGACCGGAAGGGCTACTCGGCGGCCGGTGCCGGAGACGTCGACGCCACCGGGAGCCGGACGCAGAGCCCCGACGCGCACAGCAGGCCGTCGTTGCAGGTGCCGTTGCCGTAGCACGGGCCGAGCTCGGTCCCGGCGGCGGACGCCGGGGTCGCCGTGGGCGCCGGAACGCTGGCCGCCGGCTCGCTCAGGTCGGCCGCCGTGCACTGATAGGCGTTGCCGGTGACCACGGCCGTGGTCGTCGACCCCGTGTGATTCGCGGCCATGCTGTTGGACGCCACGACGACGTGGGTCGCGCGGCGCTCCCCCGCCTCGTTCCGGAGGTCGTTCATCGCATATTCGACGAGGTCGCTGTTGCTGATCCACGCCCCGCCGAACGAGCCCCCGCCCGTCCCGGACACCGGGCCGAGGTTGCGACACCGCGCGACCCTCCCCGCATCGACCACCTGAACGCTCTCCCCGGCCGCGTTGATCCGCGCGGTCGAGCACCCACCGGCCAGCCCAGCGACCAGCGACACAGCAAGAATGACCTGTATGCCAAGAGACTTCATTTGCCGCCCTTTCGTTTCTCGCAAGCTCACGTCGACGCGCGTCCGTCGCCCGCATGGACGGACGCGCGCACCCACGCTAGCAGGCCCAGACGCCGTTGGCCAGCGCGACGGCGCGGCCCTGCGCGCCCTGCCCGGCGGTCGGCTCGGGCGTCCTCCTCGTGCGCCGAATGGCCGCGGACCCGCACCTTGACACCGGTCGCCCACGGCTCCGAGACTCCTGGGTGTCGAGGGACGGGCCTGGGCGCACCGCACAGGAGGTCGCACCATGGACGCGCTGGTTGGAATTCTCCTGATTCTCCATGGCCTGGTCCACCTCCTCTACGCCGGCCACGCCTGGGCGCTCTTCGAGCTCGAGCCCGACCTCACCTGGCCCGACGGCGCCGTGGTCTTCCGGCGCCTCCCCGACAAACGCGGCGCTCGCCGGGGCGTCTCCGCGCTGCTCGTCCTCGCCGCCCTCGGCTTCGTCCTCGCCGGCGCCCGCTACCTCGTCGAGCCCGCGTGGGGACACCCGGAGATCGCGCTCTCCGCCGCCTTCTCCACCCTGCTCTACCTCGCGCTGTGGGATGGCAGCCCGCGCCGCCTCCCCGCCCAGGGGGCCGTCGCCATCCTGATCAACCTGGCCATCCTCACCGCCATCGTCGCCACGACCGCGTGAGCCGGGTCGGGAGCACGACGCGCCTCGGCGCGCCACCCCGACGAGCCCCGCCCGGCCTCCCGCAAGTTGACTGACACGCGTGTCAGTTTTTGTACTGACATGTCAGTCCACCTGAGCTATGCACGGCGCTCCAACACCGGAGCGTCGCCATGCCCGAACGCGCGCGTCACGACAAGGCCGCCTTCTTCAGGGTCGAGGGCACCCTCGTCCGCCCTGCCCCGCTGCCCGCCCCCGCCTACTTCACGCTCAACGCCCAGCGCGTCACGCCGCGGCTCACCCGCCTCGGCGGCGCCGCCCTGGCGACGGGCCTCAAGCTGGCGGGCCCCTTCAAGGACCAGCAGGTCGTGCACCGCCTCGCCTGGATGGGCCTCCGCGGCATGAGCGAGGACCGCCTCGCCGTCCTCGGCGAGGAGTACTACCACCGCTACGTCCTGCCGAACCTCAAGCCGACCGGGCTCGAGCTGCTCGAGGAGGCCCGCCGCACCGGCCACGCCGTCGTGCTGCTCTCCGACGACCTCGACGTCGTCGTCGGCCCCCTCAAGGACCACCTCCGCGCCGACGTGCTCCTCGCCAACGTCATGGAGATGGACCACGGCAAGGCCACCGGCCGCCTGCGCGAGCCCATCATCGGCGCCACGCTGTCCGGCCAGTGGGCGCGCACCTTCGCCCACGAGCGCGGCCTCGACCTCGCCCGCTCCCGCGCCTACGGCACCTACCACCAGGACGGGCTCCTCCTGAGCGCCATCGGTCAGCCCTGCGTCGTCGACCCCGACTGGCGCCTCCGCCGCCTCGCCAAGGACCACGACTGGCCCATCGTCCAGTCCTGAGCCGCACACCGCCCCCGCCGTACCGCGACGTCCCACGCCCGGAGCGCACCACCATGGGTCCGACGAACCTCCACGCCCTCCCCTCCGCCACGACGCCCCTCGACGTCGCCGCCACCCTCGCCGGCCGCACCGTGCTCGTCACCGGCGTCACCGGCTTCGTCGGCAAGGTCTGGCTCTCCCAGGTCCTCCACGACCTCCCCGATGTCGGCCGCATCTACGTCCTCGCCCGCCCCGGCGACGCCGGGACCGCCGCCGAGCGCTTCACCCGCATCGCCGAGCGCTCCCCCGCCTTCCGCCCCCTCCGCGAGCGCCACGGCGCCCGCCTCGGCGCCTTCCTCGGCGCCCGCGTCGAGGTCCTCGAGGGCGACGTCTCCAAGCCCCAGTGCGGCCTCGACGACGCCACCGTCGCGCGCCTCGCGCCCGAGCTCGACGCCATCGTCCACTTCGCCGGGCTGACCGACTTCGACCCCGACCCGCGCCTCGCCTTCGAGACCAACGTCCTCGGCGCCGCGCACATCGCCGACCTCGCCGCCGCGACCGAACACGCGACCCTCCTCCACTGCTCGACGTGCTTCGTCGCCGGCATCCAGGGCGGCCACGTCTCCGAGGAGATCACCCCCGGCGTCTCCCCGAGCCAGCGCGCCTTCGACGTCGACGCGGAGGTCGCCGCCCTCGCCGAGATCGCCGCCCGCCCCGGCCACAAGCGCGAGCGCGTCGCCGCCGCCCGCGAGCGCGCCCAGGCCCTCGGCTGGCCCAACATCTACACCTTCACCAAGGGCCTCGCCGAGCACCTCCTCGCCCAGCGCCCCGTCGAGCTGACGCTGCTCCGCCCCGCCATCGTCGAGTGCGCGCTCGACTACCCCTTCACCGGCTGGAACGAGGGCATCAACACGACCGGGCCGCTCTTGTGGCTCCTGCGCTCGCCCTTCCGCCACTTCCCGGCCCGCGAGGACGTCCACTACGACGTCGTCCCCGTCGACGCCGTCACCCGCGCCGCGACCTCGGTCCTCGCCGCCGCGCTCGAGGGCACCGCCGCGCCCGTCTACCAGGTCTCGTCGTCCTGCTCGAACCCGATGACCATGGGCCGCGGCATCGAGCTCGCCAACCTCGCCATCCGCAAGGACCTCGCCAGCTCCAAGGCCTCCCGCTTCCAGCGCTTCGTGGTCAAGAACCTCGACACGGTCGCGGTCGACGCCGACAAGGAGCACGCCTTCGCCCTCCCGCGGCTCCAGCGCTACGCCAAGGGCGTCCAGGGCTTCCTCGGCGGCCTCGACCTCAAGGCCGTCCTCCCCCCCGCCGCCTACAAGGTCGTCGGCAAGCCCCTCGAGCGCCACAAGGACACCGCGGGCTTCCTCCTCGAGCACGCCCACCGCAGCTTCGGCCGCATCCAGCGCATGCTCGACCTCTTCCGCCCCTTCATCCACGACACCGACTGGATCTTCGTCAACGACCACATCCGCGCCCTCGACCTCCGCCTGAGCGACGCCTCCCGCGCCCGCTTCGGCTGGATCGTCGACGACATCGACTGGCGCGACTACTGGCTCCGCGTCCTGTACCCGGGGCTCGACACGTGGTGCATGCCGCGCCTCGAGGGCGCCGACATCCCCGAGGACCCGCCGATGTCCCCGCCGCTGACCCTCGTCACCGCCGACCGCCTCGACACCGCGGCCCCCGGCGACGCCGACGCCCAGCTGGGAGCGAGCTGACATGCCGACCCTCTTCATGACCGGCGCCACCGGCTACCTCGGCGCCTACACGGCGACCCGCCTCCTCGCGGCGGACCCGGATATCCGCCTCGCGACCCTCGTCCGTGCCAAGGACGAGGCGCAGGCCCGGGAGAAGCTCTGGCGCGCGATGCAGCTCCACATGGACGTGGACGCCTTCCGAAAGGCGCTCGGCCGCATCGACATCGTCCGCGGCGACCTCCACGCCCCGGACCTCGGCATCGCCCCGAAGGAGCGCGAGCGCCTCGTCGCCGAGGCCGACTCCATCCTCCACATCGCGGCCTCGCTGAACCGCAAGTCGTCCAAGGCGTGCTTCAACACGAACCTGCGCGGGACGCTCAGCGTCATCAACCTCGCCCGCGCCATCCAGAACGACCACGGCCTGCGCCGCTACAGCCACGTCTCGACCGTGGCCGTCGCCGGCGAGCGCAGCCACGAGGTCGTCACCGAGGACATGGCCATCGACTGGGGCCGCTCGGACTACGACCCCTACGGCCGCACCAAGAAGTTCGCCGAGCACATGGCCCACGAGCTGCTCCCCGACGTCCAGAAGACCATCTTCCGGCCGTCGATCGTCATGGGCGACTCGCGCTTCTGCGAGACGACGCAGTTCGACATGGTGCGCGCCTTCTGCGTCCTGGCCGACCTGCCGGTGCTGCCGTTCTCCCCGAACGGCCGCCTCGACATCGTCAACGCCGACTGGGTCGCCGACGCCATCTCGCACATCCACCTGACCCCCGAGCCGAAGCACGACACCTACCACCTGTCGGCCGGCGAGCGCTCGCTCACGACCTCGGTCATCGCCCACGCCATGACCGCGTCGACCGGCCGCGCCGCGCGCTTCGCCCCGGGGCTCCTCAAGCCCTTCAAGGCCGCCGTCGACCTCGCCGGCGGCAGCCGCGCGAAGAACCCGGTGACCCTCGTCGGCTCGCTCCTCAAGGTCTTCCTGCCCTACATCACCTACGACACCGTGTTCGACAACCGCCGCGCGGTCGCCGAGCTCGGCTACGGGCCGACCCCGTTCACCGCCTACTGCGGGCCGCTCTACCGCTGGGCCAAGGAGGTGCGCTACCGCTACCCCTACGCCCCGCTCCCGGCCGCCCCGGCCGGTGGTGAGGAGGCCGCGTGAGCACCCCGTTCCAGCGCCTGCTGCAGCGCACCACGACCACCCTCGGCGCCGTCGCCCGGGAAGCGAGCAAGCGCCTCGCCAAGGCCGCCGACGCCGACCTCTTGTTGCAGCGCAGCATGGCCGGGCTCATCGAGGCCGCGACGCGCCGCTACCCCCTCGACCCCGGCGCCCAGTGGCGCCCCGGCGAGCCGCTCAAGCTCCTCTTCGTCGGCTACTCCGGCACGCGCAACACGGGCGCCGACGTCCGCGTCGAGGAGATGATCCGGCAGTTCCGCCACCTCTTCGACGACGAGCACCTCGACCTCTCCATCCTGACCATCGACCCGGCGCTCACCCGCGGCTACTTCAAGACCGTCAAGCAGCTGGAGCTTCCGCAGATCTTCCCGCGCTTCATCTTCGAGGCGGTGCACGAGCAGCACGGCGTCGTCGCGTGCGAAGGCTCGATGTTCAAGTCGAAGTTCGCCAACGCGCTGTCGACCCTGATGGTCGGCGGGCTCGGGCTCGCCGCGGCCGAGCACAAGATCGCCGTCGGCTACGGCGGCGAGGCCGGCAAGATGGACGCCTCCCTCGAGGACCTCGTCCGCAAGTACTGCGCCGACGCCTACATCATCGCGCGCAACGACGCCTCGGTCGCGCAGCTCGGCGCGCTCGGCGTCGCCGCCGAGTCGGGCACCGACACCGCCTGGACCTTCGAGCCCGCCCCCGACGCCGTGGGCCGCCGCCTCCTCATGGAGGCCGGCTGGGACGGCGTCCAGCCGGTGCTCGCCCTGTGCCCCATCAACCCCTTCTGGTGGCCGGTCAAGCCCGACCTCCGGATGGGCGTCGAGCGCGCCGTCCTCGGGATGCACAAGGACGCGCACTACCGCTCGGTCTACTTCCACAACGCCGGCAGCGAGGTCGAGGCGCGCCAGGACGCCTACCTCGAGGCCATCGCCGAGGGGACCCGGCGCTTCCTCCGCGGCCGCAGCGCCTTCGTCGTCCTCGTCGGCATGGAGCAGCTCGACCGCCGCGCCTGCGAGGCCCTCAACGCCAAGCTCGGCGGCGACCGCCCGCTCTTCGTCAGCGACCAGCACGACATGTTCACGCTGGTCAGCGTCATCCGGCAGGCCTCGGCGCTCGTCAGCTCGCGCTACCACGCCATCGTCACGACCATGCCCGGGCTCGTGCCCTCGGCCGGCATCACGATGGACGAGCGCATCCGCAACCTCATGGCCGACCGCGGCCAGCCCGAGCTCGCCCTCGAGGTCGACGACCCGCTCCTCGCCGACCACCTCGAGGCGACCCTGGCCCGCCTCTTCGCCGATCCCCACGGCGTCTCCGACGGCATCCAGCGGGCGGTCGTCAAGAACCTCGAGATCATGGGGCGGATGGGCCAGCTCCTCGTCGAGTACGTCCGCGCGCGCCACCCCGACTTCCCGCTCCGCGACGGGCTCGGCCTCGCCGGATCGCCCTGGGACCACCTGCCGCCGCTGCCGCCCGAGGTCGCGCGCCTCGTGGCGGAGCTCGAGGACGCCGCGCCGCACGCCTGCGACGTCGACCACA
>SBGO01000690.1 GCA_006226565.1 Deltaproteobacteria bacterium | reverse complement strand
CCTCGTCGGCCTTGCCCTCGTCGGCCTTGCCCTCGTCGGCCTTGCCCTCGTCGGCCGTGCCCTCGTCGGCCTTGCCCTCGTCGGCCTTGCCCTCGTCGGCCTTGCCCTCGTCGCCCTCGTCACTGTCGCCGCCGAGCGCGGCCTGGCACTTGATCCAGCGCTCGGCCTCGACCTTGATCGCGGTGAGGTGCTTGGCCTCGAGGGACCCGGGCTTCATGATCTCGCGCTGCTTGGCGACCTGGGCGGTGTAGGCCGTCATGGCCTCGGCCGCGCAGGCGGCGTCCTTGCACGCGCAGATCTTGTCTGCGTTGTCCTTGGCCAGCTTCACCGCGGCCTCGCCCTCACCGTTGCCGCACGCGCCCAGCAGGCCCACGGCGAGCAGCCCCAGGAATGCACCCTTCAGCATGACACCCTCCTCCCTGTGACGATGCGGGCACACGCCGGTACCCGCCCCCCCCAACGTAGGTCGCCCCGCGACGCTTGTCACCGCCGTCGGCGTTCCCCTGCCCCGCGCACCGCGCTATAAAGCGTGCCTGCGACGCGCTGATCGCGTCGCGGCCACGCTCGTCACGGAGGAAGCCATGGTCGACGTCCGCGCGCTCGCCGCCCTCCTCGCGCTCGGCGCGTTCCTGGGGCTCGCCGGCTGTGAGGACCCCACCGACACCGCCGACGCCGACGTCTCCGACGACGTCCAGGACGTGGCCGACGCCGCCGACGCCGACGTCGTCGAGGCCCCGCCCAACCCGCTCTTCGATCCGAGCGGCGAGATCTCGGTCGTCGAGCTCGTCTCCGCCTCGACGGGCGCGGTCGCCAGGAGCGAGGTCGCCGCGCACATGGCCGCCGGCCCGCTCCCGAACCTCCAGCGCTTCGTCGCCGCGAGCGGGGACTGCCAGCTCTGGACCCGCCCGCAGGCCGCGTGCGATCCGCCCTGCAACGCCTTCACCCAGTCCTGCGTCCCGGGCGGCGTCTGCGAGGACCTCCCGGAGCCGCGCTCCGCCGGAGACATCACGATCACCGGCGGCACGGCGCAGCTCGATCTCGGCTACGTCGGCAACGGCCTCTACGCCGCCGACACCGACCCGCCGACCAACGCCTTCGACGCCGGCGCGACGCTGACCGTCAGCGCGGCCGGCGAGGACATCGCGGCGTTCCAGGCGACCGTCACCGGCGTCGCCGATCTGACCGACGACTTCGGCACGATCGCGCTCAGCGACGGCAGCCCCTACACCCTCAACTGGACCCCGGCCGGCGGCGGCGCGACCGTCGAGGTCGTGCTCCAGCTCGGCTGGCACGCCAACCCGCCCGAGGCCGTGATCACCTGCTCCGCGCCCGACAGCGCCGGCAGCATCGTCATCGCCTCGGAGCTCGTCGAGGGCTTCCCGTACTTCAGCGGCCTCGGCCTCTTCCAGGTGCCGTCCTGGATCCAGCGCGTCTCGCGCACCGACGTCCAGACCGCGAGCGGCGTCGTGACCGTCTTCGCGGCCAGCCGTCAGGGGCTCACCGTGACCCACGCCGAGTAGCGCGGACGGGCCGAGGCCCTCGCGAGACCCGGCCGGCGGTCACGCCAGGAGCGACCGCGCTCGGGACGAGCGCAGGCCAAGGCGGCGTGAAGTGATGGGGTGACGCCCCATCACTTCACGCCCTCCGACCTGCTTCAGCCGTCGATCCGGTGGACGAGGTACTGCCCGAGGGTCCGGACGGCCTGGTCCGCCGAGCGGAAGACCGGGACGCCCGCCTCGCGGAGCTTGCGCACCATCGGGTCGTAGAGCGCGCCGGCGTCGACCACCGCCACCAGCGGCTTGTCGGTGGCGGCGAAGCGCGCGGCGAGCATCTCCGGGAAGCTCCCGGGCTGGTCGATCTCCTCGGGGATGGTCTTGAGCCGCGCCGTCAGCGGGATGCACCCGACCACCAACGCGTCCACCGAGTCGTCGGCCAGCAGCGTCGCGCAGACGCCGTCGTAGGCGGCCTCGTCGGCCATCGGCGTCACGTCGACCGGGTTGCGGGCGTTGACGAGCTTGTCGAGCCGGTTCGCCGCGAGCACCTCGGCCAGCGCCGCCTGCCCGGCCTCGCCGAGGGGCGCGAGCTCGACCTGGTAGCCGTCGCCGCGGAGCGAGTCCGCCATGCCCACCGTCTCGAAGCCGGCGTTGGACACCGCGCCGAGCCGCACGCCGCGGACCGACTTCTTGTGGAGCGCCGTCGTCAGCTCGAGGAGCTGCTCGAAGGTGTCGAAGGTGTCGGCCACCAGCGCGCCGGCGTTCTGCGCACCGGCGACGCAGATGTCGTAGTCGCCCGCGACGCTCGCCGTGTGCCCGGCCGCCGCCGAGCGCCCCTGCTCGGTCCGCCCGGCCTTGTAGAAGACCACGTCCTTGCCGGCCTCGCGGAGCGCCGCGATGGCGCGCAGGAAGGCGAGCCCGTCGAGATCCTTGAAGCCCTCGGCGTAGACGCCGACCACGTCGATGTCGGCGCGGTGCCCGACCGCGGTCAGCAGGTCCGCCAGCGTCAGGTCGAACTGGTTGCCGATCGACACCGTGATCGCCGGATCGAGGCGCTCGAGGCGGCTCAGCCGCGAGATGATGAAGGCCCCGCTCTGGGACACGATCGCGACCGGCCGCGGCGGCGCGCTCGCGCGCTTGTCGAGCTTGTGGTTGGGGATGAAGAAGGTGTCGTAGCCGCCGGGGCGGCTCACCACGCCGAGGCTGTTCGGCCCGATGAAGACCGGCCCGTCGGGGCGCTGGCGCGCCTTGGCGATGGCGTCGCGCACCGCCTGGCTGACCTCCTCGGAGCCCTCGAGCTCGCCGACGCCGCCCGAGACGAGGATGGCCGAGGCGACCTTGCCGCTCTCCACCGCGTCGTCGACGATCCCGGCGAGCGCGAGCGCCGAGGCGGTCACGACGAGGAGATCCGCCGGCTTCGGGAGATCGTAGAGGCTCGGGACGCAGCGCACGCCGTCGAGCTCCGTGGCGCCCGGCTTCACGACCGTGAGCCGGTCCGGCGTCGCCCCGCCGGCGAGGAGGTTGCGCAGGATGATGCGGCCGAAGCTGTTGGGGTCGCTCGAGACGCCGACGAGCGCGATGTGCTCGGGCTCGAGGAGCTGACGGACGCGCTCCACCGGCCGCGCCACGGGGTTGTGGGTGGCGGTGCCGAGGCGCCCGCGCCCGTCGAGCGGCACCATCGACTGGCGCCGGAAGGCGAAGGGGTTCACCTCGAGCTCGGCGACGTCCGGCCCCTCGTCGCCGCGATCGGTGCAGAAGCTCACCGCGAGCGAGATGAAGGCGCGGAAGCAGCGCAGCAGCTCGCCGTCGGAGACGATGCGCTGGTGGCCGCGCGCCTGCCCGGCGAGGAGCTCGTAGGCCGCCGTCGCCTTGAACTGCTCGAGGAAGTCCTCGGCGGTCGTGTCGCTGGCGATGGCCTTGGCGACCGCGACGCCCGGACGCATCCGGCGCGCGAGGTACTCGGTGTCGATGCCGCCGAGCCCGGCCGCGATCACCGGCCCGAACTCGCGCGTCGCGCGGATGCCGACGAAGAGCTCGTGGCCGAGCCCGGAGGTCTGCTTCTCGACCATCTCGACGACGAGCACGCCGCGCACGTCGGCGCCCGCCTCGCGGTGGCGCGAGATGAGCTTGTCGATCTCGCGCTGGACGAGGTCGGGCTGCTTCGGGACGAAGGCGATGGCCTGGACGTCGGACTTGTGGACGACGTCGGGGGAGACCAGCTTGAGGACGACCTTGTCGCCCGGGAAGCGCGCGAGCGCCTCGGGGGAGATCAGCTCCTCGGTGTTCACGAAGACGTGCTGCGGCGGCGAGATGGCGCCGACGAGCTGCACGATGGCGTACACCTCGTGCTCGAAGAGCTGGCGCCGCCCCTCCATGTAGATGTGCTCGAGCATCCGCTCGACCGCGTGGGCCTCGGCGCCGGACAGGTGGCCCGGCGTGTCGATGACGTCGAAGGACGGCGCGTCGGGCGGCTCGGGCGCCGCGAGGTGCTCGGCGTCGAGGGTGTCGACCCAGTGGCGCACGGCGGCCGGCGCCGCCCCGCGGCCGAGGCCGTCGAGGTAGGCCAGCGCGGCGTTGCGGCCGAAGCGGAAGGCGCGGCGGTTGACCTCGGCGACGCGCTCGCCGGCCTTCATGAAGCCGGCGGCGACCGTCTCCTCGAGGGCGGCCGGGTCGAGCTCGAGGTAGACCGAGGCGGCGCCGAGGACGACCGTGTTGGCCGCGCGGCCCGAGCCGGCGGCGCGGGCGAGGCGCTCGGCGTCGACGAGGACGTGGCGCGGGTGGGCGGCGATCTGGTCGAGCAGCGCCTCGACGGCCGGGTAGTTGGGGATGTTGACGAAGGCGTTGACGCTCGCCACCACCGCGCCGTCGGGCGACAGCATGTGGCGGTAGCGGAGCGCCTCGAGCGGCTCGACGGCGATGAGGAGGTCGCCGCGCCCGACCCGCACGAGGTCGCTGGCGATGGGCTTGTCCGACAGGCGCAGGTGCGACTGCACGGTGCCGCCGCGCTGGCTCATGCCGTGGGTCTCGGCCTGCTTGATGTGGAGGCCGCGCTCGAGGGCGAGCGCCGAGATGACCTTCGAGACGGTGAGGACGCCCTGCCCCCCGACGCCCGCGAGGATGATGTCGTGCTTCATCGGGTCGCCTCCTCGATGGCCGCCTCGGCCGCGGCGCGCTTCTTGAGCTTGGCGTTGACGTGGATGCAGGGGCGGCGCGCGATGATGACGCTGAGGCCGCGGTGCTCGATCTCGCGCCGGAAGAGCGCGACGTTCTCGACGTGGTGCTTGGGGTGCGGCTCGATGACGTGGCAGTGCTCGGGGCTCACGCCGAGGCCGAGGACCGCCTGGATGAGGCGGTCGCCGCCGAGGAGCGAGTCCTGGATGCCGGTCATGGCGACCGCCGAGTTGTCGAGGATGACCACCGTCATCGGGTGGTCGTAGTAGGCCGCGGCCAGGAGCGCCGGGAGCCCCGAGTGGGCGAAGGTCGAGTCGCCGATGGTGCACACGACCGGGTGCGCGCCGGACTGGGCGGCCCCGCTCGCCATGCCGATGGAGGCGCCCATGTCGACGACGGTGTGGATGGCGCGGTAGGGGGCCATCACGCCGAGACTGTAGCAGCCGATGTCGCTGAGCAGGAGCGGCGCCGGGGCGTCGGCGGTCGCCTCGACGATGGCGCGGAAGCTGTCACCGTGGGGGCAGCCGCGGCAGAGCTGCGGCGGGCGCGCGTTGAGGTCGTCGCGCGGGACGGCCGGGAGGGGACGCCCGGGGTAGAGCGCGTGGGTCACGATGTCGGGGTTGAGCTCGCCGGCCGGGGGCAGCGCGCCGTCGAGGCGGCCGCGGACGGCCTTGCCCTTGAGCCCGAGGAGGCCCTTGAGCTGGCGCTCGATGAAGGGGTAGCCGTCCTCGAAGACGTAGATCTCGTCGGTGTGATCGACCAGCTCGCGGATGAGCCCGACCGGCAGCGGGTACATGCCGATCTCGAGCAGCGAGTGCTCGCCGAGCTCGTCGCCGAGGACCTCGCGGACGTAGTTGCGCGCGACGCCGGCGGCGATGATGCCGCGTGGGCCGACGAGGCGCAGGCGGTTGTGCGGCGAGCGGGAGGCGTCCTCGACGATGTCCTCCTGCACCTCGAGGAGGTGGGCGTAGCGCTTGCGCGCGTGGCTCGGGACGAGGACCCAGCGGTCGGTGTCGTGGGGGACGGCGTCGGGGCGCGGGCGCTGCTCGACGAAGTCGCCGCGGCGGACGTCGGCGCGGCTGTGGGCCAGGCGCGTGACGATGCGCACGATGACGGGGAGGCCGATCTTCTCGGAGTAGTCGAAGGCCTCGCGGGTGAGGTCGTAGGCCTCCTGCTGCGTCGCCGGCTCGAACACGGGGAGCTTGGCGAAGTCGCCGTAGAAGCGCGTGTCCTGCTCGTTCTGCGAGCTGTGCATCCCGGGGTCGTCGGCGACGACGAGCACGAGCCCGCCGTTGACGCCCGTGAGCGCGGAGCTCATGAACGGGTCGGCGGCGACGTTGAGCCCGACGTGCTTCATCGAGACGAGGGCGCGACGGCCGGCATAGGACATGCCGAGCGCCTCCTCGTAGGCGACCTTCTCGTTGGCCGACCAGCGCGCGGCGATGCCGTACTCGGCGGCGTGACGCTCGATGTGTTCGAAGATCTCGGTGGACGGAGTCCCCGGATAGGCGAAGGCCCCGACGAGCCCTGCGTCGATGGCGCCCTGCGCCACCGCCTCGTCGCCCAGGAAGAGGTCAGCCTGCATGGTGCAGTCCTGCGTCATGGCCGCCCAGTGGCCCGAGGTGGCTCCCAGGGCCCGTGGGTGACGACGGGCGGCCCATTTCAGGGAGCGCTCACCCACGCGTGGTTTGCACTAAAGCAAAACACCGGGCGAAAAGCCACAACTGGCTTCGGCCCTTCCGCGAACGCCGTTCACAGAGCCCGTTCACCCTGTGTTCATGGGCGTCTTCGGGGCACGTGACGGGCGCGTCGGGGGGCGCGGCGCAGCGGGGGTGGAGGGCGCGCGCCCGGCGCCGATCAGCGGCGCGCGGCGAGGCCGTACATGAGCGGCGGGTTGGCGGCTTCGGCGGGCCAGCGCCAGCGCCGATCGGCGCCCAGCTCGAGCGCCGGGTGGACCTTGCAGCCGTTGGCGTAGGGGTACTCGCGGAGCGTCTCGAGCGTCAGCCCGGCGCGGACGAGCGCCGTCACCACGGCGCCGAGGGTGTGCTGCCAGGAGCGCGCGAGCACGGCGTTGTCGCCCGGGACGGCGTCCGCGGCGCCGCCGAGCGCGGTCTCCGAGCGCGCGACGTAGTCCCCGACCGGCGCGTCGAAGGGCGCGCGGGCGAAGTAGTCGTCGCCGGTGAGGCGCAGGTCCGGCGCGATGGACCAGACGAGGGGGTGGAACTCGACGTAGACGAAGCGCCCGCCCGGGGCCAGGACGCGGGCGACGCCGCGGGCCCAGGCGTCGAGATCCTCGAGCCAGCCGACGGCGCCGTAGCTCGCGAAGGCCACGTCGAAGCGCGCCTCGGTCGCCCCGAGCCAGTCGACGACCTCGGCCAGCTCGAAGTCGGCGGCGAGGCCGCTGTCGGCCGACAGGCGCCTCGCGAAGGCGATGGCCTCGGGCGAGAAGTCGACGCCGGTGGCGACGGCCCCGCGGCGCGCCAGGCACAGCGTGTCCTGGCCGCTGTTGCACTGGAGGTGGACGAGGCGCTTGCCGGCGAGGTCGCCGAGCAGCGCCAGCTCCTCCTCGAAGAGCACCTCGCCGCCGGCGCGCAGGAACGCCGCCTGGTCGCCCTTGTGGCGGTTGTGGTGGCCCGTCGCGATGTCCCAGCTCTGGCGCGTGTCGATCATGGCGCGTCTCCCCTCGAAATGGCGACGGCCCGCGGAGGAGCTCCCCCGCGGGCCGTCGTCGTGTCAGCCGGAGGCCGGCGCTACTGGAGCGCCTCGCCCTCGAGCTCGAAGGTCGAGCTCGCGGCGTAGCCGTTGACCATCAGGTGGATGGCGGCCTCGCTCCCGAGAGAGACCTCGCAGACCTCGTCCGAGCCGTTCAGGTACGGCCGGCAGTCGAAGAGGTCGAGGCCGGGGGCGTCGCCGGTCCGCACGTAGAGGTCGGCGTCGCCGGTGCCGGTCATCGTGAAGCGGTAGCGCCCGGCTGGCAGGACCGGCGTCTCGAAGCGCGTCTCCTGGTGGCGGGTGACCGTGCCCGCCTCGCTCAGGCCGGCCCAGCCCTCGTCGACCGGGCCCTGGTCGTCGTTCGGGTAGCCGGGGACGTAGACGTTGTCGTTCTCGCCGGTCACCAGCACGACCTCGGAGGAGTCGACGCCGCCGAAGATCTGCTCGTAGGTCTTGGGGTTGTCGTAGTCGAGGAGGCCGCGCACCAGCGCCATCGTCGCGCTCGCCATCGAGGCGAAGAAGGACGGGCGGGCGTTCGAGACGAGGTCGACGTACTTGGTGCCGATCGGGTCGTCGTCGTTGACGCGGGCGTGCGCCTCGGCCAGGGCCGAGTCGATGTAGGCGTAGCTGTCGCAGCCGTTCATGAAGACCACGACGTACTGACCGGCCTTCCACTCGCCCCGCTGGGCCAGGGCGCGGATGTTCGAGCCGAGGCCGGCGTGGCCGTTGTAGACGATGAGGTCGGCCGTGGTGCTGAGCGCCTCGTAGCGGGCGTTGAAGGCGGCGCCGGCGGTCCGGACGTTGTCGACGAGGAGCGCGGTGACGCGAACGGTGCGGCCGCCGGGGAGGTTCGCGGTGAAGACGATGTCGGGCATCGCGACGCCCGGGCTCGACGGGATGCTGGCCGGCTCGGTGGTGAGGTCGAAGCGCTTGAGCTCGCCGGCGATGAGCTGCGAGAACTTGTTGTAGGCGTTGATGCCCGCGTCACCCGAGGTCGCGCCGTCCTCGTACTTGCCGAAGATCGCGACCACCTCGAAGGCGTCGTCCTCCCAGACCTTGTGGTACTCGGGGTACTTGCCGGTGGTCTGGAGCGGGCTCGGCGAGACGGTCGCCTTGGCCTTGAAGAGTTCGGCGTCGTCGATCTTGCAGCCCGAGAGCGCCGGCCGGTAGTAGTACCACATGCTGCCGGTGTCGACGTCGTGGGCGCCCCACTCCACGCAGTCGTGCTTGTGCGCCTCGGTGAACTTCTCCTGCCCGCTGTAGCTGACGTCGAGCGGCAGCAGGAGCTGGTAGCTCTCCGGGGTCGGGTTCCGCTTGTTCCAGGCCACCGGCATCTTCGCGTGGTAGCTGATCTTGCAGCCGCCCTCGACGTTCGAGGTGCGCACGTCGGTCAGATCGAGGTGGTCGAGGCGCCCGAGCGACTTGTCGCCGTTGAGCTGGCCGATCGTGTAGAGCAGCTGGTCCTGGATCGCGTTCTTCGTGTCCCAGCAGTACGAGGTCACGAGCTCCGCGTCGAACTCGAAGCGCAGGAACGTCGCCTCGGCGCTGGCGTCGGACTTGCCGAGGCTGCCCTTGTACTGGCCGGCCTCGGGGGTCGTCGTGGGGGTCTCGTCGGCGCAGGCGCCGAGGAGCAGGAGCGCGCTGGCGAACGCCGCGGGGAACCTGGACATCAGGGACATGGGGGGACCTCGTTGTGGGGCTCGAGCGTCGGGTGGGGACGTGCGACCTGACTTACCCGACGCCGGCCGCACTGTGCAACTTCCGGGCCGCCCCTGGAGCACGAAAACTTCCTTTTGAGTTTCGCGACTTGGCCGAACGGCTGGTGGGGTCTCGCGACCCCGCCCTCGGAGGGCGCCTCGCACCGCCTGAAGACATTTTGGGCCATATTTGGAACTTTTCTTTGATCCGACCGCTCGGGATCGGCACGCTGGCCTCACCTGCCCAGCCAAGGAGTCCCCGATGTCCCTCCGTACCCTCCCCATTGCGCTCGCCGGCCTCGCGCTGGCCGGCTGCCTCGCCGGCCCGGACGGCGCCGCCGAGGCCGAGCCCGTCCAGGCGACGCCGATCACCCGCCCGGCGCCCGCCGACCTCGCCGCGAGGTCCCCGGGTACGACGCCGGTCACGACCACGCCGACCTCCGACGATCCCGCCGTCGAGGATCCGACCGCGACCGTTCCGCCGGTCGCGGTGGCCCCGGGCGACGCGACCCACTCGGTCTGCGCCAACGCCCTCCCGCTCCCGGAGGGGACGCTCGCCGCCCAGGACCTCTCGCTCGGGGCGGAGCCGGCGGCCGGGAGCTGCATCGCGACGCGACCGACGAGCCTCTTCTACGCCGTGACGATCCCGGCACGCAGCGTCTACGTCGTCGACGCCCAGCCCGAGGCGGACGACGCGGCGCTCTCGCTGTACGCCGCGACGACCTGCCAGCCGCCGGCCGACGGCAGCTGCACCTACCTCGACTCGACCCACCCCGGCGAGCCGCTCCGCCTGACCAACGCCACCGACGCGCCCCGGCGCGCGGTCTTCGCCGTCCAGGCCGAGAACGCGGCGGCGCTCGCGCGCTTCGATCTCACCCTCACGCGCGACGCGCTGGCCCCCAACGCGGTCTGCGAGGACGCCGTGCCGCTCGCCCTCGACGGCACGGCGACCGACGTGGCGACGGCGTTCGGCGGGCCGACCGCCCCCGACGTCTGCCCGCACCAGCGGAGCCACTTCTACCGGGTGACGGTCCCGGCGCGCACCCGCGTCATCGCGTCGGTCACGGCCGACGCGCCGGTCTACGCCAACTTCCTGACCGACGGCTGCGGCGCGGTCGACGGCTGCTACGGCGACAGCACCTTCGCGAACACCGACGAGGTGCCGCGCGAGGTCGTGCTCGCCGTGAGCCAGGTGACGTCGACGGAGGGGACCTTCTCGCTCGCCCTCTCGTCCGAGCGCGTCGCCCCCAACGCCAGCTGCGAGGCGGCCGCGCGGCTACCCCTCGGCACGGTGGTGACCGCCGACACCGGCGGCGGCGGGCGCAACCTCGGCTGCGCGGCGTGCTTCGGCCAGCTCGCCATCTTCTACACCGTCGACGTCCCGGCGGGCGCGGTGGTCGAGGTGACGGCCGCGCCGGTCGTCGCGACGGAGAGCTGGAACAGCGCCTTCGTGACCTCGGCGTCGGCGTGCGACAGCTGGGACTGCGGCTTCCCGACGACCTTCGTCGAGGGCGGCACGACCCGCCTCCGGCTCGACAACAGCGAAGGAGACGCCGCACAGAGCTACGTCCTCACCGCCGGAAAGGCCCTCCTCGGCGACGAGGTCGAGCCGGCCGAGCGGAGCTTCACCCTCGAAGCGCACGTGGTGGAGTGACGTAATCGTGGTAGTTCGCCGGACCGGGGTCTACCCGGCCGGCGACCTCCCCGGAGCGATATGAACGACCCCACGGACATCGACGATCGCGAGCTGCAGCGGCGCGTGCTGTACGCCATCGTGCGGCCGCTGGTGCGGCTCGCCGACGCGTTCCGCGTGCCGCTCTCCGACGTCGTGAACCTGGTGCAGGTCGCCTACTTCCACCACCTCCGCGACAAGGGGCTCAAGCTCGCGGAGATCGGCGAGCGCCTCGACGTCAGCGAGCGCAGCGCCAAGCGCCTCGCGAAGCAGCTCCGGGAGACCTTCGTGGACGCCGAGCGGCGCTACGACCTGCCGGTGAAGATCGAGTTCATGATCTGGGCGACGCCGATGAGCCGCACCAAGGTGAACCAGCTCCTCGGCGCCGAGGAGCCGGCCGCCGTCGAGCAGGCGATCGACCAGCTCATCGCCGAGGGGCGCCTCATCGAGGAGGAGGGGCGCACCCCGCGGCTGATGGTCAACCAGCGCGTGAACACGCTGGTCCGCGACACCTGGCTGACCCGCATCGGCGGGCTCAACAGCTTCCTCGGCAACCTCGGCGACGCGGTCTTCGGCCGCTTCTTCCGCGCCGAGCCGCGCGCGATGGCGCGGACGCTGAACTTCCTCATCCGCCCCGGGGACCGCGCGGTCCTCGAGCGCTTCTTCATGGAGACCCTGGTGCCGGTGGTGCAGCAGGTCGACGAGGACGCCCAGGGCGCCGAGGACGCCGAGCGCTTCCGGATGTCCCTCTGCTGGGCGCCCTACCACTACGTCGAAGACGAGATCGCCGCCGCAACCGGCGACGAAGGAGACGAGTCGTGAACAGAGCTATCGTCGGCACCGTGATCGCGCTCGGCGCGGTCGGGCTCGCCGGCTGCCTCGGCAGCGGCACCAAGCACCACGTGGACTGCGGCGGGGGCGACAACGTCGTCTACGACGGCGCGGACTTCTGCGTCTTCGCCGCGCCGCTCATCATCGAGGGCTTCGACTGCCCGGAGGCCGTGCCCTTCCAGTTCCCGGGCGGCGGCGGCGCCGTCATCTGCGGCCCCGCGCCGGATCTGCCGCAGGAGGGGGTCGACGCGATCATCGACCTCTGGCAGCAGGCGAGCACGCCCGACGCGAGCGGCGGGGACGTGCTGCCGACGCCGGACACGTGGATCGGCACCGACACGACCAGCGCGGATATCGCCGGGCCCGACACCGAGCCCGGCCCCACCCCGAGCCTGTGCGCCTCGACCCTTGCCGAGCCGAGCTTCGTCGTGCCGCTGGCCGGCACCTGCACGGTGGACGAGCAGTGCGGCGACGGGCCGCTCGTCAGCTGCGGCGGCGAGTCGCTGTTCTGCTTCTGCGACACCGGGGACATCCAGTGCATCCCGGCGTCGTCGTGCGTGGCGCTCGAGCAGCCCGTCGGCGCGAGCTGCGAGCCCGCCGCCGGGGCCCGGGCGTGCGCCGAGGGGCTCTACTGCCCCGACGACACGCCCACCTGCGCCACGCTCCCCACCCCGTGCGGCGAGATCGGCTGCTACTCGGACCTCGAGTGTGCCGCCGACGGCCCCGGGCGCTGCCACGGCGCCGACCCCGTCACCGCGGCGGCCGGCTG
>SBGO01000499.1 GCA_006226565.1 Deltaproteobacteria bacterium | reverse complement strand
CTCGTCGACGGCGTCAGTCCGGCCAGGCCGCGTGCAGCGCAGCCCGCCAGCGCATCGGCTGAACCTCGTCGAGACCGATGACGACGCGATAGCTCGCGCCGCAGGCGGAACACGCGAGGCCTCCCAGGTACGGACTGAGACCGTGTGCGGTTCGCCAACGGCAGAGGCCCGGCGCCGCCACGAGCTCCAAGGCTTCGGACTCGGACGCGGAGGGTGCGCGGGCTTCGCCGAGCCAGGTCCACAGCTTCGCGCGCATACGCCGCCCACACGCGCAGCGCACGACGAGCTCGCCATCGCCCTCGACCCCGTCGAAGAACACCGGACGCCCGGCATCGGGAGCGATCACGGACCGTGCTCCGGCGCGGGCAGGAAGCCGGGATCCTCCGGGATCTCCGGGAACTCCCCCCGCCGATAACGCTCGGCCTGCTCTCTCAGCCGGCCACGGTCGCTGTGCACGAGGTTCCACCACATGTGGCGCTCGCCGATCGCGTCGCCCCCGAGCAGCGCGACGACCGCGTCCTCGGTGGCCTCGAGGGTGCCGGGATCGACGAGGAGGAGCTCGTGCGGCCCCGCGCGCTCCCCGTCGACCGAAAACCCGCCCGACACGGCGTACGCGCACAGCTCCTCGGCGTCGGGAAGCACGAGTCGCTGCCCCTGCCGCAGGTGCGCGAGGGCGTAGACGAGCGGCGAGGTCACGTCGACCGGGGACTCGGCCCCCCACCCGGCCCCGGCGAGAAGCTGCACCCGCACGCCATCCACGTCGAGCTCGGGAAGCTCGCGCCAGGAGTCGAAGCGCGGTGCCTGCTCCTCCTCGCCGTCGGGGTGGGCACACCACAGCTGCAGCCCGTGCGAGCGCCCGCCCGCGGCCTTGCGCTCGGCGGGGGTGCGCTCGGAATGCACGATGCCGTGCCCAGCCCGCATCCAGTGGACCTCGCCCGGACGCACGATGGCGTGGCCGCCGGTGGAGTCGCGGTGCTCGACGGCACCCTCGAACAAGTAGGTCACCGTCGACAGGCCGCAGTGGGGGTGCGGCGGCACATCGGCCCCCTGCCCGGCGGGCATCGCGACCGGTCCGAAGTGATCGAGGAACACCCACGGACCGACCTGGCGGCACCACGGGGACGGGAGGATGCGGCGAACCTCGAAGGGTCCGATGCTCCGCATGCGAGCGCTGATACGACGTCGGTTCATGCCGAGGTCCTATCTCACCACGACCTCGACGAGGGCGGCGCCGACGACGAGCACGCCGGCCAGGTCGGCCAGCCACACCCGCCGCAACCCCGCGGAGCCCCGTGCCAGCGCCATGAAGGACGCCATCGCGACCCACGCGGCGACCAGCGCCGGAACGTGGAGTTCCGCCCGGAGCACCGCCGCCCAGAGCCCCGCACCGAACACCCCGAAGAGCACCGCGCGGTGCCGGAGCAACACCTCGACGTCGCCATCCACCTCGACGCCGTAGGCCCCGCGGAGGCGGTCACCACCCAGGATCCCGGCGAGGGGCACGACGTGCAGGAGGCCGGCGAACAGGAGGGCGGGAACGGTGAGCATGGCCCTTCATCACCGGGCAGGAGGCCCTTGCCCATGACCTCCGAGGTCAAAGCTGCGCGCGAACCCCGTCGATGTCGCCGAGTCGCGCGAAGCCGGCGAGCACGTCCTCGGGGGACTGCGCGGTGTACGTGAGCCGGATGCTGCAGTACTTGCGGGTGCGCGACCAGGCCTCGGTGCGCTTGGTCGGCGCGCCACCCATGACCTCGGTGAGCGCGTCGCTGACCGTCTCGAGCGCATGAGGCTCCACGATCACGCGGAACACGAAGGACCCGGGAAATTCGTGGTGTTGGAGCAACAGCTCGATGGCGGTCTCGCGGTCCATGCCTTCTCCTGCGGCGCGTCGTCTATCCTGGCACGGCGTGACCCGAAAGCCGGAGACGTCGTGGATCGCCGATCACGGGCTCCAGCGCGGGTCGCCCCATCCCTCGGGCCCCAGGAATAGACCGATGCCGGAACTCGTCCATCCCCGTGGCTGGCGCCTCGACGCCTCGACCCTCGGGCTTCGCGACGACATGCTCGACAGCCTGCCTTTCGACCGCGCCTTCGCCGCAATGGAGGCCCTCGAGGGGGGTGCGGTGGCCAATCCCGACGAGGGACGTCAGGTCGGCCACTACTGGCTGCGCGCTCCCGAGCTGTCCCCGACGATGGGCCACGCTCGCACCATCGGCGAGGCGGTCGAGGCCATCGAAGAGCTCGCGGACGGCGTGCGCTCGGGCCGCTACCGCGCTCTCGACGAGCAGCCGTACACCGACGTCCTGCACATCGGCATCGGTGGAAGCGCGCTCGGACCGCAGCTGCTCGTCGACGCCCTCGGCGACGGCCACCTCGCGATGCACTTCGCCGACAACGTCGACCCGGAGGGCCTCGAGCGCATTCTCGCCGACATCGGACCGCGTCTTCGGCACACGCTGATCTGTGTGGCGAGCAAGAGCGGCGGCACGGTCGAGCCGATGTCCTGCCTCGACGTGGTGCTCGCCGAGCTCGGCCGGCAGGGCCTCGACGCCCGCACCCGCCTGGTGGCGCTGACCTCCCCGGGCTCGAAGCTGCACAAGCGCGCCGACAAGGAGCGCTGGCTCGGCATCCTCCCGGTGTGGGAGTGGGTCGGCGGGCGCTTCTCGGCGACCAGCGCGGTCGGCCTGCTTCCGCTCGCGCTGGCTGGGGCCGATATCCGCGGCTTCCTGCAAGGGGCACGGGAGATGGACACATGGACGCGGAGCACCGTGCCCGCCGAGAACCCGGCCGCGGTGCTCGCTGGCGCCTGGCACGTGCTCGGTGGCGGAAAGGGCAACCGCGACCTGGTCATCCTCCCCTACCGGGACCGACTCGGCCTGTTCGGGCGCTATCTGCAGCAGCTGATCATGGAGTCGATCGGCAAGAAGCTCGATCGACAGGGCAACGTGAGCGAGCACGGCCTCGTCGTGTACGGCAACAAGGGCACGACCGACCAGCATGCCTTCGTCCAGCAGCTGCGGGACGGACGCAACGACGCGATCACCCACTTCGTCCACGTACTCGCCGACCGCCGCGGTGAGGAGCGCCTCGGCGACCTGCTCCAGGACTTCTTCCTCGGGACCCGCCGCGCACTGGTCGACGCCGACCGTCCGTGCCTGACCCTCACCCTCGAAGAGATCGACGCCCCCTCGGTGGGTGGGCTCATCGCGCTGTTCGAGCGCGCCGTCGGGCTCTACGCGGAGCTGGTCGACCTCAACGCCTACCATCAGCCCGGGGTGGAGGCCGGCAAGCTCGCCGCCCGCGGAGCCGCCGCCCTGCGCGAGCGCCTGCTCGCCGCGCTGACCGAGCGTCCGCGCCGCCTCGAGGACCTCGCGGAGGTGTGCGAGGCCGAGGCCAACGACGCCCGGGACATCCTCGATCGCCTCGTCGCCACCGGGCGAGCCACCCGCGAGACCCGCGGCTACCGGGCCCATCGCCCGCTGGACGGCTGACGTGCGCCAAGGCGGAGTCCTCGTCCATCCCACGCACCTCCCCGGTCGCTACGGCGCCGGAGACCTGGCCTCGGCGCGCCTGCTGCTCGAGTGGATCGAGCGCGCCGGGATGAGCGTGTGGCAGTTCCTCCCGCTCAATCCGCCGGACGGCAACGGCTGCCCCTACAACTCCGCCTCCGCCTTCGCGCGCGACCCGATGCTCATCGCGCTCGAGGACCTCGTGCGCGACGAGTGGCTGCGCGAGCACGAGCTTCCCAGCGTGATCAACTCGCTGCTGCCCATCGACTTCGCCTCCGCTCGCGCCGCTCGCCAGCCAGCCCTCGACCTCGCCGCCGACCGGGTCGCCGCACAGGTCGACCTCGACGCGTGGAGTGCCGAGCACGCCTGGGTGGACGACTGGGCCCTGTTCGCGACCCTCGCGAAGCGCCACGGCCCGCTGTGGCAGGCATGGCCCGAGCCGGCCCGCTCCCGTCGCGGGGATGTGCTCGCGGAGGCCCGGGACAGCCAGTCCTGGCGCCGCGAGGTCGCGCTCCAGTGGCTGTTCGCCTGGCAGTGGGACCGCCTGCGCCGAGAAGCCCGACAGCGAGGCATCACCCTGTGGGGTGACCTGCCGATCTTCGTCGCGCCCTCCTCCGCGGACACCTGGGCACACCCCGAGCTGTTCGAGCTCGACGAAGAGGGCAGCCCGGCGACCGTCAGCGGCGTGCCGCCCGACGCGTTCTCGGAGACCGGGCAGCGCTGGGGGCACCCGCACTACCGCCTCGCGGCCCACGCCCGCAGCGACCACGCCTGGTGGCGCGCCCGTTTCTCGGCCTTGCTCGCCCTGTGCGACACCGTCCGCATCGACCACTTCCGCGGTCTGGTCGGCGTCTGGCACATCCCCGCCGGCGATGCGGACGCGCGTGGCGGTCGCTGGGAGGCCGGACTCGGCGCCGGCTTGCTCGAGGCCCTGCTCGACGAGGCCCCAGGAGACCACCTGCCCGTCGTGGCCGAGGATCTCGGCGTGATCACGAGTGAGGTGGTCGAGCTTCGCGACCGCTTCGGGCTGCCGGGCATGGGCGTGCTCCAGTTCGCCTTCGACGGCGGCGACTCCGTGCACCTCCCGCACCGCCACCGCCCGAACCTCGCCGTGTACACCGGCACCCATGACAACGACACGGCTCTCGGCTGGTACCGGGGCACCCGCGAGCACACCCGACGACGCCTCGAGGCCTACGGGGGACCTGGCTCGGCGGACGAGGTCCTCGTGCGACTCGCGTGGTCCTCGGTGGCCGACACGGCGATTGCCCCGCTGCAGGATCTTCTTGGCCTCGATGGACGCTACCGAACCAACACACCCGGGACCGAAGACGGCAACTGGCGCTGGCGCGTGCCACCCGGGCGAATGACCGGTGCGGCGGCCGACGCGTGGGCGGCGCGGTTGGCGGTGTTCGGTCGATCCCCCTTGCGCCGCTGACCGCGGCCGGTATCCTCGCCTGACCGACGGAGGCTTCGTGACCCGTATCGCTACCCTGGCCCTGCTGGCCGGCGCACTGGTTGGCTGCGACCAGATCCAGGACATGATGAACGGCGGCGGCTCGTCGAGCGGAGGCTCCGACGACGGCTCGGCCTCCTCCTCGGGCGGCGGCAGCACCACCTCCGGCGGAGGCACCCTCTCCGTCGGCTCGACCGACGACGACGGTCCCCGCGGCCCGATCTCCATCGGCGCCCGCACCACCCCCGCTCCGAAGCAGCTCATCGCGCCCGGAACCTCCACGGCCCTGCCGCCTCCGCCGATCGCGGTCGATGCGAGCCAGTGCAAGGACCTCTCCGAGGGCGGCGAGCTCAAGGTCAACGACTACATCACCGACACGATCAAGTGCGGTCAGACGGTCATCGGCCACACCCGCGGCGGCGTGAACAAGTTCAACACGAAGTTCTGGGAGAAGCAGACCTGCTGGCCCGCGACCGTCCAGCACGACGGCGGCGACGAGCGCGTGTACAAGTTCGTCGCCGAGACCAAGGGCCGCGTCTACTTCACCCTCGACTCGCCCTGCGCCGACCTCGACCTCATGGCCATGCACTGGTCCGGTTCGAGCGCGCCGACGATCGACAGCGACGTGCCCGACTGCGAGGCCAAGATCAAGGACGGCACCAAGCGCGAGGCCGTGGACGTGCCGGCGATGGAGGGCTGGGAGTACCTGGTCGTCGTCGAGGGCAAGGGCGAGGAGGAAGGCGTGTTCGCCCTCACCGCCCAGTGCGGCCCCTGGCGCTAGGCCCCGATGGACAAGAAGGTCCTCGCAGCCGGCGGCGTCGGCGTCGTTCTCCTCGGCGGGCTGTTGTGCCTCGTCGCGGGCGGCGGTGGTGCCTGGTACTACCAGCACCAGCAGGCGGTGAACCAGCTGATGCCCAGCGGTGAAGCCACGGTGGGGGCGCGTCCAGCGACCGAGATGCCCAGCGTGCTGCCCGCGGGCCTGCTTCCCGGCACCGACACCAGCCTTCCGTGGCCGATGCCCGGCCTCACCGGAAGCCAGTGCGATGACCTCTCCGAGGGTGGGCCGGTGCGCTCGGACGGGTGCATCACCGCCGAGATCCACTGCGACGAGACGATTGTCGGCCACACCCGCGGTGGCTCGATGAACTTCGACACCGAGTTCTACGAGCAGGGCTTCTGCACGCCGGCGACCACCCAGCACGACGGCGGCGACGAGCGCGTGTACCTGTTCCGCAGCCCGCCGGGAAAGCACCGCCTGTACTTCACGCTCGACACGCCCTGTGCCGATCTCGACGTCACGGCCATCCGCTGGAACGAGACCGGATGTCCGACCCTCGAGGACGCACGAGGCCTCGGCGACTGCGAGATGAAGCGCAAGGACGGCACCGAGCGCGAGCGCATCGACGTGCCGACCATGGACGAGTGGACCTGGCTCGTCGTGGTCGAGGGCGAGGGCGACGACGAGGGGGCCTTCGCGCTCACCGCCCAGTGCGGCCCCTGGCGCTGATCAGCTGCTGACGCCGTCGAGCAGCGCGCGCAGATCCGGCGACACGGCTCCCGACTCGGGCTCGACCTCGGCGGCCACCCGGCGAAGCTCCCGCGCGAGTCCGCGGATCGGCCGCTTCTCGTGGTGGGCGATGCGCACGCGGCGCTCCCCTTCCACGGCCCACAGCGTGCCCTCTCCCGCGGTCTCGACGACGAAGATGCGGGCGTTTCCGAGGTGGACGGACTCGCCCTCGACCGTGAGGTGGCGGTCGCGGAGCACGACCTGCCGCGGACCCTGGTGCCATCCGAGGCCCTGCACGGTCATGTGACCCACGACAAACGCGACGAGCAGCGCGACCCCTGCGAGGAACGCGATCATCGGCGCCGCCGCCGCCGCACTGCTGGGGAGCGCGACCGCGCTGATCACGAGCCAGACCCAGCCGACCCAGCGCACCGACGGCTCCGGGCGGCGGTCCTCGACCTGCCATACCTCGGCCCCCACCGTGGCCTCGCGAGCGACGAACTTCGGGGGCTCGACCTCGTCGTCGACGAGCTTGATGAAGCCGTGGAGACTGTCCACATCGAGCACCAGGGGCTGGGCGATCCGCGGGTCCCCGCGCCAGCGCAGCGTGCGCTCCCCGTCGATGAACACGGCCTCGCGCGACACCGCGATCGCGTGGGTCGGACCGAGCAACAGCTGGATCACCCAGGCGACCGCATGCCCCCACACGCCCCACACGAGCGCAAGGAGGAGCATCATCGGCAGGATCTCGCCCTGCGAGGCACCCAGCGCCGCGAAGCCGAAGGCCACGAGCCAGCGCAGGCCACGCCGCAGCCGGCTGTCCGGGTGGATGGTGATCACGCGGTGGTCGACGTCGAGCACGCTCGGAGTCTCGCACGCTCGGCAACGGGGCGTGGCCGGACCGCCGCCAATGCCGGGGCTCGGGCCTGCTACGATGCCGCATGCCCTACCCTCGGGAACTCGACGACTCGGCCCTCTCCGCCGCCGCTGCCGCGGTCGAACCGCTCGCCCGACGCCTGGGCCTGAGCGAGGACCTCGCGCGCTACGCGCCCTTTCGCTTCCAGGCGCACGACGGGCGTCCGACCCTGCACCTCGACGATCTGTCGGGCATTCCGTTCCTCGACGGGGTCGCCGGCATCGAGGAGTACCAGCACCGCGCGCGGGTACGCTGCGGTGAGGGCGACGTGTTCGCGTCGGTGACCCCGCCGATCGAAGGCTACGAGGCCTACTGCCGCGATGTGCTCGGCCTCGGTGCTCCCGAGTTCGTGCAAGCCGAGCCCGTGGGTGCGCCACTGTACGTCGCCGCCGCGTGCCGCGCGGAGCCCGCGTTCAGCGCCCTGTGCGACAAGGCGCGCGACGGCCTGGTCCTGCACCCGTACATGGCGATGGAGGCGCTGTGGGAGCTCGGCGCGGCCCTGCACGAAGCGACCGGCGCCCCGATCAGCGTGCTCGGACCACCGCCTCCGGTCACCTGGGTCGCGAACGACAAGGCTCTGTTCGACGAGCTGGTCCATGCGGTGGTCGGCCGCGACATGCTCGTCGACACCGCCCGCGTCTCGGACAGCACCGCCCTCGCCGACGCCCTGTGGACGCTCGCTCAGCGGCACGACCGGGTAGGTCTCAAGCGCACCCGCTGCGCCTCCGCCATGGGCAACGAGGTCCACGAGTCCCAGGCCCTGCGCCACCTGGGCAAGGTCGGGGTCGAGGCGCTGGTCGATGCCTTCCTGCACCGCACCCGCTGGGAAGGCGACGAGGAGCTGCTCGCCGTTGCCTGGGAAGACACCGAGCTCTCGCCGAGCACCCAGCTGTGGATCCCGCCCGCCGGCCAGGGTTCCCCGCGACTCGACGGCATCTACGAGCAGATCCTCGAAGGCCCGGAGAAGGTGTTCCTCGGCTCCCGGCCCTCCCAGCTCGGGGAGGCGCTCGAGACCCGCATCGCCGACGCCGCCCTGCGCGTGGCCGCGGGCCTGCAGGCGCTCGGCTACGTCGGTCGCTGCTCCTTCGATCACCTCGTCGTCGGAGAGCGCGTGCTGTTCACCGAGTGCAACGGGCGCTGGGGCGGCACCTCCACGCCGATGTCGCTGCTCGACCGGCTGTTCGACGAGCGTCCGCCGTACCGCGCCCAGGACGTGATGCATCCCTCGCTGAAGGGACGGCCGTTCCCGGAGATCACCGCCGCACTCGGCGACGACCTGTGGTCCCCGAGCAACCCGCGCGGCCGCTTCGTGCTCTACAACACCGGTCCGCTGCGCACCGCCGGCAAGCTCGACGTGATCAGCCTCGCCGACAATCAGGACGAGGCCGAGCGCGGCATGCTCGAGGTCCTCCCCGCTCGGCTCGGCTTCGCGTGAGCCGCCCTCGCTTCCGCATGCCCGCGCGGAACTTCTCGTCGCCGAAGACGCCGCCGACCCGTGGACACCTCCACAACCTGGGCATCACCCCGTGGACCGTGGAGTGGACCACCGGCTACGACGACATCTACGGCTACAGCGACCGGCACACCGCCACGCTCCCGGAGTTTCTCGACGGGGCCCTGCACGCCGAGGTCATCGGCTTCGGCCACGAGCCGGTGCTCGCCGAGGCCATGGCCTTCGCACGCGAAGCGAGGCGCCACTTTCGCACCGCGTATGCCGCCGATCGCGCGATGGCAGCCTGGTTCGCGGCGATCCCTCGCGTGGAGCCCGTGGAGCGCGACCCCGCGCCGATCCCGGACTGGTACGACGAGCCCTACGAGGCCGAGCTCGGGTCTCACCACGTGCGCATCCGCGGCCACATCCAGCGCTCGGAGGTGCTCGTCGACGGCACGCGCCTGCCCGCCGGCAAGGCCTTCGGCCTGGCGCACACCGAGGCCATGCTCGCCTTCGTCGCCGGCAACGTGTTCGTGTGGACCCCGGACGGCACGCGTCCCGACTGGCTCGACACCCTGCCCGAGGTGCAGGGAGGGTGGCTGATCTGGTCGGGCCTCGCGACGCGCGACGAACAGGTGTGGCTGCGCATGTGGAACCGCATGCCCCAGGGCAGCGCGACCCGGGCTGCGACACCGTCGACCGCGTGGTTCGCACTCGACGCGACCCGGGGCCTGATCGGCCTGGCGGACCGCTAGCCCTCGGGCTCGTCGAGCTCTTCGGGCGCTCCCACGGTCACCCGCGGACGCAGGAACCACGTGAAGAAGTAGAGCAGCACCGCGAACACGGGCACCCACAGCGCGCAGCCGAACGCGAACGGGACCTGAGGCGCGTCGGTCGGGTCGGCGGGGGGCTGCTCGATGGTCTCGGCGGAGAGGGCCTCGTCACTCACGTCGCGTCCACCCGAGCCTGCATGTCCTCGTCGAGCCACAGCCCGTCGAGCGCTTCACGCGCCCAGTCCTCGCGCTCGGCGACCCGGCGCAACAGACGCACCGCGGCGACCTGGGCCGGCGCGGTCTCGCTCCACATCGCCGTCTCGAGGAAGCGCAGCCGCGCGAGGTCGTACAGCTTCTTGCTGTCGATGTCCTCGCGGCAGAGGCGACAGGCGAGGATGGCGGCGTCCTCGTCCGGGTCCTCGTCCACGGGCGGGACCTCCATCACCCGGAGGTCTTCGTCGCCCTCGCACAGCTCACAGCGCGAGCTCGCGCGCCGCGAGAGGTTCTTGCCCAGCGCGGCCACCGCGCCGAGGCGAGCCTGGTGTGCGTCGCGTCCTCGCGCCATCAGAGCGTCGCCAGCTGCTGCGCCGGCTTGAACGCGGGCTCTCCCTTGAGCTCGGCGAGCACCTCGCGCGGCAGCGGGAACCAACGCAGTCCCTCGAACGGCGTGGACGACTCCTCGGGCTCCGGGCCAAACGCGAGCTCGGCCTTGGAGAGGATGTCGCGCGCTTCCTCGAGGTAGCCGTTGAGTACCCACTCGGGCTCGGTGGCCCGGCGGCTGCGGTACTGCAGCGAACCGCTCCGGTAGCTCAGGTCCTTGAGGCTCATCGGCACGCGGGTGTTGCGGTCCTGGTGCCACCACAGGCCGGTCATCGGGCAGAAGCGGTACTGCGGGAGCAGCTTCCAGCCCTCGTTGGCGATGAGGTGCACCGCCTCGACGATGAAGTCGAAGACCTCGTCGGAGATGAAGTAGTTGAAGTTCACCCGGACCCAGCCCGGCTTCGCGCCGTTGCAGCCCTCGGAGACGACCACGTCACGGATCTGCTCGGCGACGCCGTCCTTGAGGTGAAGCAGGCGATGGCCGTAGGGGCCGGCGCAGCTGCAGCCGCCACGGGACTGGATGCCGAGCAGGTCGTTGAGCAGCGCCACCACGTAGTTGTAGTGGAGGAAGCTGTCTTCGTGCCGGACCATGAACGAGACGATGGACAGGCGCCACGCGTCCGGGTTGCCGAGCACGACGATGTTCGGGTTCTTCGACCAGCTGTCGATGGCCTTGCGGATCAGCGTGTGCTCGCGCGACGAGATCGCCTCGTAGCCCACCGCTTCCTTGAGCTGGAACACCATGCCAGCGCGGATCGACTCGATGATCGCCGGGGTACCGCCCTCTTCCTTGTGAACCGGGTCGTCGAGATAGGTCTGGCTCTCCATCGACACCCACGCGACCGTGCCGCCGCCCGGGTAGCTGGGCACCTTGTTGCGGAACAGGTGCTTCTTCGCGATGAGGATGCCGGGGGTGCCAGGCCCGCCGATGAACTTGTGGGGCGAGATGAACACCGCGTCCTTGTAGGTCAGGTCCGGGTACTCGCCGAGGCGCATGTTCATCTCGATCTTCACGTACGGCCCCGCCGCAGCGAAGTCCCAGAAGGACAGCGCATTGTGGCGGTGGAGCAGCGCGGCGATGTCGCCGGTCTTGCTGCCGATACCGGTCACGTTGCTCGCGGCCGAGAAGCTGCCGATCTTCAGGGGCCGCGCGGCGTAGCGCACGAGCGCCTTCTCGAGCTGGTCGAGGTCGACGCGGCCGTTCGCATCTTCGTCGATGACGACGACGTCGGCGATGGACTCGCGCCACGGCAGCTCGTTGCTGTGGTGCTCGTAGGGGCCGATGAACACGACCGGGCGCTCGTTCTCCGGGATGTGCTGCGACAGCCCGTACTTCTCGTCGAGCTCGCGGTTGATGCGAATGCCGAGGCAGTCGATGAGCTTGTTGATGGCGCCGGTCGCACCAGAGCCGGTGAAGATCACGACGTCGTCGGGGCCGCCGCCGACCGCCTGGTGGATGATCTCGCGGGCCTCTTCGCGGAAGCGCGTGGTCTGCAGCCCGGTGCCGCTGGTCTCGGTGTGCGTGTTCGCGTAGAGCGGCATCACCTCGTTGCGGATGAAGTCCTCGATGAACGACAGCGACCGGCCGGAGGCGGTGTAGTCCGCGTAGGTCACGCGGCGGGGCCCGAACGGCCCCTCGAGGACCTGGTCGTCCCCGATGATGCTGTTGCGGATGGTCTCGATCAGACGGTCGGACATGGGCTCTCCGCGGTGTTGGGCGATGCGAGGTTGGCCCGTCCTCGCATTTCCAGGTTCTCTCGGGTGTTCCTGAATCGGTTCTATCCCGTAGACATACCCGGAGTCAGGCCGGCAGGATAGCTCTCCGCGCGGAGGAGAACCAGCTTTGTCCACACCCTTCTTGCTCGCCTACTCGATGACCGTCGTCCGCGCGCTGGTCGCGCGGGAGCGTATCGAGCTCATCGGCACCGACGAGCAGGTCGCGCGCGACCTCGCCGCCTTTCTCGCGACACGAAAAGGGCACTCGCTGATCAGCAGCACCTCGCGCGGTCTGCTCGCGTCCGAGCACGTCGACGAGCTGTTCGCCGACGACGACGAGATCAAGGCCATCGTCGACGAACTGGGCGAGAACAAGCCCTAGCAGGCTGCTGAAAAACTCTCCCGTCGCGTTCTGGACCCGTTTCACGCCTTCGCCCGTCGTCTCGTCGGTCACGTGCTTCAGCACGCTTCCT
>SBGO01000027.1 GCA_006226565.1 Deltaproteobacteria bacterium | reverse complement strand
GCTCGGCGGTGGGCGCGGGGTGACGGCGGCGCGCGGCGGGCAGCTCCTCGGGACCGACCGCACCGGCCTGAAGGTGCGCGACGCGCTCGCCCGCGAGCTCACCGCCCGGGGCTACCGCCTCAAGCGCGACGTCGGCCTCGGCCGGCTCTCCCTCGACCTCGCCGTGGCGACCCACGAGGACCGCACCTTCCGCGTCGGCGTCGACTGCAGCGCGTTCCTGCGCGAGGCCGATCCGCTCACGCGCGACCTCTACGTCCCCCTCTTCTGGCAGCGCCTCGGGTGGTCGCTCCTGCGGGTCACCCCGGGGCTCTGGCGCGACCACCGCGAAGACGTGCTGGCGGCCATCGACGCCGCGGTGGACGCCGCCGTCGACGCCTGAGGGCGGCGCCCGGGTCCGGTTGACGGCGCCCCTGCCCCGTGGCCGAATCGGGCCGCACCTTCCGGACGCGCGCGGTCGTGGCGCGCGCCGGAGCTCCGGCGCGCCGTAGGAGGCGACGATGACAGCGATGCACCATGGGCGATTCCTCTGGTTCGACCTGATGACCCCGGACCCGGCTGCCGCCAGGGCCTTCTACACCCGGGTCGTCGGCTGGACGCTGACCCCCTGGGAGGGCCCCGGGCCCGACGGCGGCGCCTACGAGATGTTCACCTCGCCGCTCGGTCCGATCGGCGGCAGCATGGTGCTCCCCGAGGGGGCCCGCGAGATGGGCGCCCCGCCGCACTGGCTCGGCTACCTCGGCGCCGAGGACGTCGACGCCACCCTCGCCGAGGCGCTCGCCCTCGGCGCCCGGCTCCTGATGCCGGCGATCGACATGGCCGAGGTCGGCCGCTTCGGCGTCGTGGCGGACCCCTTCGGCGCGTTCTTCGGGATCTTCACGCCGGCGTCCTTCAGCGAGGACGGCGGCCGGCCGGAGATGCCGGGGATGGGCCAGTTCTCGTGGCACGAGCTGATGACCGGCGACGTCGAGGCGGCCTTCGCCTTCTACGCCAAGCTCTTCGGCTGGGTGAAGACCGACGCCATGGACATGGGCGAGATGGGCGTCTACCAGCTCTTCGGGCCCGAGCCGGGCAAGACCGTCGGCGGCATGATGAAGGCCCCCGAGGGGATGCCCCCGTGCTGGACCTACTACGCGCGGGTGCCCGACCTCGACGCCGCCCTCGCCGCGGTCGGAGAGGCCGGCGGCCAGGTCGTGAACGGCCCGATGGAGGTCCCGGGCGGCGATCGCGTCGCGCAGGGGATCGACCCGCAAGGCGCCTTCTTCGCCCTCCACTGCACCAAGAGCTGACGCCGGCGGCGGGCTCGCACTATCCTCCGCGGCGATGAAGCGTCAGACCCTCGCCACGACGGCCCTCGCCCTCGCGCTGCTCGCCAGCGGCTGCGGCGGGGAGACGACCACGCCCGCCGCGGAGGTGGACAGCGCCGGCCCGGCGGACGCCAGCGACGCCGCGGAGCCCGACGACACCGCCGGCGCCGACGTCGCCCCCGACAGCGGCGCCGCGCAAGACAGCGCGGGCGCCGACGCCGCGTCCGTCGACACCGCGACCTTCGACCCCGGCCCCGAGCCCTGCGACGAGGTGAACGCCTTCGCGCCGGTCTTCGGCGGCGACCTCCTCACCTGGAACTACCAGGACGGCCTCGGCGGCTGGCCCGAGGACCCGGTCGTCTTCACCGGCAGCTCCTCCATCCGCCGCTGGGAGGGGCTGGCCGCGGCCTACACCGACTACGCGCCGCTCCAGCGCGGGTTCGGCGGCGCCCAGCTCGCCGAGGTCGCGCGCTACGCCGACAAGCTCATCGTCCGGCACGCGCCGCGCGCGGTCGTCGTCTACGCCGGGACCAACGACCTCAGCGCCGGGGTGGCGGTCGACGTGGTGGTCGAGCGCCTGCGCTGCCTCCGCTGGCGGATCGGGGACGCGCTCGGCTGGGAGCTGCCGGTCCTCTTCGTCGGCGTCACCCCGAACCCCGCCCGCTGGGACGACTGGAGCCGCTCCAGGGCCCTCAACGACGCCGCGGCGGCCCTCGCCGCCGGCGACCCCGGCCTCGTCTTCGTCGACGTCGCGCCCCCCTTCCTCGCCCTCGGCGAGCCGCCCCCGGCCGACCTCTTCGTCGCCGACGGCCTCCACCTCAGCGCGAGCGGCTACGCCCTCTGGGACAGCGTCCTCCGCCCCGCGGTCGAGGCCGCGGTCAGCCCTCGACCGGCCGCGGACGCCCCGTCCCCGGCCGTGGCGTCCGGCGCCCGCGTGCTCGTGGACCTCGGCCCCATCGACGACGACGACGGCGAGGCCTCGCCCTCCCCCGACTACCTCGGGCAGCACTGGAACAACTGGCACACCCTGCCCGGCGGCGCCCACGTGCTGCCCGGCGAGCAGCGCGTCGACCTCGTCACCACCGCCGGCGACGCGACCGGCATCGACCTCGTCGTCGCGGGCGGCTTCCTCGTCAACGGGCGCCGAAACGGCGGGCTCCTGTGGCCGGACGGGGCGCTCCTCGGCGACCTGGCCGTGGGCAGCGCCACCGGCGACTTCTTCTACGTCGACGGCCCCGACAACCCCGGCGCCCTCTTCCTCCGCGGCCTCGACCCCGTGCGGACCTACACCCTGCGCCTCTTCGCCGCCCGGGACGACGCCGCCACCCGCAAGACGCGCTACACCGTCACCGGCGCGGAGACCGCCAGCGCGACCCTCCAGACCTCGGGGAGCGGGGCCGGGGCCGCCGGCGCGACCACCAACGACGACAGCGTCGCGGCGTTCACCGGCGTCCGTCCCGACGCCTGGGGCCACGTCTTCGTCGACGTCGCCATCGCCGAGGGCGACTACGCCTACCTCTCGCTCCTCGAGCTGACCGTCGAGTAGCAGCGCGCCCCGGACCACGATGGCGGGGACATCGTCGCGGCCGCCGCGTGCCAGCGTCGGCTGGACGCGCTGCTCGACGACGGTCTGGCGCGCCGGGGCGGACGTCGAACCAGGGCACCCCATGTCGACGCCCGGGATTGGGTGTACCCTGGGGCTCTCCGTACAGGCAGGTGATGCGATGATCGTGACCTTCGAGCCGGGCGTCGACGACGCGACCGTGGCGTCGGTGGTGCGTCAGGCCGAGCGCTACCCCGGGGTGCGGCCGCAGCTCCACCGCTTCGACGGCGAGCGCGAGCGCATCACGGAGCTCCACCTCGTCGGGGACACCCACGCCGTGCCGACCGACGACTTCGAGAGCCTCGCGAGCGTCCGGCGGGTCGTCCGGGTGTCGACGAAGTACCGCCTCATCGGGCGCCACCGCCCGGACGACGAGGCCTTCACCTTCGACTACAACGGCGTCCACTTCGGGCGCGACACGCTGCACGTCTTCGCCGGGCTGTGCGCCGTCGACACGCGCGAGCACATCGACGCGATGATGCGCGCGCTGGCGGCCGAGGGCGTGGTGACGACGCGGATGGGGGCGTACAAGCCACGGACGAGCCCGTACGACTTCCAGGGGCTCGGCGCGGCCTGCCTGCCCTGGGTCTTCGAGCTCGCGGGGCGGCACGGGATCAAGGTCGTCGCCATGGAGGTGACCCACGCCCGGCACGTCGAGGAGATCGTCGAGGCCCTCGAGCGCGCGGGCGATCCCACAGGCGTGATGCTGCAGATCGGCACCCGCAACGCCCAGAACTTCGAGCTCCTCAAGGCCGTCGGGCAGCAGGCGCGCTTCCCGGTCCTCTTCAAGCGCGGCATGGGCATCAGCCTCGAGGAGTCCTTCAACGCCGCGGAGTACGTCGCCAGCCACGGCAACCCGAACATCGTCTTCTGCCTCCGCGGGGTGAAGACCCACCTCGGCGAGCCGCACCGGAACCTCGTGGACTTCGGCCACGTCCCGGTGGTGCTGCGCCAGACGCGCCTGTCGGTCTGCATCGACCCGTCCCACAGCGTGGGCCGCCCGTACGTGGCGCCCGACGGGCTGCCGGACGTCTTCCACGCCGTCGGGCAGGGGCTCATCGCCGGCGCGACGATGGTCCTCGTCGACTTCCACCCGCACCCCGAGGTCGCCCTCTGCGACGGCCCGCAGGCGCTGCTGCTGCCTCAGCTCCCGGCGCTCATGCGGTACGCGCGCAAGGTCCGCGCGACCTACGAGGAGCTGGTCGCGCTCGGCGCCGGCTGAGCAGCGGACGAGCGGGCCCCGCGATCCCGGGGCCCGCGACCGCGCCTCGCGGATCGCCCGCGGCTCGTTCCGGCCCGCGGGCGTGGCGGGTGCGCTCGCGTCGCACCCCACAATCAACGCTGGTCGAACCGCCTCCGTTCTTGTTAAACGCGCCGACGCGAGGAGGTCTGATGGTACGCCAGCCCATGAGCGGAGAGTCCCGGACGCAGGTCGCGCGCATCGTGTCCGACGCCGCCGAGGACGCCGTCCGCGCCCCGCTCCTCGGGATGTCCCTCGGCCTCCGCGCCGCGTACGCCGCGCTCGACGCCGGCGCCACCGCGATCGTCTTCGAGGGCAGCGCCGCCGCCGTCGCCGACCAGGCGCGGGCGCGCGGGATCGCGATCCGCGACGAGGCGCCCGCCGGCACCTCGCTCGTGATCCGCGCCGACGCCCTCGTCTCGCCCGAGCTCCTCAAGCGCCTCCACCCCGGCGAGGTCGTCACCGACGACGACGGCGTGCCGGTCGCGGGGCTCCTCCACGTCCCGTCCGGGCAGCCGGCGCTCCCCGCCCTCTCCCGCGGCCGCGCGCACCCCTTCGAGGAGGACACGCGCCTCTACGCCTTCGTGCCGAAGGACGACCTCACCCGCCGGCTCGCCCAGCGCAACCTCCTGCGCGGCCTCACCAAGCCCCAGGACGGCCCGGCCTCGCGCCACATCAACCGCAAGGTCTCGACCTGGGTCACCGCGCGCGTCGTGCCCTTCGGCGTGACCCCGAGCATGATGACGGTCGTGGTCGCCCTCTTCGGCCTCGCCGGCGGCTGGTTCGCCGCCTCGCCGCTGTGGGGCTACCAGGTGCTCGGCGCGTTCCTCTACCAGATGCACTCGATCCTCGACGGCTGCGACGGCGAGATCGCGCGCCTCACGAAGAACTTCGGCAAGCACGGGGCGCTCCTCGACTCGGTCGTCGACGACGTCTCCAACATGCTCTTCTTCGTGGGCCTGTCGATCGGCGTCCACCGCTCCCTCGACACCGCCTGGCCCCTCTGGTTCGGCGCCGTGACCGCCGTCGGCTACGTCGGCATCACCATCATCCAGTTCCGCAAGGTCCTGCGCGAGACCGGCACCGGCTTCAAGGCGACCTTCTGGGACACCGCCAAGCCGCGGCCGCTCTGGTACCGGATGCTGCACGCCTCGCTCCGGCGCGACGTCTTCATCCTCATCTGCTTCGGCCTCGTCCTCGTCGGCGCGGCCCCGGGCCTCGTCGCCATCATGCCCTTCGCCGCCGTCGGGACCCTGGCCGCGAGCCTCCGCCGCGCGACGCAGTAGCCGCCGCGGGCCGGCCGCCAGGTCCCCCCGGAGGCGCTCAGGGCGCGAAGTCGAGCTTGAGGTAGCTCGCGTATCTCTGCCCGCTGTGGCCGCCGCCGGTCAGGTTGACGATCTTGCGGTCGCCGGAGATCGAGGTCGTGCCGGCGGGGAGGTAGCCGCTGTTGATGAAGGTCGACGCCGTCGAGACGATGAACGGGGTCCCGGTCAGGTCGATGTTCGCGGTGCCCCGGTGGGAGCCGCTGTCGTAGCTGTCCCAGGCGACGCCGTAGTTGAGCCAGGTGTTCCACGACAGCGCGCCGGTGGCGCACAGCTTGAACCTCACCTGGCCGATCTGGGTCGCGAAGGTCCGGTCGGAGGTCGTGATGACGCGGGTCGCGGGGTTGATGCGGAGCTTCTCGTAGTAGCTGTAGGCGCCGCCTGGGTCGCCGCCGCTGACCGTGCCGCAGCCCGTGGGCGAGGCGGCCCCGTCGCGGCGGCTGAAGTTCTTGTTGCTGCCCTGGGTCGGGAGCGTCAGGAAGTCGCCCGCCGGCACGGTCGACATGACGCAGTACACGGTGAACGGCGGGTCCGCGCCGGCGTCGCCGTCGGGATCGACGAGGTAGTCGCCGTCCCCGACGTCGTGCGGGGTCCCGCGGTAGTCCTCGCAGGAGGCGAGGATGACCTGGGTCTCGCAGGCCGGGCCCTCCCAGCCCGAGGGGCACTCGCAGAGGCCATCGGCGCAGACGCCGCCGTGGCTGCACTCGGGGACGCACGCGCGGGCCGTCGACGGGCCCGAGCGGTCGAACTGGATGGGGAAGGCGACGGGCGCGGCGGCCCAGGTGAACTGGTTCGGCGCGCTGAGGTAGCCGACGTAGGTCGTGTAGACGCCGCTGTCGGGCTGGTCGACCTGGTGGCGGGTGCAGACGCGGCCGCCGGCGTCGGACAGGGGCACGACCCAGTCGATGACGGGGTAGACCTGGTCCGCCGGCAGCTCGAACCCCGCCGGGCCGACGTCGAGCGGCGCGGACACGACCGTGGCGCGGGTGGTGAAGACGCAGTCGCCGGCGGCGGCGAAGCGCGTCTGGTCGAGCCCGAGGCTCAGGTTCCAGTACGCCTTGGAGCCCAGCTGCTCGACGCCGCGATACACCGCCGCGGCGAAGAGGTAGCCGTCGGCGTTGGCGCTGAACGGGCCGGCGAGATCCACGCGGCCGCTCGACGCCGCGTCGACGAGGATCGGCGCGGTGGGGAAGCCCGTGCAGTCGATGCGGGCGTCGTCCATGTAGAGGTAGGTCGGGCCGGCGACGTCGCTCGTGCAGGCGAAGCCCAGGACCGCGGTCATCTCACGGGTCCCGGTGTCGAGGTTGTGGAGGAGCTCGAGGTCGCCCCCCGCGTCGTCCTCACAGTCGAGCTTGGCGGAGCAGAAGACGTCTCCGAAGCTCACGGTGATGTCGAAGAAGCCCTGCTGCGCCGGGCGCAGGAGCGAGACGTCGAGCTGCACCTCGGTGTCGGCGTCGGCCCGGCAGGTGATCGTGCGCTCGAGCGGGCCGCTGGCGGTCGGGTTCTGGAAGGCGAGCGGATCGCCGACGACGGCGCCGAGCCCGGTGTCCGAGCCCGCGGCGAACGCGCCGGCGTCGCTCACCGCGGCGGAGTAGATGCCGACGACCCAGACGCGAACGGTGTTGTCGGCCGCGTCGGCGTCGCACGGCCCGACGTAGCTCGCCGAGCCCGCCCCGTCGCCGTATCCGGACGACGTCAGCCGCCGCTGCCAGACCACCTCCGGCGTGGCGGCGCCGTTGACCACCTCGACGTCCCAGACCACGTCTCCCACGCCCTGGAGATCGAGCGCAGCGACGTCGACCGCGACCCGCGCGCCGTGCCCCGGCGGGCCGGCGGCGTGGTCGAGGCAGGCACCGGGTCCCGCGAATAGAGCGAGGGCCACCAGGGCCGTATGCGGTCGCAGATGCATGGGGGGAGCACCACTCCAACCGACGCGGGGGGCGACGCGCCGAGCACCCTGTGCGTTACCATGTTGCGCCGCAAGACGAAATGGTCGGGACCCGCTCGCGGGGGAGGCGACGCCCTACGCGGGCGCCGAGGCGAGGAGGCCGAGCGCGTGGGCGGCGCGGAGGGCGACCACCCGGAGGTGGCCGTCGACGAGCCGGTCGCGCTGGGTCACGGCGTCCTCGAGCCGCACCCAGCGGAGCGCGCGCGCCGCCGGCGTCTCGGCGGTGACCGCGAGGGCGAAGGGGTGGACCACCTCCGGCGTGACGGCCGGCGAGGGATGGTAGCGCCCGCCGAGCTCGGTCAGGGGCCCCCCCCTGACGCCGTACTCGGCCGCGAGCCGCGCCCGGACGAAGGCCTCGGCCGCCCGGGGGCCGACCACCGCGCGCGGGAGGCGCCAGGCGGGGGTCACGAGCAGCTCGCTGTGGCCGTCGAAGCACTGCGACGCCGGCAGGTCGTCGTCGTCGAGCCCGAGCCAGACCTGCCCCTCCGCGCGGCGCAGGCACGCCACCGTCACGGTGACCGCGGAGAAGCGCGTCGGGAGCACGTACTCGAGGGTGCGCTCGCCCACGGCGGCGCCGTCCGCGGCCTGCTCGACGAAGCGCGCGCGGGTGACCGAGAGGAAGCCGCTCGACGCCTCGGCCGGCGCGGAACGGAAGCGGCGCCGACGCGGACGCTCGGCCAGCGCGGCCATCGTGGTCCGGTCGGCGGGGGGCGCGGCCTCGGGGACGTCGATCTCGGCCCCGATCCAGGCGCCGACGTCGCGCCCGCCTTTGAGCAGGATGGCGTAGACGTTGAGCTCGAGCCGTGCGTCGGGGAGGCCGCCCACCTGGGCGGCGCGCAGCACCTGGCGGACCTCGATGGCGCGGAGCGGGCCGGCGTCGCTCAGCCCGCTCGGGCCCGGCTCGGCGGCGGCGACGGCGGTGGGCGCGACCTCGACGAAGACCGCGCGGACCTCCTCCTGCACGCCGCCGGGCGAGGGGTAGTAGACCGGGCCCCGGTCGAAGCGGAGGAGCGCGTCGGGGCCGAGGCCGGCGAGCGCGGTGAGCCGCTCCTCGACGGTCTGGCCCAGGGGCTTGTCGGTCTGGCGCACGGTCAGCGCCTCGTGCACCCAGGTGACGGGGGCGCTGCCGTCGAGGGTCCCGCCGGCCGCGCGCGCGCTCGCCAGGATGGGGCGCGGGTGACCGAGGCGCGCGAGCACGTAGAGGGCGCCGTCGGCGACGAACCACGGCACGACGTCCACGGTGCGCCCGGGGCGGCGGACGACGTCGTAGACCACGCCGCTGTCGAGCCGGCGCCAGTGGCTCAGCGCGAGGTCCCGGGGGGCCTCGGCGGTGGGCTCCTCGCGAAACCCCACGCCGCGCGTCGGCCCGACCCGCTGCCCGACGATGACGTAGTTGGTCGCGGGCCAGTCCAGCGGCGCATGCTCGCCCTCGTCGCGCAGGACGAAGCGACCGGCGAAGCGGTGCTGGACGATCCACGGGTTGCGGATGGGGGTCGAGGCGAGGACCCGGAGGCCCAGCGCCGCGAAGGTCGTCTCGAACTGCGGCTGGGTCAGGTAGGTGTACTCCTCGAGGACCTCCAGCTCCCAGTCGTGACGGTAGTCCTTGCGCAGCACGAACTCGACGGCGTGGACGCGCTCGCAGGCGTAGCGGCGCCAGCCGGCGGGCAGCGGCGGGTCGTCGGCGCCCGGGGCGACCGGCGCCATCGCGAAGCCGCGGGCGGCGGGCTCGCGGGCGGCCCGGAACTCGCCGGCGAAGCGCTCGAAGAGAGCGGCGGTGGAGCAGCGGCGCGGGTCGTCCGAGCCGTCGCCGTCGTCGCCGGGGAGGTCGAGCCAGACCCGCCCCGGCCCGGGGTCGAGGAAGTCGCGCACGACGAGGACGCCGTGATCCGCGAGCTGATCGGCCTGAACGGCCAGCGCCCGCACGGCGGCGGCGCGATCGTAGCCGCTGAAGGTCGTGACGTGGTGGAGGACCGAGGAGTCGAGGATGGCCTCGACCGAGCCGGCGGGGAAGCAGGGCTCGGCGATGTCGCCGACGATGAAGCGGAGGTTCGGCAGGACGTAGCGCTCGGCCGCGCGGGAGACCATCCCGGGGTCGACGTCGACGCCGACCACCGAGAGCCCCGGGTAGAGCGAGGCCAGCGCGAAGCTGCCCGTCCCGGAGCCCATCCCCATGTCGGCGAGATCGCCCACGCCGAGGAGGTGCGCGACCGTCAGCGCCACCTTCTGCCGCATCGACGCGTCCATCCCGGCCAGGTAGCGGTCATAGGCCGAGCCATCCCCGCGGGCGTGGGGGTAGGGGTTCGCGTCGGCTGGGGGCTTGGCGGGCATGGCGTCCCGCGGACGATACCGCCGAAACCCGCCGCATGCACCTCGGTCCCGTCGACTCGCGGCGGGCCCTCGTCGCGGCGCGCGTTGCACGCGTGTGCGGCGCACACTTCCTCCGCAGCACCGAAGATGCTAGCGTTTTCCGCAAGGTGATGCCGGGCCGCGGTAGCCACCATCCACTCCAGACAGCTGCTCCCGTCCCCCCACGAGGTCTGATCATGCAATCGCGTGCTCTGGTCGCGCTCGCCCTGTGTGCAGGTCTCTGGGCGTGCGCTGCGGAAGGCGACGCGCCGGTCTCCGGCCGAGGCTTCGACGGCCCCGGCGTGCAGATCGACGTCGCGGCCCTGAACCTCGTGGGGGTGGGCGACGTCGTCTGGGACCTCGAGGTCGACAACGGCGACGGCGCGGTCGTGTGGCAGCGGCGCGTCACCTCGAGCACCCACGGCGACAGCGCGGGCTCGGCGAGCTACGTCGGCCCGTGCGACGCCGACCCGGCGGTGAGCGAGAACACGGTGAAGGTCTGGGTGGTCGGCGTGTACGACGGCGACATCCTCGCGGCGGACGCCGGCACCTTCGCCTCGGGCGCCGCGACCGGGGCGGGGGCGGTGACCGGGACGGCGGTCGACTTCCAGAACCCGACCGTGCCCGTGACCGGGCCGCTCACGCAGGTCGTGACCTGCGCGCCCAACGTCGACGCCGCCGTGCAGTTCGACGTGACGCTGATGCGCCCCGCCCAGCAGGGCTTCTTCGACATCGCGCTCAACTTCGACGACATCTACTGCTCGGCCAAGCTCGACTGCTGCGACGACGCCGACGCCAACGGCTGCACGCCGGCCGAGGACATCAAGCTGCTCTTCGACGCCACCGGCGCCCGCGCCCGGACGCTGGTGCTCGGCTTCGCGTGCACCGCGGGGACGGCCGCCGACGTCGTCACCGAGCTCTACATGGACGCGCTCGAGCTCGACTGCACCGCCCCGAACAGCGGGGTCGACTTCGCGGCCGACCTGACCCTCGACCCGGCCGGCGGGCCCGGCAACCTCTGCCCGGCGGGCGCGGTCACGGGCTGCGCGGCCGTCGGGGTCAACGCCGTCGACGCCGACACCTACCTCTACCAGGTGGCCGTCTTCCGCGGCGAGGAGCAGCTGACCAGCGGCGGCGTCGACGCCCAGAAGGTGTACTGGAACGTGGCGCTCGGCGTGACCGGCGACATCGGGAGCTGCCGGCTCCGGACGCGCGCCACCGCCGACGACTCGGCCAACACCAGCGACAACGTCGACGGCGGCCAGATCGCCGCCGGGGCGGTCTACCCGGTGGTGCGCTGGGACGCCGACCTCGGGACCTGCGGCTCCGAGAAGCTCACGTTCGGGAGCGCGACGGCCGCCGTGACGACCGTCTACACGGCCACCGGCGGCGCCGAAGAGGGCTTCACCTACCACTTCGGGCCGAGCATCCCGGCGGCGCCCTTCGTGTTCGGTGTCGTGGCCAACGGGACCGGGCGGAGCTGGTACGACGGCACCTACGCCCCGAGCTGCGACGCCTACCTCCACCCGACCGCGCCGAGCTACGCGTACCAGGGCCTCACCGGCGACGGCGTGTACACCATCGACACCGACGGCGCGGGCCCGTACCCGCCGCGCGACGTGTACTGCGACATGACGACCGACGGCGGCGGGTGGACCCTGATGGCGAGCGGCTGGTACCCGAGCTACTCGGTGCCGGCCCAGTACGCGACGCTCGGCGCGTTCGTCTATCCCTGGACGCAGACCGACGTGCCGCCGTACCAGGCGATGCGCCTCCAGTGCCACGCCAGCAACGGCGTCACGGTGTACCGCTTCCGCACCCTGCCCACCGCGGGCCACACCAACCTCGAGGACATCAGCGGGTCGGTGACGGAGACCTACGACCCGTCGGACAACGTCGCCAAGCCCTCGAACCTGACCTACTACCAGAACTACGCCGAGTGGCACGGCTTCGGCGGCGGCGTGAACCGCTACATCGTCCGCACCGCCGAGCCGCACTGCGGCCAGGACTACTCGACCGTCGGCCTCGGCACGCAGCTCGGCGAGTGGGGACGGATCTGGGTCCGCTGACGGATCGCGTCCCCAACATCGCCGAAGCCCGCGACCCGCGCGGGTGAGCGCCGCCCGGGCGGGTCCTGGCGGGGAGAAAATCGCCCCCCGCGTGAAGATTCGGCGGCGGACGCCGGTCGATGCCCCGCGAGACGCCCAGCGGGCGATCGAGGGTCCAGGACGACATCCGCAGCCGAACCGCCCAGGGGTCGGCCAGTGACAAGCGAGCTGAATGGCCAAGGAGGCGGCCTGCTCGGTGGTTCGACGGAAGCGCAGACAGACCGGACGTCTTTCAAGCTTCCGTCGGGCCGCCCAGCGGGTCGCATCCGCCGGCCAGGCAGTTTGCTTGGCGCTGGACGCCCCCGTATCCCCAGGCGGTGTGACCGAACCCCACGCAGTGCCGCCCCTCGGACCCACCTTCTACCCAGCTCTCCTCCGGCCCGCCCGGAGGGGAGCTTCGCGCTTCTGGCTCAGGCGATGATGTCGTCGATGTCCGGGTCGAGGATCTCGGCGAGCAGCGCGCACAGGTCGGTGGTGGTCACGATGCCGGCGAGGTGCTCGTCGCGCTTGACGAGCACGTAGCCGGCGTGGTGCTGGGCCATCTCCCGCACGGTCGCGGCGAGGGAGTGGGTGACGTCGACGACGTGGACGTCGCGGCGGCACACCTCGCCGACGGTGACCCGCTCCTCGTGGCTGCGGGCCGCGAGGCGCGCCGTGACCAGGTCCCGCTCGGTCAGCATCCCGACGAGGGCGTCGTCCTCGCGCACCGGGAGATGGTGGATCTGATGCTGCTCCATCACCGCCGCCGCCTCGTCGAGGGACGCGCTCGGCGCGATGCACTGTGGGAACGGCGTCATCACCCGGAGGAGGGTGGGGTGGTGCTTTTCCATCGCGCGCATCCTACACCCGCCACCCCCGCTTGGCACGTGCAACCTCGCGGGATCGTAAGCCGTCCGTCAGCGCCCCAGGCCCGCGAAGGTCAGCGCCACGTAGGGCCGGGCGTTCACCGGGTTGTCGAGCGGCGACGTCCGCGTCGGCTGGTAGAAGAGGTCGCGGAACTCGATGTCCTCGGGCCCACGGTTGACGTACATCCCGCCGACGCGCGGCTGCCCCGAGCGCACGGTGAAGGCCAGCCAGAAGACCGGCCCGACCTCGATCCCCGGAACGACGTGGCTCATGGGCTCGCCGCCCTCGTCGAGCGGGGGGACCGTGGCCGCGTCCACCGTCACGTCGACGTGCCCCAGCTCGGCGCCGGGCGCACCGTGGTCGTCGGCGTAGAAGGTCCAGGTCGCCTCGCCGCTCGCGCTCGGGTCGGCGCTCCCGTCCTCGGTGGCGTCCCGGGTGTAGCCGACGGCGAGCGCGGTCACGGTCGCCTGGGTGGCGCCCGGCGGGAGCGCGACGCGCAGGATCCCGCGCCCGCCGACGTCGTTCACGCCGAGCTGGAGGCTGGCCGGGAAGCCGGCGCCGAGGTCGTAGAGCCAGAGCCCGGGGCCCGTGCGCTCCCAATAGCCGCTTTCCGGCTCGTCGATGCCGTCGTCGCTCGGCCCCGGCGGCGGAGGCGGGGTCGGGGGCGCCAGGGCCGCGGGCGGGGCCGTGGTCGCGCAGGCGGCGAGACCGAACAGGGCGATGGCGAAGAGGTGCAGCTTTCGGCGTAGCATGGGGTGTCCTCCGGTGGGGGATGGGAGCCCCCCGCCCACGCGGGGGGCTCCCTCCAGAGACGGCTTGTCGGGGTCGGTTCGAAAATACCTCGGACCGCCCCGACGCGACACCCCGCGCGGGCCGGTCAGTCGCCCTTGATGGCGGCCTCGACGAGGTCGAGGAGATCGGGGCCCGAGCGCTGCGAGAAGCGGTAGTCGACCTCGACCACCGGCAGATCGATCCCGAGCAGCCGCGCGACGCGGGCGGGGCTCGCGTCGACGACGACGTCCGGGGCGGCGCGGCGCACGGTCTCGGCGAGGTCGGCGCGCTGCTCGTCGGAGTAGCCCATGGCCGGGAGGATCTCGGTCACGTGGGTGTACTTCGCGAGGGTCGCCGCGATGCTGCCGACGGCGTGCGGGCGCGGGTCGACGAGCTCCGCGGCGCCGGCGCGGCGCGCGACCACGTGGCCGGCCCCGAAGGCCATGCCGCCGTGGGTCGTCGTCGGCCCGTCCTCGATGACGAGGACGCGCTTACCGCGGATCGCGTCCTCGTCGGCGACGACGGCGAGCTCGGCGGTGATGACGGCGGCATCCGGGCGCTCGGCGGCGATGCGGCTCATCATCCGGTCGAGCTCGGCCGGGTCGGCCTGGTCGACCTTGTTGACGACGAGCACGTCGGCGGCGCGGAAGTTGGTCTCGCCGGGGTAGAAGCCGACCTCGTGGCCGGGGCGGAGGGCGTCGAGGACGGCGATCCACAGCTTCGGGCGGACGAAGGGCGTGTCGTTGTTGCCGCCGTCCCACAGGATGACGTCGCTCTCGCCCTCGGCGGCGTCGAGGATGCCCTGGTAGTTCACGCCCGCGAAGATGACGAGCCCGCGCTCGACGTAGGGGGCGTACTCCTCGCGCTCCTCGACGGTGCACTCGTGGTCGTCGAGGTCGGCCTCGGTCGCGAAGCGCTGCACGGCCTGCTTCTCGAGGTCGCCGTAGGGCATCGGGTGGCGCAGCACGCCCGCGCGGCGCCCGCCCTTGACGAGGTGGCCGGCGACGAGCTGCGAGATGGGGCTCTTGCCGGCGCCGGTGCGCACGGCCGTGACGGCGACGACCGGCTTGGTGCTCTCGAGCATGGTGTGGTTCGGCCCGAGGAGCACGAAGCTCGCCCCGGCGGCCTGGACGCGCGAGGCCTTGTGCATGACCTCGGCGTGGGGGAGGTCGCTGTAGCTCAGGAAGACGAACTCGGCCCGGTACTCGTGGATGAGCTCCTCGAGCCGGCCCTCGTTGTAGATGGGGATGTCCTCATCGTAGTCGGGCCCCGCGAGGGACTTGGGGAACTTCCGCTGGTCGATGAAGGGGATCTGCTCCGCGGTGAAGCACAGGACCCTGAAGTCGGGGTGGCTCCGGAAGAACGTCTGGAAGTCGTGGAAGTCGCGCCCGGCGGCGCCCATCACGATGCAACGGAAGCTCATGATCTCTCCAGCCAAAGACCGGAGGAGGCTCGTCGATCCGTGGCCGCAGATCACGACCATCGGCTCGGCCTCGGTCGTACCCGCGTACCCGAGGCTCGGGCGAGCCTCCTCGACGCGGCGAATCTAGCACGCCCCCGAGCGGCGTCCAACGGAGACCGCAGGAAGCTCAGGGTGACGTCGTCGCCGCGCCCTCGACCCCGTTCAGCGCCGCGACGACGTCGAAGAGGTCGCCCACCTCGTAGAAGTCGACCGCGACGAGGTTCGGCAGGTGCCCCAGGGCCGCCTCGCAGGCGCGCGCGCGGGTCAGCAGCACGTCGCGCCGGTTGACCTCCTCGGCGTCGTCGATCGAGCCGATGGCGCGGGTGATGAAGTGGTTGAGCAGGAAGAAGGGCTTCGTCGCGCGCCCGTCGCAGCCGCGGTTGCAGGCGCAGCTGAGCTCGTCCGCGGACGCGAAGGAGTAGGGGGTGTCGAAGGTGTAGTCCCAGACGTTGTGGTACCAGCCGGGCGGCGGGCCGGCGCTCTGGAAGGTCACGAGCACCCGGGTGCCGGCGTCGAGGGCGTCGGCGAGCACCGGCGGCCGCTCCCCCGGGGTCAGCTCCAGGGCGTAGGCGTCGAGCCCGCTCTCGGCGAAGGCGGCGAGGGTCGGCTCCTTGCCGAGGGCGTCCTCGATGACGAGGACGATCAGCTCGTCCGGGTGGGCGTCGAGGAACGCGCGGATCTCCCCGAGCGCCTCGGCCAGCGGCTGGTGGCCGAACTCGCACACCGCGTGGCAGAGGTAGGCCCCACCGTTCCACGCGTGGGTGTCGATGAGCAGGGCGCGCACGCCGTCGGCGAGCTGCTGCGGGACGTCGTGGGTCTGGTTCGGGCCGAGCCAGCCGTCGTCGGCGCTCGACATGCTGTTGTGGGTGGCCGGGAAGACGATCTCGTCGAGGCGCCGGTCGCAGAGCGCCGCGTAGCCGTTGCACCGCCTGGCGGGCGGCGCCGTGTCGAGGGAGCTGATGTCATCGCCGTCGCGCTCGGAGGTGTCGGCGACGATCTCGACGGCGTCGACGTCGTGTGGCTCCACCGTGTCGGAGGCGGCGTCGCGCGCCGCGCAGGCGCCGAGCGCGAGCCCGAGGAGCACGAGCACGCGGGCGACGCGGGGTGACGGGCTGAGGAGGGGGGCGTCCACGCCCGCAGGGTAACGCGGATCGGGCCCCGAGACCCACCCGTGGCGGGCTTTGCTTCCCTCGGCCGGCGCCGGTCTGGTATGTGGCCCGGCCATGAACACGAACGAAGTCGAGCCGGAGGTCCTCGCCGGGCTCCGGGTGGTGCTGTGCCGGACGAGCCACGCGGGCAACATCGGCGGGGCCGCGCGCGCGATGAAGGTGATGGGGCTGTCGGACCTGGCGCTGGTGAGCCCGCGCGAGTTCCCCCACCCCGAGGCGACGACGCGGGCGACCGGCGCGGCCGACCTGCTCGACCGCGCCCACGTCGTGGGGACCCTGGACGAGGCCGTGGCCGACTGCGTCTGGGTCGTCGGCTTCACCGCCCGCGACCGCGTCGAGGGCGCGCCGGTCGTGAACGTCGAGGACGCCGCCGCGGAGGCGCTGGCCTGGGCGCAGCGCGGGCGCGTGGCCTTCGTCTTCGGCAACGAGCGGACGGGGCTCGAGAACACCGAGCTCGTCACCTGCAACGCCCTGGCGCGGATCCCGACGAGCGCCTCGCTGTCCTCGCTCAACCTGGCGGCGGCGGTGCAGGTCGCCAGCTACGAGCTGCGGCGCCAGGCGCTCCAGCGCCCGGGCGTGCGCGCCCAGGACGAGGCGGAGGACGAGACCGTGCTCGCGAGCCGCCAGGACCTGACGGCGCTCTTCGACCGGGTCTGGAACGAGGTCTCGGCGAGCCCGCGCTACCGGGCGGACGACCAGCGCGTGGCGCTCCTGCGGGCGCGCTTCGAGCAGCTGATGGTGCGCGCCCAGCCGCGCCGGGCGGAGATCCGCGCCGCGCACGGGGTGCTCAGCTGGCTGGCCGGGGTCCGCGAGGACTGACCGGTCTGGGCGCGCCCGACGGTGTGCCGGGATCAACAACCGACGGGTGATTCGGCACGATCGCGTCCCGGGCGGGCGAGACTCCACCGCGTGTATTCTGAAGCGGTCGCGTGGCACGGCCGATGCAGGCCGTCGCCGTATGGAACGCCAGGAGCTGCAACCCGTGGCAGGTTGCGGCGAGACCGGTGCTCCCAGGATAGGAGTCGTGGGTGGGGACGTGAGCCTTCGCGCCCTCGTCACCGCGACGCTTCGCCTGGCGGGCGCTGGCGACGTCGGCAACGCTGCTGAGCGCTCGTGGGGTCTGCGTGAGCTGACCGCCGGGCATATCGACCACCTCGTCATCCTGGGTGGGTCGGCCCCGGAAGTGATCGCCCCCCTCAGCGTACGGGAGCGCATCCTGTGGTATCGCCTCGACGAGCACGAGCAGAGCGCCAACGTGACCACGTTGACGTGGCCCGCGCCGCTCGAGCTCATCGCCAGAGCCTGTCTTGGACGCGGCGCCTCCCCGCCGCGTGACTGGTCCACGACAGGTCTCGGCGTGGCCCCGCTGCGGCTCGTCGGGCTGCTGGCGGCGTTGCGCCCGGCGGTGCAGGTCTACTTCGGCGCCGATGGAGCCGAGGCGGCGCTCTGCGCGGTCGGCGGCTACGCGCGCGGCGTCGGCTTCGAGCGCCTCGAAGACGTCGAAGCCCTGGAGGAGGACCCGGCGATTGCGCTGCTGCTGGCGTTCCATGCACGCGAGCCGCACCGGGGGCGGCACCCGGAGGAAGACCTCGACTTCGTGTGCGAGCACAGCGAGGTCTTCTCCGAATGCGAGGGGTACCGGCACTACGTCACCCACATGCTGGCGTGGATCGCCGGTCACCCCCTCCGGAGCCTGCGCTTCGCGCCGACGGATCACTCCGAGCTGGGCGCCGACCTGCGAGGGCTCCTGCGCGACACCCTCGCGAGGCTCTCCGACAAGCAGCTCGAGGACCTCACGCGGAGCGCCGGCGTGACCGCGCGCGACCACGAGGGCCGGGTCACCGCGGCGCTGAACGCGCTGACCTCGCCGGTCTGGCTCAACTTCGAGCCGCCGCCGATCCCGCGAAGCGCCGCCTCCCCCCGCAAGCTCAACCGGACCAAGCCCCGCACGGGGCAGCGCCGACACACCGTGACGCGGCGCGGGCTGAGCCTCGACGGCGCGACCGACGGCGATCCGCACGAGCTCCTCGCCGCGTTGGCGAGCATGCGCGCGCGGATGGAGGCGCGGCACCACGTGACGCCGCTGCCGGGCACGCGCTTCGTGCCGGTCGGCATCGACCTCGGGGACCTGCTCCTCTTCTACCGCATCGGACGCGGACCCCTCGGCGACACCTTCGTCGGCGCGCTGCGCGGGCACCACGGGGTGCCCATCCCGGTCGCCGTCCGCCAGCTCACGCGCCCCTCGAGCGGCTACGGCGCGGCCGAGGCCGACGCGGCGCTGTCCGAGATCGGCCGGGCGAAGTCGCTCCAGCACCCCAACATCGCGCGCATCCTCGACATCCGCCGCGTCGCGGGCTCGGACCTGGTCGTGGAGGAGCTCGTCCACGGGCTGTCCCTCGCCGAGCTGCTGAGCGACCTCGAGACGATGCACGAGCCGATGCCGCAGCCGCTCGCGAGCTGGGTCGCCGGGCGCGTCGCGACGGCCCTCGAGGCGACCTCGCAGCACCGGACGCCGCTCGGCCGGCCGATCCTGCTGGCCGACGAGGACGCCCGCCCCGAGACCGTGCTCGTCAGCTTCGACGGCGAGGTGAAGCTCGACGTCGCCATGGCCCTGGCCTACAGCCTCGAGGCCGAGCGAGCCGCCCACGCCCGGGTCGGGCTGTCGACGGACGCGTCGCTGTCGGCCGCGCTCGCGCAGCACGCCCGCGCCGGCGTCCTCGGGAGCGAGCCGACCGCCTGGCTCGCCGGGGCGGTGGAGCTGTCGCTGCGCTTCGTGCAGCGGAACGAGGCCTACGCGCTGCACCTCATGGAGCGCAGCGCGGCCCACGTCCTGCGGCTCCGCATGAAGGTCCACAGCGAGGCCGTGCGCATCGCGGGCTAGCGGCAATGCCGATCAGATAGGCCGCAGGGCGATGAAACGGCACGGCTTTTCACCACGGAGAGCACGGAGATCACGGAGGGGGGAGCGGGTCGCGCTCGGAGTTTCGGCTCGAGCAGCCCCACATCCTCCGTGCCCTCCGTGGCCTCCGTGGTGAAAAGATGTGTTCGATCTCATAGGGTTATCCCTAGGTGACCGGCATTGGGGCTAGCGCGGCCCCGGGCCCCAGACGAAGAGAGGCCCCACACCGCGGAGGTATGGGGCCTCGTCATCTCACGACGCGGGCGGGAGGCCCGCTATCGATCTCAGGCCTTGCTGGCCAGCGCAGCCTGGGCCGCCGCGAGGCGCGCGATCGGCACGCGGAACGGCGAGCAGGACACGTAGTCGAGCCCGATCTCGTGGCAGAACGCGACGGACGCCGGGTCGCCGCCGTGCTCGCCACAGATGCCGCACTTGAGATCCGGACGCACCTCGCGCCCCTCGTTGACCGCGAAGCGCATGAGGCGCCCGACGCCCGTCTGGTCGACGGTCTCGAAGGGGTTGGCGTCGAGGATCTTCTGGTCGACGTAGCGCTTGAGGAACTTCGGCTCCGCGTCGTCGCGGCTGTAGCCGAAGGTCATCTGCGTCAGGTCGTTGGTGCCGAAGCTGAAGAACTCGGCCTCGGCCGCGATCTCGTTGGCGGTCAGGGCCGCGCGCGGGATCTCGATCATGGTGCCGAACTTGTACGCCACGTCGACGCCGGCCTCGGCCAGCGTGTCCTTGGCGACCTGCTCGAGCTGGCCCTTGATGAGGCTGAGCTCGTTGATGTGCCCGACGAGCGGGATCATGATCTCGGGGCGCACCACGATGCCCGACTGCTGCACCTTGACGGCCGCCCGCATGATCGCGCGGGTCTGCATCTTCACGAGGCCCGGCAGGATGATCGAGAGGCGCACGCCGCGGAGACCCATCATCGGGTTCGACTCGCGCTGGAACTCGACCGCCTTGAGGAGGGCCGTCTTCTCGTCGAGGAGCTGCTCGATGGCATGGCCGCCGAGCACGTTGGCGGCGAGCTTGAGCTCGGTCACCTGCTTGACGAGCTCCTCGTAGCTCGGGAGGAACTCGTGGAGGGGCGGGTCGAGGAGGCGGATCGTCACCGGACGCCCGTCCATGACCTTGAAGATGCCCTCGAAGTCGCCCTGCTGCACCACCTCGAGCTTGGCCAGCGCGGCGTTGCGCTGGGTCTCGTCGTTGGTGAGGATCATGTCGCGGACGATCGGCAGGCGGTCGGCCTCGAAGAACATGTGCTCGGTGCGGCACAGGCCGATGCCCTCGGCGCCGAAGGCGATGGCCTGGGCGGCGTCGCGCGGGTTGTCGGCGTTGGTGCGGACGCCGAGGGTGCGGAACTCGTCGCACCAGCTCATCAGCGTCTCGAAGTCGCCGGTCACCGAGGCCGGCTCGAGGGCGAGCTGCTCGCCGTAGACGGCGCCGGTGGTGCCGTCGAGGGTGAGCCAGTCGCCCTCGCGGTAGGTCTTGCCACCGACGACCATGACGCCGGTTTCCTCGTCGATGTGGATCTCCTCGGCGCCGGCGACGCAGGGGATGCCGAAGCCGCGGGCCACGACGGCGGCGTGGGAGGTCTTGCCGCCGCGGGCGGTGAGGACGCCCTGCGCGCTCAGCATGCCGTGCACGTCGTCGGGGTTGGTCTCCTCGCGGACGAGCAGGACCTTCTCGCCGGCGGCCTTCTGCGCGACGGCGTCGTCGGCGTGGAAGACGATCTTGCCGACGGCGGCGCCCGGCGACGCGGCGAGGCCGATGGTGAGGGCCTTGACGCCCTTCGCCTTGGCGTCGGCCTCGTTGATGCGCGGGTGCAGGAGCTGGTCGAGGAGCGCCGGCTTGACGCGCTTGACGGCGTCTTCCTTCGTGATGAGGCCCTCCGCCACCATCTCGACGGCCATGCGGACGGCGGCGGCGCCGGTGCGCTTGCCGACGCGGGCCTGGAGCATGTAGAGGCGGCCACGCTCGATGGTGAACTCGAGGTCCATCATGTCGTGGTAGTGGTGCTCGAGGCGGTCGCAGACGGCGACGAACTCGCCGTAGATGCGCGCGTTCTCGTTCTGCAGCGCGGAGATCGGCACCGGGGTGCGAACGCCGGCGACGACGTCCTCGCCCTGGGCGTTCATGAGGTACTCACCGTAGAGCGTGCGCTCGCCGGTCGCCGCGTCGCGCGTGAAGGCCACGCCGGTCCCGCAGTCGTTGCCGAGGTTGCCGAAGACCATCGCCTGGACGTTGACGGCGGTGCCCATCGCGTCCGGGATGCCTTCCTGCTTGCGGTAGACGATGGCGCGATCGTTGTTCCAGCTGCGGAACACGGCCTCGACGGCCAGCGAGAGCTGGGTCCACGGGTCATCCGGGAAGCCCTCGCCGCGGACCTGCGCGACCAGGGCGCGGAAGTCGCCGCAGACCTTCTCGAGGATCTCGGCCGGGACGTCGGTGTCCTGCTTGACGCCGAGGGCCTTCTTGGCCTCGGCGAAGATCTTCTCGAAGCGCGACTTCGAGATGCCCAGGACGACGTCGCTGAACATCATGACGAAGCGGCGGTAGGCATCCCACGCGAAGCGCGCGTCGCCCGAGGCGGCGATGAGCCCCTTGAGCGTCTCGGCGTTGAGGCCGAGGTTCAGGATGGTGTCCATCATGCCCGGCATCGACACGGCGGCGCCGGAGCGCACGGAGACGAGCAGCGGGTTGGTGGCGTCGCCGAAGCCCTTCTCGAGCTTCTTCTCGAGCGCGGTGAGGGCGACCTTCACCTCGTCGTAGAGGCCATCGGGCACGGCGTTGTTCGCGCTGTAGTAGCGGCACGCCTCGGTGGTGATGGTGAAGCCGGGCGGCACGGGGAGGCCCAGCTGGGTCATCTCACCGAGATTCGCCCCCTTGCCACCGAGGAGGTCGCGCATGGTCGCGTCGGCTTCCTCGAAGTTGTAAACGAGCTTCGATTGCACTTTTTGCATGGTTCCGGTCTACCCCTGGTTCGTCCGCGGCTCGCGGCCGCCCGCCACCCAGCATACGGCGTGCCAACCCGGGGCTTCGCGCGATTGGCGTGTCACCATCGATACTTGCCCGCGTCCCCGGGATCCGGTCGCGCCGGATGGCCGTGCGATATCACCCGGGACCAGCGCCGTCCAGGCTGGCGTGATTGTGATATTTCGCACAGCACCTGGATGGATCGTGAACGACACCGGCCCTACATCGGCAACGATTCCGAATTATTAAGAGTCTGCGAACAAACGTAACTCGCCGATGGGACACGTCCGCACGCCGCGGAAATGCAAAGCGGGTGCTTTCACTCACCCCCCGACTTGGCGCTTCAAGATCGCGGGTGCTTCCCTCTTGACCTGGGATCCCCCGGCAGGGTAGGCGTGGGGGTCTGTCGCCAACGCGTCCTGTAGACGCGCGCGCCGACGATGGAGGTCACGATGCACCAAATCATGATGCAGCCCGCGCTCACCGCAGCGACCACCCCGTCGATCATCGCGCCGTTCCAGGGTCTCGGCGTTGTCGTCGTGCGACGGCGGAATTCGCGAGTCGCCGGGTGAGCCCCCGCGGTCGGGCCCAGATTCGAGGGTCCTGACCGCCCGTCTCCCAGCGTAGCCCGCTCTCCCCGACGGCGCCGGAGCCTCCGCTCCCGGTGCGCCGTCGACCGCTCGTCGTGTCCCGCCCGCGCTCTGCCGCCCGGTCTCCCCGGACCGGAGCGCCCGCGCCCCGAACGCGCCACGCCCACCGCTGGGCGTGGCGCCCATGAGGTGTCCCGTGTCTCGCCCGCTCGAAAAAGAAAGCCTGCCCAGGGCCGTCGGCCTCCACCAGGTCGTCGACCTCGCCTGGCCCATCGTCGTCTCGATGCTGTCGTACACCGCGATGTCGGTGGCCGACACGCTCTTCGTCAGCCAGCTCGGCACGCCGCAGCTGGCGTCGATGGGGCTCGCCCTGTCGACCCACTTCACCGTCCACAGCTTCGGCGACGGCCTCCTGACCGGCCTGAAGGTCGCGGTCGCGCAGCGCACCGGTGCGCGCGACGAGGGCGCCGTCGAGCGGCTGCTCTGGCTCGGGCTGTGGCTCGCGCTCGGGATGGGCGCGGTCGAGATGTCGCTCGCCTTCGGCGCGGACGTGGCGTTCACGCTGCAGGGCGCGTCACCGGAGACCTCCGCCCACGCCGCGAGCTACTTCGCCGTGCGCGTCCTCGGCGGCCCGCTGGCCTTCGGGACCTACGCGCTGTCGTCGTGGCTCCAGGGGCGCGGCGAGACCCGCCTGCCGATGGTCGCCACCCTCGCGGCCAACGCGACCAACATCGCCCTCGACCCGCTCCTCATCCACGGGCTCGGCCCGGTGCCCGCGATGGGCGTGGCCGGGGCCGCGGCGGCGACGGTCCTCGCCTACGGCGTGTCCTTCGTCATCCTGGCGGCGCGGCTCCGGCGCGAGATCGCGCGCTACCCCCGCCGCCCGGGGCGGCCGCTGATGGGGCTCGTGTGGCGCCTCGGGGCCCCGCTCGGGCTGCGCTCGGCCCTGCACGTCGGCAGCTTCGCGGTCTTCAGCGCGATCCTGGCGCAGGTGGGCGACGCGCACCTGGCGGCCCACGTGGTCACCGTGCGCATCATCAGCGTGAGCTTCCTGCCCGGCATGGGCATCGGCGAAGCCTGCTCCATCCTCGCGGGGCAGCTCGTCGGGGCCGGCCGGGCGTCGGAGATCGCGGACCTGCGCCGCCACGGCCTGCGCCTGGCGGCGGGGCTGATGGCGGTCTGCGGGCTCGTCTTCGTGCTGGCGCCGGATCCGCTCCTCGGCATCTTCGATCCGACGCCGGAGGTGCTCGTGCTGGCCCGCGATCTGCTGCTGGTCGGCGCCGCCTTCCAGGTCTTCGACGCCGCCTGCAACGTCTTCCAGGGGGTCTTGAACGGGGCCGGGGACACCCGCTTCGTCATGCTCGCCGGGGTGACGACGCAGTGGCTCGTCATGCTCCCGGTGGGCTGGGCGCTCGCGATGCCGGCGGGCCTCGGCGCGCTGGGCGCGTGGCTCGGGCTGACCGCGGAGATCGTCTGCTTCGCGGCCATCACCTGGTGGCGAGTTCGCCGCCGCCCGTGGGCACGCGACGACAATCGTGCGAGGGTCGGTTGCGCGGAACCGATCCGCGCCTAATGTCCCGTCCGATCGATTCCAGAGAAGGGATCGCAACCGGAGGAGCCTCCATGGCGACCGTGACGCTGACGAAAGACAACTTCAACGAGCTCGTGGCCGAGGACAAGACGGTCCTGATCGACTTCTGGGCGGCCTGGTGCGGTCCCTGCCGGATGTTCGCGCCGACCTTCGAGGCGGCCTCCGAGAAGCACCCCGACGCGGTCTTCGCGAAGGTGGACACCGAGGACCAGCGCGAGCTCGCGGCCTACTTCCAGATCCAGTCGATCCCGACGCTCATGGTCATCCGCGACCGCGTGGTGGTCTACCGCACCGCGGGCGCCCTGCCGGCCTCCGCCCTCGACGAGATCGTCGAGAAGGTGGGCGAGCTCGACATGGAGGAGGTCAAGGCCTCCGCGACCAGCGAAGCGAACTGAGCGAACGCGGGGAGGCGCCTCGGCGACTGGCGCCTCCTCCGCGGAGCCGGCGCCGACTGGACCACCGCCGAGCGCGGGCGTAACTTGCGGGCCTCCAGAGTCAGGAGGTGCCGCATGACCGCCGCTTCGTCCGTCGAGCCCGCCGCGTCGGCCGACGCCGTCGTCCACGAGGCGTTCGCCGCCCTGAAGACCGGGTGGGAGGAGGCCGGAGGCCTCACCTACGCGCAGCGCATGGACGCGCTCGAGCGGATCCTCGACGCGACCCGCCGCTGGGAGGGCCGCATCGCGGACGCCATCGACGCCGACTTCGGCGGCCGCTCGCGGCACGAGACCGCGATGGCCGAGGTCTTCGTCGTCGTCAGCTACGTGAAGTACGTCCAGAAGCACCTCAAGCGCTGGATGAAGCCCTCGCGCCGTCACGTCGACATGCTGTTCAAGCCGGCGGCGAACGAGGTGCTCTACCAGCCCCTCGGCGTGGTCGGCGTCATCGCCCCGTGGAACTACCCGTTCCAGCTCGCGATGGTGCCGCTCGCCTCGGCGATCGCGGCCGGCAACCGCGTCCTCCTCAAGCCGTCCGAGATCACCGCGCAGACGGCCGTCGTCCTCACCGACATGATGAACGAGCTCTTCAGCTCGCGCGTCGTGGGGGTCGTCAACGGGGGCCCCGACGTCGGCGCCGCGTTCTCGCGGCTGCCCTTCGATCACCTCTTCTTCACCGGCTCCACCGGGGTCGGCCGGCACATCATGCGCGCCGCCGCCGAGCACCTCACGCCGGTCACCCTCGAGCTCGGGGGCAAGTCGCCGACGATCGTCCACCGCGACTACCCGATCGAGAAGGCGGCCGAGCGCGTCGCCGTCGGCAAGTGCCTCAACGCCGGGCAGACCTGCATCGCGCCCGACTACGTGCTGTGCCCGCGGGATCAGGTCGACGCCTTCGTCACCGCCTTCGGCGAGGCCGTCCGCAAGGCCTACCCCACCCTCGCCGACAACCCCGACTACACCGCGGTCGTCAACGACGCGCACTACCGCCGCGTCGCCGGCTACGTCGACGAGGCGCGGGACGCCGAGGTCCAGGTCGTCGAGATCAACCCGGCCGCCGAGGCCCTGCCCCCCGAGCGCAAGAAGCTCGCGCCGACCCTCCTCCTCGACCCGCCGGACGCGCTGCGCGTCATGCAGGACGAGATCTTCGGCCCCGTCCTCCCGGTGGTGCCCTACGACCACCTCGACGACGCGATCCGCTACGTCAACGCCCGCCCGCGGCCGCTCGCGCTCTACTACTTCGACCGCGACCGAGATCGCGTGAAGCGGGTGCTGCGCGACACGATCTCGGGGGGCGTCTCGGTCAACGAGACCATGCTCCACATCGTTCAGGACGATCTGCCCTTCGGCGGCGTCGGGCCCAGCGGGATGGGGACCTACCACGGGCGCGAAGGCTTCGAGACCTTCTCCCACCGCCGCGCGGTCTTCCACCAGGCGCGCCTCAACACCATCGGCCTCCTGCTGCCGCCCTACGGCGCCCGGATCGACCGGCTGCTCGACTTCATGATCGGCCGGAAGAAGTCCTGAGCTCGCGGGATTGAGCTCCTCCGTCGAGCGCGCGTGCGCTCGGCGAGACCCGCTCCCCGAGGAGGGTGAGATGCGATTGTCCTTCGACCTGGCGGGCCCCGTGGTGCTCGCCACGCTCCTCGTCGCGTGCGGCGCGGCGCCCAACGGGCACCTGCGCTTCGAGCTGAGCTTCGACGGGGATCCCGCCGCGGCCGCCGAGCGGGTCCGCGAGCGCCTGGCCGTGGTGGACGAGCGCGACGACGTCACCCTCGGCGAGATCACCCTCGAGGAGACGGCGAAGAGCGGGCTGATCGTCGACGTCGCGGTCCGGGCCGGCGCCCGCTGCGAGGGCTTCGAGGCCGCGCGCAACGCGGTCCGGGACGCGCTCGCGAAGCCGCACCAGCTGTCGCTCCGCGAGGTGCTCGCCCCCGAAGAGGACTTCATCGCCCAGGTGAAGGCCGCGCTCGGCGAGGGCGTCGGGGTGGCGCGCGAGCGGGACGAGCCCTACCTCCTCGTGTCGGCGCCGGAGGGCACCGACGTGGCAGCCCGGGTCGCCGGGATCGCGACCCGCACCCAGGAGGCCGCGGCCGAGCGGATCGACGCGCCCCCCGGGCGCAAGATCGTCGCGCCGAGCTGGCGGATCTGGCCGGTCGCCCGACAGTCCGAGCTCCGCGACGGCGACATCGAGCAGGCCCGCGCCACGTTCAGCGACTTCGACAACTCCCCCATCGTCCAGACGGCGCTGACGGCCGCCGGGGCGCAGCGCTTCGAGACGCTGACCGCGCGCCTGACCGACGCCTACCTGGCGATCCTGGTGGACGGCGAGGTCATGAGCGTCCCCAAGGTCATGGAGCCGATCGGCGGGGGCCGCATCCAGATCACCATGGGGGCCAGAAACCGGCCGATCTCCGAGGTCTTCGGCGAGGCGCAGCTCCTCGCGGCGGGCCTGCGAGGCGGCCCGATCGCGAGCAACGTGAAGATCCAGGAGCTGGCGGCGAGCTGCGTGCCCGCCGAGTAGCGCCCCTCAGCGGACCCAGACCGCCCAGCCGTAGGGCTCCAGGGTGTTCACGAGGGAGCCGAGGTAACCGAAGCCCTTGTGCTCGTCGTCGGCGGTGTAGTTGGGGCTGAAGGCCCAGGTGTAGTCGGGCGTGGTGTCCCCGGTCACGACGTCGAAGCTCAGCGTGTCGTTCCAGATGACGTATTGCGGGAAGGCGATCGTGTCGTAGTAGATCGCCTCGGGGTCGTGGCCGTTGTGGACGCCGTGGTGGTGCCGATCGAGCTGGTAGGAGGCGGTCTGGGGCGGCGCCTTGCCGGCGTGGGTCTCCTCCAGGTACTCGGCGCTCGGGTCGTAGACGACGTCGATGTAGTCGATCATCCCCTGGCTCCAGCTGCCCGGGGCGAGGTACTGGAGGCGCCCGAACGCGGCCTCGCCGTGGCTCGGCAGGTCGGCGCCGGTCAGCGCGAAGCTCTTCGAGGGCCGCAGCGCCGGCTCGTAGTCCGCCTGGCGCCCCTCGTCCCAGAGGATCGCGTCGAGCTCGAAGTTGATGGCCGCGAGGGTCCAGCCGCCGGCCCAGCTGGTCATGTCGCACATCACGAGGAACGGGTCGGCGCCGCTCGGGTCGATGACCTGGACCGAGAGGCCGCTCATGCCGGGGTTCGCGGTCTTCCACGCGTCGCAGTCGGCGTAGCTCGGCGCGACGCTGCCGGGCGCGTCGCGCACCCACACGGCCCAGGCGAAGCTGTCGGGGGCGGTGTAGCGGGCCGCCTCGAAGGCGAAGCCGCGCCCTTCGACGGTGGTGTAGTTGGGCGAGTAGGCCCAGGTGTAGAGCATGCCGCCGCCGGCATCGAGGCTCAGCGTGTCGTGCCACTCGGGTGACACGGTCTGGAGGTACTGCTCCGGATCGTGCGAGTTGTGGACGCCCCCGAGGTGGCGATCGAGCTGGTAGCTGCGCGTGGTGGCGAGCCCGTTCACCGGGACCTCGGCGTAGTCGGCCGCCGGGTCGTAGGTGAAGTGGAGGTAGTCCACCGCGGCGACGTCCCAGGTGCCCGGGCCGGTGCTGGCGGCGCGCCCGAAGGCGACCTGGTTGTGGGCGACGAGGTCGGCGCCGACCAGGGCGAAGCTGGCGGCGCTCGCCAGGCTCGGGTCGTAGTCCGCCTGCCGTCCCTCGTCCCAGAGCACCGGATCGGCCTCGAACTGCGCGGCGACCAGGGTCCAGCCGCCGCCGTAGGTCGTCATGTCGCAGAGGGCGTCGAAGACGCCGGTGCCGTCGCCGACCGCGTCGAGGGTGTGCACCGAGACCCCGGAGAGCCCCGGGCTCGCGGCCTTGATGGTGTGGCAGGCGGGGGCGAACTGCGCGTAGAGGCTGAAGGTCCGGGTCGTCTGGTGGAGGCCGTCGTCGGCGACGACGTCGAAGCTGAGGGCGCCGAGCGCCACCTCGTCCACGGTCGCCCCGGTGAGGCGCCCGGTGCCGGGGTCGAGGGAGAGCCAGGTCGGCAGATCCGGGCTCGAGTACGTGACCGTGTCCGCCGGGTCGGCGTCGGTCGCCGTGAGCGTCACGTCGAGCGCGGCGTCGTAGGTGAGCGTGCCGAGGTCCGGTCCGGTGGCCCACGCGGGCGCCACCGCGTTGCCGCCGCTCTCGCTCGCCGTCGCCCCGGCCCCGTCGTTGGGGAGATCGGGCGCCATCTCGTAGGGCCACACGACGTCCTGGGCGTAGCTGACGGCGACCCCGCTGCCCGGGGCGAAGACCGCGTGGTTGGCGCAGGTGAGCGTCGCGCTCCCGAGGGCGTTCAGCGTGACGTCCCAGTCGACCTGGGGCCAGGTCGCGCCGGTCGGGGCGGCGCCGGTGTCGAAGCGGATCGAGGTCGCGGTGCCGTGGGCGGTGAGCACGCAGGGCGAGGTGGCCGAGAGCGCGGCCTCGTCGATGCCGAGGGCGACGTTCCAGTAGGCCTTGCCCCAGCTCGTGGCGCCGCTCTGGAGGAGCTCGGCGCCGAAGTAGACGGCGTGCTGGAAGAGGATGGGCGGCAGCGCCCCCTTGTTGCCGGCCGGGCCGACCGGCGCGATCTGCGCCGATCCGGCGGCGCCACAGTCGATGGCGATGGCGTCGAGGTAGAGGAAGGTCTCGCCGCCGAGCCCTCCGGTGCAGGCGAAGCCGAGGACGACGGTGCGATCGCGCTCTCCCGCGGCGTTGAAGAGGAGCTCGAGGGGCTGCCCTTCTCGCACGCAGTCGAGCTTGGCCGAGCAGAAGACGTCCTCGAAGGCGACCGCGATGTCGAAGAAGCCCTGGGCGGCGCGGCGCGCGACGGTGAGATCGAAGTCGACGGGGACGTCGGCGTTGGCGCGGCAGGCGACGGCGCGCGTGGCGGGCGCGGTGGCCGGCGCGGGGTTGGTGAAGTCCAGCCCGTCCACGAGGGGCCCGGCGGCGGTCACGATGCTGTCGATGGTGACCGCGACGGTGTTGGTCGCGGCGCCGTCCAGGTCCGGATCGTCGTCGGCGTCGCAGGGCCCGACCCAGCTCACGGAGCCGACGCCGTCGCCGGCGCCGTCGGCGTCGAGGGTGCGCGTCCACACCTGCGCGCCGCTCTCGTTGGAGACGGTCAGGGTGTAGGTGACGTTGGTGACGCCGGGCAAGTCGAGGGGGGCGATCGCGACGGCGACGTTCGTCGGGCTCGGGCCCTGTGCGCCGCACCCAAGCGCACCGCTGACGACGAGCCCCCACGCGACCAGCACCAGCATCCGCGGCAGATGTGGCATCGAAAGCTCTCTATCTTCCGGGAAGAGCGCGCGAGATCGCGCGAGGTCAGGATCCGCGACCGCGCCCGGCGCCGTCAAGGTGCAATGCGAGAGAGGGGCCGTGGGCGAGCGCCATCTCCGGCCGCGCGTGCGTGCGGCGCACGGCGGTCTGCTAGACTGCGACGCGGGAGGTGGAGCATGAGGGGACGTGCGCGCGTGGCGGCCCTGGCCTTGTCGTGCCTGACCGCCGGCGTCGCCTGCGGCGGCGGGACCGACGACGGGATCGTGTCGGACGACGCCGGCGACACCGGGGCGCCCGTCGAGGACGCCACGGACGCGGAGGACGACAGCGATGACGCGGTCACGGACGACGTCTTCGCCGCGGACTCGGCCGCGGACGCGGAGGACACCGCCGCCTTCGACACCGGGCCCGACGCGGACGGCGACGTGACGCCGCTCGACGACGCCGACGCGAGCGAGGCGGACACGGCGCTCGCCGACACCTTCGTGGCCACGGATACGAGCGGGCCGCTCGATCCGCGGGCGATCTTCGGCACCAAGTACTGGGACGTCTACCGACCGCACTTCCTGGCGCAGCACTATCAGGCCGGCCGCGTGTCCGACCGCCGCGAGGGGGGCGTCCCGACCTTCGGCGACAACACCCTCTGGATGGGCTACGCCCTCTCGACCTTCATCTACGAGTACCGCGCCGCCGGGCTCGAGGAGTCGCTCGCCTACGCCCACGAGGTCCTCGACGGCTACGCCGCGCTCGACGCGCTGCCGGCGGACGCGGCCCACGGCTACCTCGTCTCCGACCCGCTCGACGGCTACGTCTACCGCAGCGACGTCGGCCCGGACTACGAGAACAACTGGTGCGTGACCGTCGCCGGCACCTGCTGGCCGAACCTCGGCACGCGCGACAACGAGCCCTCCGGCGACCAGATGCTGGGCACCCTGCGCGCGCTGTCCGACGTCGTCTCCACGCCGGGCCCGCTCGTCCACGCCGGGGTGGACCTGAAGGCGCTGGCGCGCGCCCACGCCGCCCGCCTCGGCGGCTACCTCAAACGCGTGGCCTTCCAGATGACCAACATCCTCGGCGAGCCGGTCGCGCGCGGGGACGACCAGCGCTGGGTGTCGTGGGCCTTCGCCCAGGGCTTCGCCCGCGTGACCGGGCAGCCGAAGGCGGACTTCGACGCGACCTGGCACATCGTCGGTCTCCCGGTCGCGCCCGCCGACCAGGCGCCGATCGGGAAGTGGTTCATCCGCTACGCGATCCGCTTCTCGAGCGCCTGCGTCTCCGGGCACACGATCGATCTCCAGCCGCTCCTCGGGATCCCGTACGCGCAGTCGATCGCCTGCAACGAGTTCAACATCGGCCTCGGCGGGGACGCGGCCGTCGCCGCCCTCGACGACGATCCGACCTCGCCCGATTGGTTCTCGGCCATCGTGGATCGCGCCGATCTGATCGCCGAGGGCAACGCCCTCTACGCCATGTACGCGCGCTACCGCTTCGGCGACGACGACGCGGCGCTGCACGAGACGGCCGCCCGCTTCCTGAGCGCCCCGGCCACGCCACCGACGGGCGGCAACCTCGATCCCGACGGCTGGTGCGTCCCGTGGCGTTGGGCCAAGGATTTCGCCGACCCGACCCGCTGCGTGAGCGCCGCCAACCCCTTCGCCACCTTCAGCGGGCTCGACTATATGTTGCCCCGCGCAATGAGCGCCGCGTACCACGATTTCCCGCCTCAAGATCTGCCATAGCGAACGAGAACAGACGTTTAGGATCGCGGATCCCCGCCTGGAACGTCGATTTAACCGAGAAGTTTGCCGCAGCGCGGAAAGGGTGCTTGCATGAAGATCCGGCCCCTCCGGGGAGCCGCCGACCAGGGTCTTGTCTCGTGCAAAACGTCTGCCCCCAATGTTGGCGCCCGTCGTCGACCGCAACGCAACGGTGTCCTGAACACGATCTTGCGCCGATCGCCGATCGCAGCGGTCAGCTCGTCGCGGGTCGCTATCTGATCGGGCGCCTGATCGGCCTCGGCACCGGGCTCACGACGGTGTGGCACGCGCAGGACACGCAGCAGCTGCGCTCCGTCGCGCTGAAGATCGTGCCCCTCGAGGACGCCCCGGAGCTGGTGCGAACGCGGCACGGGATCAGCATCAGCGCCGGCTTCGACCACGAGCACATCGCCCGCGTCTACGAGCACGGCTTCACCGAGACCGGCGCCCTCTACTGCGCGATGGAGCGCCTGCGGGGGCGCTCGCTGCAGCGCGTGATCGAGCAGCGCCCGCTGCGGCTCGGGGACGCGCTGGCGGTCGCCGATCAGATCCTGCGCGCGCTCGAGCACATCCACGAGGCGCGGATCATCCACCGCGACATCAAGCCGACCAACCTCTACATCGACCTCACCCAGCGCGATCGCTGGCGGGTGAAGCTGCTCGACTTCGGGATCGCCTGCCACATGGACATGGTCTGGCTCGGCGATCCCACCGGACGCATCGTCGGCACGCCCGAGTACCTCGCGCCCGAGCAGGTCCTGGCCGGGCCGCTCGACCAGCGGACGGACCTCTACCAGTTCGGCGTGGTCCTCTACCGGATGCTGACCGGCCGGCTCCCGTTCACCGCCCACTCGCGGCGCGGCCTCTATGAGGCGCACCTCGAGGCGCCGGTGCCGCCGATGTATACGGTGGCGCCCGATCGCGACCTCCCGCTCAGCGCCGAGCGTCTGGTGCAGCGCCTGCTCGCCAAGGACCGGGCGCACCGCCCGGCGAGCGCGAGCGAGGTCCGACGCGCGCTCCGCGACCTCGCCGGCGAGCCCCAGGCGGCCCGACGGCGGCCGGCGACGACGCGCCTCTCGATGCCGGTGACGGAAGAGCTCGGCACCTGAGGCCTCGCCGGGGCGGTTTGCGTGGCGCGGCGCGCGGGGCCACAATCGGCTCGGCGTCGGACCGGGAGGGGTCGCCATGGCAATCCGGAAGATCGGGATCATGACGGGCGGCGGGGACTGCCCCGGGCTCAACCCGGTGATCCGCGCGGTCGTGAAGACCGCCCGCGGCTACGGCTGGGACGTGCTCGGCATCGAGGACGCCTTCTGCGGCCTCATCGACCTCGACTATCGCTCGCCCTACGGCAACCGCTGGCTCGACGACGACACCGTCCGCAACATCCACACCCGCGGCGGCACCATCCTGGGCACGTCGAACCGGTCGAACCCCTTCGCCTACGCCGTCGAGCGCGACGGCCAGCGGGTCGAGGTGGACGTCTTCGACCGCGTCCTCGAGAACTGGGAGCGGCTCGGGCTCGACGCCCTCGTCTCGGTCGGCGGGGACGGCTCGATGGCCATCGCGCAGCAGTGCATCGACCGCGGCCTCCCGAACATCGTCGGCGTGCCGAAGACCATCGACAACGACCTCGGCGCGACCGACTACACGTTCGGCTTCGACACCGCCGTGAGCGTGGCGACCGACGCCATCGACCGCCTCCGCGACACCGCGGAGAGCCACGACCGCGTGATGCTGGTCGAGGTCATGGGCCGCGACGCCGGCTGGATCGCGCTCCAGGCCGGGCTCGCCGGCGGCGCCCACGCCATCCTCCTGCCCGAGATCCCCTACCGCCTCGCCCCGGTGGCGCGGGCCATCGAGGAGCGCCGCGCGAGCGGTCAGCCCTACTCGGTCATCGTCGTGGCCGAGGGCGCCAAGCCCGCGGACGGCGAGGCGAGCTACCTCGGCGAGCGCGAGGTCGGCGGGATGCGCCGCCTCTTCGGCGCCGCCCAGCGCGTGGCCGCGGGGCTCTCGGAGCTCATCGACCTCGACCTGCGGGTGACCGTCCTCGGCCACACCCAGCGCGGCGGCAGCCCCAGCAACTTCGACCGCGTGCTCGGCACCCGCTTCGGCGAGGCCGCCACGCACCTCGTCGCCAACGGCGGCTTCGGGCGCATGGTGGCGCTGCGCGGGACGCAGATCGTCGACGTCCCGATCCGCGAGGCGATCGGCCACCAGAAGCGCGTCGACCCGAACGGTCAGCTCGTCCGCGCCGCCCGCTCCCTCGGCACCGTCTTCGGCGACGAGGCCTGAGCCCGACTCAGAACAGCGACCCCTGGTCGTCCGTCGGCGGTGCCGTGCGGCCGCCGGGGCGGCGCCCGATGTGCTTGTAGGCCTTCGGGGTCGCGACGCGGCCGCGCGGGGTCCGCTGCAGGTAGCCCTCCTGGATGAGGTAGGGCTCGTAGACGTCCTCGAGGGTCGACTTCTCCTCGCTGAGCGCCGCCGACATCGTCTCGACGCCGACCGGGCCGCCGCCGAACTTGTCGATGATGGTCTCGAGGAGGCGCCGGTCCATCGGGTCGAGCCCGTCCTGGTCCACGCGCATCCGCCCGAGGGCGTGGGTCGCGATGTCGAGGTCGATGACGCCCTGGCCGTCGACCTCGGCGAAGTCGCGCACGCGGCGGAGGAGGCGGTTGGCGATGCGCGGGGTCCCGCGCGAGCGGCGGGCGATCTCGAGGGCGCCCTGGTCGTGGATGGGGATCCCGAGGATCCGCGCCGACCGGTGCACGATGTGCTCGAGCTCGGCGACCGTGTAGTAGTCGAGGCGGTTGATGATGCCGAAGCGGTCGCGGAGCGGCGAGGTGAGGAGCCCGGAGCGCGTCGTCGCGCCGATCAGCGTGAACGGCGGGAGCGTGATCTTCATGTTCCGGGCGAAGGTCCCCTCGCCGATGACGAGGTCGAACTGAAAGTCCTCCATCGCCGGGTAGAGGTTCTCCTCGACCGCCGCGTTGAGGCGATGGATCTCGTCGATGAAGAGGACGTCGCGCGGCTTGAGGTTGGTGAGGATGCCGGCGAGGTCGCCCTTGCGCTCGATGGCCGGGCCGCTGGTGACGACGATGTCGGACCCGGCCTCCTGCGCGATGATGTGCGCCAGCGTCGTCTTGCCGAGCCCCGGCGGGCCCGAGAAGAGGATGTGGTCCACCGCCTCGCCGCGCCCGGCGGCGGCCTTCACGAAGACGCGGAGGTTGGCGAGGAGCTCGGCCTGACCGACGTAGTCGTCGAAGGTCGTGGGGCGCAGCGCCTTGTCGAAGCGCGCGTCGTCCTCACGGGGGCTCGGGGAGATGGGGCGGGCGTCGTCGGCCATGGCGCTACTTCCTCAAGAGCGCCAGCGCGCGGCGCAGGAGCACGTCGAACTCGGCGTCGGGGGCCTCCTCGCGGAGCTGCGCGAGGGCGGCGTCGACCTCTTTGGGTCGGTACTGCAGGTTGGCGAGCGCCGAGCGGAGGTCGCGGAAGGTCTGCGGCTCGGCGCCGCGCGGGGCGATCCGGGCCGTCGTGGCCTGGGGCGCGACCGCGAGCTTGCCGCGGAGCTCGACCGAGAGCCGCTCGGCGAGGCGCTTGCCGACGCCGCTGATGGTCGCGAGGCGCGCCAGGTCGCCGCGGTCGATGGCGTCCGCGAGGCCGGCCGGGTCGATGCCGCTCAGCACGTTCACGGCGAGCTTCGGCCCCACCTTGGAGACCCCGAGGAGCGCGTTGAACGCCTGGAGCTGGGCCTCGTCCTCGAAGCCGAAGAGGGCGATCTGGTCCTCGCGCACGTGGGTGTGCACGAAGAGCTCGACCGTGTCGCCGAGCTCGGCCTGGCCGGCCACGCCGATGGGCACCGTCAGCGCGTAGCCGACGCCACCGACGTCGAGGATGATGCGCCCCTCGTCGTCGCGCATCCGGAGGTCGCCCTTGAGCCACGCGATCATCGTGCCCCCATCATCCGGCCGCGCACGCCCAGGCCGGCGCCGTGGCACAGCGCGGCGGCGAGCGCGTCCGAAGCGTCGTAGGGGGCCGCCGCCGGCAGCCCCAGGATGACGCGCACCATCTCGGCCACCTGGTGCTTGTCCGCGCGACCGCTCCCGGTCACCGCGCTCTTGATCTGCATCGGCGTGTACTCGTGGACCTCGGCGCCGACCGCCATCGCCGCCATCATCACCACGCCGCGGGTGTGGCCGAGCTTGAGCGCCGACTGCACGTTCTTGGAGACGAAGCACTGCTCGAGCGAGAGCGCCGCCGGGCGGTGCCGCTCGGCGATGGCGAGGAGCGCGTCGTGGATGACCTTGAGCCGGTCCCAGAGCGGGTCCGTGGCCCGCGTGCGCACGACGCCGTGGTCGACGTGGCGCGCCACGCCGCCGACGCCGCACTCGACCAGCCCCCAGCCGGTCACGAGCGTGCCGGGATCGACGCCGAGGACCAGCACCCTCAGTCCTCGGCCAGCGCCGCGGCGACGTCGTCGGTGAAGTCGAAGTTCGCCCAGACCTTCTGCACGTCGTCGAGGTCCTCGAAGGCCTCGACGATGCCGAGGATCCGGTGGGCCAGGTCCACGTCGGTGATCTCGACGACGGTCTGCGGCACCTGGACGAGCGAGGTCTCGACCGGCTCGTGGCCGTGCTCCTCGATGGCGCCGCTGACGGCGTAGAGCGCGTCCCGGCTCGTCATCACGTTCCAGGTGTCGCCGCCGTCGACGACGTCCTCGGCGCCGGCCTCGAGGGCGAGCTCGAAGAGCGCCTCGAAGTCGCCGACGGCCTTGTCGAGCTTGACCTCGCCCTTCTGCTCGAACATCCAGGCGACCGAGCCGGGCTCACCCATCTTGCCGTGGCGCTTGTGGAAGACGCCGCGGACCTCGCTCACGGTGCGGTTCGAGTTGTCGGTCAGCGTCTCGATGAGGAGCGCCACGCCCTCGGGGCCGTAGCCCTCGTAGTTGACCTCGACGTAATCGACGCCCTCGAGCTCGCCGGTGCCCTTCTTGATGGCGCGGTCGATGTTGTCCTTGGGCATGTTGGCTGCGCGCGCGGCCGACAGCGCGGCGCGCAGCCGCGGGTTACCGCCGGGGTCGCCCCCTCCGAGGCGCGCGGAGACCGTGAGCTCCTTGATGAGCTTCGTGAAGACCTTTCCCCGCTTGGCGTCCTGCGCGCCCTTGCGGTGCTTGATGGTGCTCCATTTGTTGTGACCCGACATGGCGCGTTCGTTAGCACGCGGGCCCGCCCCGTGTCACGGCCGCGCTCGCCCCCTCGGGGCGCCGTTCGAAGGGCTCCGCCGTTACGCGCGCGGGGCCGGGCGGCCCAAATTCCTGCTTGGCCGAACCGCCGAGTGTCCGTATCTAGAACGCTGCGCTTCATCGGTCCGCTCATCGCTCAGGACACACATGCTCACCGAAAGCCTGCTGCAGTTCTTCGAACACCTCGGCGCCGAGTGGGTGCTCTGGCTCCTCGTGGCGCTCGGCGTGCTCGCCATCGTCGTGATGGTCGAGCGCTTCATCTTCTTCCGGCGCCACCGGGTCGACCCGGAGGCGCTGAGCAAGCAGGTCGTCGCGGCGCTGAAGCGGGGCGGCCCCGACGCCGCGCGGCGCTCGGTCGAGGGGCTCTCGGGGATGACCGGAGGGGTCCTGCACGCCGCGCTCGACGCGTGGGGTGACGGGGTCAACGCGGTCGAGGAGGTGATCCAGGCGTCCATCGCCCAGCAGCGCGTCTACTACGACCGCTTCCTCCCGATCCTCGGCACCCTGGGCAACAGCGCGCCGTTCATCGGCCTCTTCGGCACCGTCATCGGCATCCTCAGCGCCTTCAGCGCCCTCGGCAGCGGCGCCGAGGGGACCGTGCTGAAGGCCCAGGTCATGAGCAGCATCGGCGAGGCGCTGATCGCGACGGCGGTCGGCCTCGGCGTGGCGATCCCGTCGGTCGTCGCGTTCAACGCCTTCAAGAACCGGATCCGCATCATGGCCGGCAACACCGAGAGCGTGGCGCGGATGCTGCTCGCCTACCTCAAGGCGGACCCCCACGGTCCGCACGGAGGCAATGGTGGCCGGGGGTAGCCTTCACGACAACGAGGAGGGGCTCAACGAGATCAACGTCGTCCCCCTCGTCGACATCATGCTCGTGCTCCTCATCATCTTCATGGTCACGACCGAGTTCGTGCAGGAGAAGTTCGAGGACTACAAGCCGCCGCCGAACGTGCCCGTGCAGCTCCCCATGGCCGCGACGGCCGAGGAGTCGCCGAACAAGTCCCTGCTGTCCCTCGCCATCAACAAGGACGGCGACCTGTTCCTCAACGGGAACAAGACCGACCTCGATGGCATCAAAGGCTACGTGGGCGACATGAAGGCGCGCGGCGCCAAGCTCGAGGCCTTCGTGGCCGCCGACGAGCGCCTGAGCCACGGAGACGTGCTGAAGGTCATCGACACCATCCGACTGCTCGGGATCCCCGACGTGGCGATCAACACCAAGCCGATGGAGATTCAATAGCGTGCTGAGTCAGGGCAAGCGGCTGGCCATCGCGGTCGCTGTCGCGGTGAGCAGCGGCGGCGTCGCCATCGGCGTCGTGCGCTCGGTGTACTCGCCGGTCCGCCCTACGCTCATGTGCGTGAAGGTCGTCAGTGACCGGACCGCGGTCGCCTACCTCGGCTGGGACAACGTCGAGGACGAGCCGCTGGCCTTCCCGGTCGGCGAGGAGAACCGCTTCAGCCCCGGCGCGGCCGACCGCGGGCAGCCGCGGAGCTTCCTCCCGGGGAAGGGGGGCGAGTTCCCCCGCGGCGCCCTCGAGGTGAGCTTCGAGGGGCCGAGCCTGACCTGGCACCTCGGGAGCCGCGAGCTCGTCGTCACGCGCGACTCGGCGCCGTGCCCCCAGCCGACGTCCTTCGAGGAGCTGCCGACGGCGGCGCTCGTGCTGCCGAAGATCACCCCACCGCCCGAGCCGCCCAAGCCCCCCGAGCCGCCGCCCGAGCCGATCAAGCCCGTCGTGAAGGAGACCGAGAAGGTCACCGACAAGCCGGACGAGAAGAAGGCGCCGACGCGCAAGCCCAAGAACCACATCAAGAAGGCCGGGCAGCCCAAGCCGAAGAACGAGACGAAGCGCGAGTCGCCGAAGGACGCGCCCAAGAACGAGCCGGCGCCGCTGGTGCTGACCGGGCTCACCAAGCTCGGCAAGGGCGTGGCGATCCAGTCCGGCGAGCAGGACATCCTCGGCGACGCGAGCGTCGAGGCGAACGAGCGCAACACCAACGTCGAGCAGGTGGACGACCCCGACAAGGTGCCCGACGAGGTCGGCGACGGCACCGGGGGCACGCGCGCCCCGAAGCGGACGCCGCCCAAGGTGAAGAAGCGGGTGCGCGGCGTCTATCCGGAGGACGCGCCGCGCCTCGGGCGCTCGGTCTCGGTCGCGCTGTCGCTGCTCGTGGGCACCGACGGCACGGTGAAGCGCGTCAAGATCGTGCGCGGCGCCGGCGGCGCCTTCGATCGGGAGGCCGAGAAGGTGGGCCGCCAGCTCCTCTTCTCGCCGGGCCTCGTGGACGGGACGCCGACCGAGCAGTGGGTCCCGTGGGTGGTGGAGTTCGCGCCGGACGACTGGTGAGGGCGAGGACGTAGTTGCCGACGAGCGCGCGGCCCTCTACAGTGGCCGCGGCGTTCCCTGTGACCGCCGGCGCACCTCCTCACCACAGGAGCGACCCGCTGATTTCCCGCGCGTGCTCACGGCCGATCCCGGTGGCTCCGACCTCGCCCCCGCGCACGTGGACGCTCGCGCGTCGGGCGCTCGTGTCGCTCGCGGCGACGTGGCTCCTGCTCGCGGGCGGGGGCGCCGCCCACGCGGAGCTCGTGTGGGAGCCGATCGGGCCGGTCCCGGGCACGGCCGGCATGACCGCCGTGGTGAGCGACCCGGTCGACCCGCAGATCCTGTGGATCGCTTCGAACTCCAGCGTCTGGGTCTCGGACGACGCCGGCGACACCTTCTCGCTCGTGCTCCAGCTGTCCCGGGCGACGGCGATCGAGCGCAACACCGGCGAGGGCGAGCAGATCGAGGTGGACCCGGTCCGCCCCGACGATCCGGGCGAGGCAGAGGTCGTCACCGGCGAGGACGGCGACCAGATCGATCCCGACACCGGCGAGCTCTACAACAGCGACGACACCGACGCGATCGACGCCAACGACGACATCGACCCGCTGACCGGGCTGCCCATCAGCCCCGGGACCGAGACGGTCTCCGGTGACGAGGCCGACGACGCGTCCGATGCGCTCGACGCGGCCGGGGCGTCCGGGGACTCGAACGACCGCTTCGGCGTCACGCGGCTGCGGGTCATCGAGGACAAGATCTACGTGTGCACCGGGCGCGGGCTCTGGACCGTCGACCGCGCGGCGCGGCGGCCCGGCACCGGGCGCGAGGTGCGCTTCGGCGGCCGCCGCGTGGCGGTCAACGACGTGCTGCGCGACGCGCGCGGACGCACCATCCTCGCCACCGAGCGCGGGCTCCTCGAGCTCGGCGACGACGGGCTGGGCCGGCGGGTCGTCGGTAGCAACGAGGACCTGCCGATCTTCGTCATGGCGCAGGTGGGGTCGCGGCTCGTGCTGGTCGCGAGCGACGGCCTGCGCATCGAGACCCCGGTCGGGATGGTGCCGCTGGGCCTCGGCCGCAGCCGCGAGGCGACGACCGATCTGCTGCAGATCGACGAGCGTCGCTTCCTGGTCGCCTCGACCGATCACGTGACCCTCGTGGTGGCCGAGCCCGATGGGCTGGCCTTCGTCGACTCCCGCTGGCAGGTCCCCGGGATCCTCCGCCTCGCCCCCGGACGGTCGGGAGCGGTGTGGGCGATCGGCGCCGCGGGGGCTTGGGAGTACGACGCCGAGACGGGCTGGCGGCGCCGGGACGAAGGCCTCATCGACCGGCGCCTCGCCGACGTCGCGCCGGCCCAGGCCGGGTCGAGCTTCCTCTACGTCGTCGGCCGTGGCGGCACCGCGCGGCTCGTGCCGGAGCAGGAGAAGCTCTGGACCAAGCGGGCGCAGTTCCAGGCCCGGCGCGCCCTCGAGGGGCTGCCGTCGGCGGAGGAGACGCTGGGCTGGGCGTCGAACGCGCGGGCGATCAAGGTCGGCGACGCCAAGCGCTGGGAGACCGAGAGCTCGCTCGCGTGGCTCCTGCCGCACGCCTACTTCCGCGTGATCTCGACCGAGAAGCGCGTCGAGGAGTACCTCTTCATCCCGGCCGTCGGCCGCCGCATCCTCGACGCGGTCGAGGTGCAGCCGGTGAACGACGAGATCCGCGTCGAGCTGCGCTGGGACCTGATGCCCGCGCTGATGCTGGCCCTCGAGGGCACCGACCCCGCCATCCGCGCGGCCGAGATCGCCGCCCGACGCGGCCAGAAGCGGGTCCGCGACACCGTGGGGCCGCTCTACCAGACCTGGATGAAGAAGCGCATCGACCTCGTCGCGACCGAGTTCACCTCGACCCGCGACGCGGTCTCCGAGCTGCTGGCGATCGAGCAGCTCGAGGCCGACCTCCACGTGTACACCGCCGGCAAGTTCCCGATCATCGGCGTCACCCGCGCCGCCGTCGACGCCCCCCCGTCTCCCGGAGACCCCTCGCCATGAAGCACATCCTCGCAACCTTGGCCGTCGCCATCGTCGTCACCGCCCCGGCGGCGCACGCGGACACCGACCCGATGATCCAGGCGCGGCGCCTCCTGGCGAAGTTCGACTTCGAGCCGACCGTGGTCGAGGTGCAGCGGGCGGCCGCGAAGTACGCCCGGGTCAACCCCGAGGCCTACGAGTCGTGGCAGTCCGAGGCGCGCTTCGCCAACCTCCTGCCGCGACGCCTGTACGGGCGCCTCCGGCGGACCGACGGGGACGACACGGACGTGCGCACGACGAGCTCGGGGTCGGGCTCGGTGAGTGACCTCGTGTCGACCGACGGTGAGCTGCAGCTCGAGCTCCGCGCCGAGTGGGACCTGACCCGCCTCGTCTTCAACCGCGACGGGATCCAGGCGACGCGCCAGATCGAGCGCCTCGTGAACCAGCGCGAGGACATCCTCACGACGGTCAACAAGCTCTACTACGCGCGCCGTCAGCTCCAGGTCGAGATGGAGATGAGCCCGCCGACGAGCGTGGAGAAGGCGCTCCGCCAGCAGCTCCGCATCGACGGCCTGACGGCGGACCTCGACGCCCTGACCGGCGGCTGGTTCTCGCGCGAGGTCGCCAACCGCACGCCGATGCCGGCCGGCGCGCAGTAGAGACGATCGCTCGGGTGGCGGCGGACCGGCTCGGGTCCGCCCCGCCCGACGGGGGCCCTACTCGGACGCTTCCTGCTGCTTGAGCAGCTGCGCGTTGAAGTAGGCGGTGCAGGCGTCGAGCACCTCGCCCAGGCCCTCCCCCTCGATGATGCTGTCGAGGCGGTAGAGGGTCAGGCCGATGCGGTGGTCGGTCAGCCGGTTCTGGGGGAAGTTGTAGGTCCGGATGCGCTCGGAGCGGTCGCCGGAGCCGACCATCGCGCGGCGGGCGTCGGACTCGGCGGCGTGGGCCTTCTGGGTCTCGATCTCGAGGAGACGGGACGCCAGCACCTTGAGCGCCTTGGCCTTGTTCTTGTGCTGGGACTTCTCGTCCTGGCAGATCACCACGAGGCCGGTGGGCTCGTGGGTGACGCGGACGGCGCTGTCGGTCGTGTTCACCGACTGGCCGCCGGGCCCGGAGGAGCGGTAGACGTCGATCCGCAGGTCGTTCGGGTCGATCTGCACCTCGACCTCGTCGGCCTCGGGCATGACCGCGACCGTGCAGGCCGAGGTGTGGATCCGGCCCTGGCTCTCGGTCGCGGGGACGCGCTGCACGCGGTGGACCCCGGCCTCGAACTTGAGCCGCGAGTAGACCCGGTCGCCGCTCACGAGGGCGATGACTTCCTTGAAGCCGTCGACCTCGGAGTAGCTCATCGAGATCGGCTCGACGCGCCAGCGACACCCCTCGGCGTAGCGGCTGTACATGCGGAAGAGGTCGGCGGCGAAGAGCGTCGCCTCGTCCCCGCCGGTGCCGGCCCGGATCTCGAGGATGATGTTGCGCTCGTCGTTCGGGTCGCGCGGCAGGAGCAGGAGCTTCAGCTCGCTCTCGAGCGTCTCGACGCGCTCCTCGAGCTCGGCGACCTCGGCCCGCGCCATCTCGCGCATCTCGGGGTCGTCGTCCTGCAGGAGCTCGCGTGAGGAGGCGAGATCGAGGCGCACCTGCTTGTAGGTGCGCCAGGTCTCGACCGTCTCGGCCAGCTGCGCTTGCTGACGCGCGACCTCGCGGTAGCGCTCGGGATCGCCCGCGACGCTCGGGTCGCCCATCAGCGAGGTCAGCTCTTCGTAGCGGCCCTCGACTTCATCGAGCTGCTGGAACATCGCGACGCATCACCTCGCCGGCGCCGTGCGTCGGCACCGACCACGAACACATTCGCGCCCAGCGCGGCGAACGTCGCCGGCGCCGGGCGCCATGAGGAGGTCTCTCTGCCCGATCGGGCGACCGGGCGCGGAGGGCGCCCGGAGGGACCTACTTGCGTCCGTACTTCTTGCGGAAGCGGTCGATGCGGCCCTCGGTGTCGACCAGCTTCTGCTTGCCGGTGAAGAACGGGTGCGAGAAGGCCGTGATGTCGGAGCTGACGACGAAGTGCTTCACGCCGTCGATCTCGCGGGTCTCGCTGCTGGTCAGCGTCGACCGCGTGACGACCTCGTCACCCGTCGAGGCGTCGACGAAGATGACGGGATGGTACTTGGGATGGATATCGGACTTCACGGTGATCCTCCGTGGATACAAGCTCGGTTCGCGTCCGCGCGAGGCGACGGACGCCGGGAGGCCGAGCCCGGCGTGTTTAGTGCAACGCGGCCCGCGTCGCAAGTGATAATCGCTTCGAAGCGGCGGCCGCCCCTAGCGGCTCATCGAGTCGAAGAACTCGCTGTTGTTGTCGGTTCCGCCGACCTTGCGCACGAGGAAGTCCATCGCGTCGACGGTGTTCAGCGGATGGAGCAGCTCGCGCAGGATGTACGTGCGGTTGAGGTTGAGCGGATCGACCAGGAGCTCCTCCTTCCGGGTGCCCGACTTCTTGATGTCGAGACACGGGAAGATCCGGCGCTCCATCAGCTTCCGATCGAGGTGCATCTCGCTGTTGCCGGTGCCCTTGAACTCCTCGAAGATCACCTCGTCCATGCGGCTGCCGGTGTCGACGAGCGCGGTCGCGATGATCGTGAGGCTGCCGCCGTCCTCGATGTTGCGGGCGGCCCCGAAGAAGCGCTTCGGCTTGTGGAGCGCGTTGGCGTCGACGCCGCCGGAGAGCACCTTGCCCGAGGGCGGCACCACCGTGTTGTAGGCGCGCGCGAGGCGGGTGATCGAGTCGAGCAGGATGACGACGTCGCGCTTGTGCTCGACGAGGCGCTTGGCCTTGTCGATCACCATCTCCGCGACCTGGACGTGGCGCTGCGCCGGCTCGTCGAAGGTCGAGCTGATGACCTCGCCCTTCACCGAGCGCTGCATGTCGGTCACCTCCTCGGGCCGCTCGTCGATGAGCAGCACGATGAGGTAGACCTCCTTGTGGTTCGCCATGATCGCGTTGGCGATGTCCTGCAGGAGCACCGTCTTGCCGGTCCGCGGCGGCGCCACGATCAGCGCGCGCTGGCCCTTCCCGAGCGGGGCGACGAAGTCGATGATGCGCGTCGAGAGGTTGGCCGGGTCGAACTCGAGGAGCAGGCGCTGCTCGGGGTAGAGCGGCGTGAGGTTGTCGAAGAGCGTCTTGGTCCGCGCGACCTCGGGATCCTCGTAGTTGATCGCCTCGACCTTGAGCAGCGCGAAGTAGCGCTCGTTGTCGCGCGGCGGCCGGATCTGCCCGCTGACGGTGTCGCCGTTGCGGAGGTTGAAGCGGCGGATCTGGCTCGGCGACACGTAGATGTCGTCAGAGCCGGGGAAGTAGTTGAAGTCGGGGCTCCGCAGGAACCCGAAGCCGTCGGCGAGGATCTGGAGCACGCCCTCGCCGTAGATGAGCCCGTCCTGCTCGGCCTGAGCCTGGAGGATGCCGAAGATCAGCTCGTGCTTTCGCATCCCACCGGCGCCTTCGACACCCAGCTCTTTGGCGAGGCCGAGGAGGTCGGTGATCTTCTTCTGCTTGAGGTCTCGGAGGTGCATTTCGACTCGGTTGACGCACGACGCCTGGCGGCGAGGATGGGGCGGGACGGGTGTCGGACCGGGTGAAAGTGGCCGACGGTTGGGCCCCCTAGGGTAGGGTTGTGGGCGCCGGAGTCAATGCTCAGCTGGTTCTCAGGCGACCGACCGCGTTCTTCCACCGATCGCGCTCGGCGTCACGCGCTTTGTCGGAGATCTTCGGCGTGAAGCGCGCGTCCTCCCGCCAGCGGGCGGCGATGTCGTCGAGCCCGGCGAAGTAGCCGACGGCCAGCCCGGCGAGGAACGCGGCGCCGCATGCCGTCGACTCGAGGATCGTCGGGCGACGCACCTCGCTCGCGAGGAGGTCGGCCTGCATCTGCATGAGCAGATCGTTCGCCGCGGCCCCGCCGTCCACGCGCAGCCCGGCCAGATCGCGGTCGGCGTCGGCCGCCATCGCCAGCGCCACGTCGGCGACCTGGTGGGCGATGCCCTCGAGGGTCGCGCGGCAGATGTGGCCGCGGCCGCTGCCGCGGGTGAGCCCGAGGATGGCGCCGCGCGCGTCGGGGTCCCAGTAGGGCGCGCCGAGCCCGGCGAAGGCGGGCACGACGATGACGCCGCCGGTGTCCTCGACCGAGCGCGCGAGGGGCTCGATGTCGGAGGCCTTGTCGATGATGCGAAGCTCGTCGCGGAGCCACTGGACGGCGGCGCCTGCGATGAAGACCGAGCCCTCGAGGGCGTAGACGGTGGGCCCGTCGCCGAGCCGCCAGGCGATGGTCGTGAGGAGGCCGCGCTCGCTCTCGACCGGGACCTCGCCGGTGTTCATCAGCACGAAGGCGCCGGTGCCGTAGGTCGACTTCGCCTGGCCGGCCTCGAAGCACGCCTGACCGAAGAGGGCCGCCTGCTGGTCGCCGGCGATCCCGGCCACCGGGATGCCGTCGGGCAGCACGCCCAGCCCGCGGGTGTAGCCGTAGACCTCCGACGAGCTGCGCACCTCGGGGAGGACCGCGCGCGGGACGCGGAGCAGATCGAGCAGCTCGTCGCTCCAGGCGTTGGCGCGGATGTCGTAGAGGAGCGTCCGGGACGCGTTGCTGACCTCGGTCGCGTGGACCGCGCCGCCGGTGAGGCGCCACAGGATGTAGCTGTCGATGGTGCCGAAGGCGAGCTCGCCGGCCTCGGCGCGCGCCCGGGCGCCCTCGACGTGGTCGAGGATCCAGGCGGCCTTCGTCCCCGAGAAGTAGGGGTCGAGGACGAGGCCCGTGAGCGCGTGGACGCGCTTGGCGTGCCCGGCGTCCTTGAGCGCCCGGCAGACCTCGGTGGTGCGCCGGCACTGCCAGACGATGGCGTTGTGGATGGGCCGCGAGGTGGCGCGCTCCCACACGACGGTGGTCTCGCGCTGGTTGGTGATGCCGATGGCGCGCACGTCGGCGCCCGTCAGCCCGGCGCCGTCGAGGGCGGTCCGCAGGCTCTGCTCGACGCTGCCCCAGATGGCCTCGGGGCCGTGCTCGACCCAGCCGGGACGCGGGTAGATCTGCGGGAACTCGGTCGTCGCCCGACCGACCACCTCGAGCTCGCGGTTCATGATGACCACGGTCGAGCCCGTGGTGCCCTGGTCGATCGCCAGGATCACGCCGTCTGCTGCCATCTCTCGCCCCCTCTGCCGTCGGGCTGGATGAGGCCCAGCCCGGTTGTGGCCGCGCCGGCTGTTGTACTATCGTCGCCCGCGCGAGGAAAGGCGACACAAGGAGGTCCACGTGTCCGACGAGAAACCCGGCGGCACGGCCCCACCGCCCGCTCTCAAGATCCACGTCCAGCTCGACGAGAACATGGCCCTCGGCGAGTACGTGAACATGGCGCGGATCTTCCACAACCAGACCGAGTTCGTGCTCGACGCGATGTTCCTGCCGCCGCAGACGACGACGGCCAAGGTGGTGTCGCGCCTCATCCTGAGCCCGGTCCACGCCAAGTTCCTGTTCCGCGCGCTGGGCCAGAACCTCCAGCTCTACGAGCAGAAGTTCGGCGAGATCCAGCTCGGCGGCGGGGACTCGGGCCCCATCCTGCACTGAGCCGGGCCACCGCGCGGGGGTGACACACTCCCGCCGCGCGGTGGGACACATGCGGGCGGTGGATGGGACGGATCCCGGCGCCGATGGGACACCTTCGGCGGTGGATGGGACATTCCGGTGTCCCGCGATCGGCCTGATTCCCCGCATATCTCTTTGATCACGATGACTTGCGGTGGTGGCACGGGACCTGCTCTGCGAGGCGGCGACGCTCTGGCGTCCCACCTCGAAGACCAAGGAGTCTCCCATGCTCTCCACCTCGAAGAAGCCCCTCGTCGCCGCGCTGCTGGCGCTCGCCCTGGCGCTGCCGGGCGGGGTCGCGCTGGCCGCGCCCTCCCCGGAGGCGGCGGTCCGGACCGACGGCGTCGTCAACATCAACGACGCGACCCCGGCGCAGCTCGCCTACCTGCCGGGGATCGGGCCGGCCAAGGCCGAGCGCATCGTCGCCTACCGGGCCAAGCACCGCTTCAAGACGCCGCTCGAGCTGGCCCGGGTCCGGGGCATCGGCCTCAAGACCGTCCACAAGCTCAAGGCGTGGCTGCGGGTCGACGGGCCGACCACCCTCGACGGCCCGGTCCGCTCCTCGAAGCGCCCCAAGGGCGACGGCGAGACGAGCTGACCGGCGGCGCGGGGGCGTGGCGTCCCCCGTGGACGCCACGCCCGCCGGTGTGACGGGAGCATTGCGTGGACGCGCTCCACACGTATGCTGTCGCCATGTCGCCCCGGGCCTCCCTCGCCATCGTCCTGCTGGTCGCACTGGTCGTCTCGACCGGGACGGCGCGGGCGGACTGGCGCCGGACGACGGAGCTGAGCTACGGCACGGCCTTCACCCTCGAGCAGGGGATGGTCGAGGTCGGGCTGATGACGCCGCTCTCGATCGGGGTGACCGACGAGCTGCAGGTCGCCACCCACCCGATCCTGCTGCTCCTCGGCCAGCCCTACATCGCGCTGCGTTGGCGGGTGTCGCGCCTGGGCCTCGCGACCGTGGCGCTCAACCTGGCGGGCTCGTGGTCGTTCATCCGGCGCGAGGACGAGAGCGGGGCGCCCGCGGCCGAGGGAACGCCCGGGAGCGGCTTCCCGGGGACCGTCCAGCTCACCGCGACGGTGACCCTGCGGGCGGGGCGCGACTGGCTGTTCTCGATCGGCGCGGGCCCCGGGGTCGACCTGCTCGGCGCGCGCCCGACCCGTGGCCTGGCGGAGATCCACGCGTCGGCGCACTGGCTGATCGACGCGTCCCAGCTGATGATGGTACACGCGACGGGCTATCTGGACGCCAGCGATGATGGCCACCTGCTGCGCCCAGTGCTGGAGTTGGAGTACGCGGTGGCGCTATCCAACGTGGTGCACATCGGGGCGGGCGTCGGCTTCGGGGAGTTCATCTACGAGCCGAACGCCGACGAGCGGAGGACCCTGCGGGTCTTCCCGGTGGTCGACATCTGGTTTCGGTTGTGAGGGGAGAGCGATGAGCGGAGTCATCCTGGTGCCGGTCGACTTCTCGGACTGCTCGGCCGACGTGGTGCGCCACGCGGCGACGCTCGCGCGTCAATCCGACGTGGGCCTCGTGCTGCTGCACGTCATCGAGCTGCCGCCCTCGATGAGCGAGGACACCCTGGTGCGCCCCAAGTCGAAGGGGAAGCCGGTCAAGGCCCTCGACTACGTGCGCGCCGAGGCCGAGCGACACCTGCCGTCCTACCTCGCCCTCGAGGAGCTGAAGGGCCTCGAGGTGACGACGCGCATCCGATCCGGGATCCCGGCCGAGCGCATCGTCGAGGAGGCGGAGTCGGTCGAGGCCAGCCAGATCGTGATGGGCACCCACGGGCGGAGCGGCTTCGCCCGGATGATGACCGGGAGCGTCGCCGAGACCGTGATCCGCCACACCGAGCGGCCGGTCACGCTGATCCGGACCCAGCACAAGAAGAGCTGCCACGCGCTCAGCTGCGCCTGGTGCAACTCGGGCACCCTCGAAGCCCAGGATCGGCTCTGGAACGAGCTCGATAGCTGAGAGTCGCCAGCCCCCAGCCGCGCCCTCCCTCCCCTCCCCCTTCGGAGGCGCCTCCCCCGGCGTCGACGGGGGCGTGCGTGCGTCGTCCGGGCCGCGCGCGGCGTGGCGCAAAGCGGATCGGTTGCGACAGGTGCCATATATGGTGCTATACGCCTGATCAGTTCTGAGCACCGCAACCGCGGCGATGGTCGGAGGGCATCATGTCCGAAGTCGTGACGTGCTCGGTCTGTGAGACCGAGTTCACCCCCAAGTTCAGCTTCCAGGTCCAGCGTTCGGGGGGCGCCCCCACCTACTACTGCAGCCAGGCGTGCCACGAGCGGGCGCTCTTCGGGCAGCGTCAGCAGACCTGCTCCAGCTGCGGGACCCCCTTCGAGCCGCGCTACGCCTACCAGATGGCCTTCGTGGGCGGCGAGAAGCGCTACTTCTGCAGCACCGAGTGCCGCGAGAACCCGGTCCGGCAGGAGCTGCGCCAGCGCAAGGGGCCGCGCCGCATCGCGGTGATGAACCAGAAGGGCGGGACCGGCAAGACCACGACGACCGTGTCGCTGGCCCACGGGCTCGCCCAGGCGGGCTACAAGACGCTGATCGTCGACATGGACTCCCAGGGCAACGTGGGCGTCTGCCTCGGGGCCTCGGGCGACCGCAACCTCTACCACGTGATGGTGGACGGCTCCGATCCGCAGGAGGCGATCATCAACGTCCGCGAGAACCTCGATCTGCTGCCGAGCAACAACCTGCTCGCCAAGGTCGAGGTCCACCTCGCGCACGTGCACCAGCCCGCCCGGGTGATGAAGAACCGCTTCAAGGACATCCTCGACTACGACTACATGGTCCTCGACTGCGGTCCGAGCCTGAGCCTGCTCAACCAGAACGCGCTCTACTTCGCCGATCAGGTCCTCATCCCCGTCGCGTGCGACTACCTCTCGCTCGTCGGCGTGAAGCAGATCCTCGAGACCCTGCGCGGGGTCCAGGAGGAGCTGCGCCACCCGATCACGATCCTCGGGGTCCTGCCGACCTTCTACGACGTCCGCAACCGTATCTCGCACGAGGTGATCCGGAACCTCGAGCGCTACTTCAAGGACAAGGTCCTGCCGCCGATCCGCATCAACACGCGCCTCAAGGAGGCGCCGGCGCAGCACCAGTCGATCTTCGAGTTCGCGCCGAAGTCGGTCGCCGCCAACGACTACGAGGAGCTCGTCGCGCGCGTGATCTCCCTCGGGCGCGAGGCGCCGAGCCAGGTGATGCCGCGCCAGTACGCCCCGGGGGGCTGATGCACGTCGTCCTCGTCAACCCGCTGATCCCGCAGAACACCGGCAACATCTCGCGCCTGTGCGCCGGGGTCGACGCCCACCTGCACCTCGTCGGGAAGCTCGGCTTCTCCCTCGACGACCGCTACCTCAAGCGCGCGGGCCTCGACTACTGGCCCCACGTGAAGCTCCACCTCCACGCGAGCTTCGAGGCGATGGTCGCCGAGCACGCGCCCGAGCGCCTGGCGTTCTTCACGAGCCACGCGACGAAGCCCTACACGGACTTCGCCGCGGGCGACGATCCGTGGTTCGTCTTCGGGATGGAGACGACCGGGCTCCCCGCGGAGATCCGCGAGGCCTACCCGGACGACCTCTACAAGATCCCGATCACGAAGAACATTCGCAGCCTCAACCTCTCGAACTCCGTCGCCATCGTGGTCTACGACGCGCTCCGGCAGCAGGGCTTCCCAGGGCTGGGCTGACGCGGCTCCGCGCCGAACGATTGTCTCCCGCACGAGAACAAACCGTCCTCAACCAGGGTCTTTTGTATCTCGTCAGTGGACGTATTCTCTCGCTGTGACCTCAACCCAGGAGCGAGAGATGAACATCCAGGCTGCTGACGCCCGCGTGAACGAGATGATCCTGTCCGGCCAGGCCCTTGAGGCCTTCGACGAGTTCTACGCCGACGACGTCGTGATGCAGGAGAACAGCGACCCCGTCTGCGAGGGGAAGGCGGCCAACCGCCAGCGCGAGCTCGACTTCTTCGGGAGCATCGAGACCTTCCACGGGGCCGAGCTGCTCGCGAGCGCCGTCGACGGCGACGTCGCCTTCTCCCAGTGGTCCTGGGACCTGACCTTCAAGGGCGGCTTCCGCGTCCAGATGAACCAGGTCGCGGTGCGCACCTGGAAGAACGGCAAGGTCGCGTTCGAGCGCTTCTACTACGCCAAGTAGCGGGGGGCGACGCGGGCGGGCGTCCGGGCCGTCTCCTCTCTCCCCGGCTCGGACGCTCGCCCCGACTCGCCAGCCCCCGCGAGGCGGGGTAGTCATGACGGATGATCCGTCGCCTCGCTGACGCGCTCTCCCGCTGGTCCGCCCGCTGGGTGCCCGACCCGTTCGTGATCGTCATCCTGCTGACCCTCCTCACGGTCGTGCTCGTGTGGTGGCTCACGGGGCGCGACCCGATCGAGGCCCTGGGCGCCTGGGGCGGGCGCATCCAGGACGGCGAGCTGCTCAAGGCCGAGCGCGGCCTCTGGAGCCTCCTCGCCTTCGCGATGCAGATGTGCCTGACGCTGGTGACCGGCTACGCCCTGGCGGCCGCGCCCGCCGTCCGCCGCGGCATCGCGCGGCTCGTGGACCACGTCCCCACGGCCCGGTGGGCCATCGTCGTCACCGCGCTCGTCGCGATGATCACGGGGCTCCTGAACTGGGGCCTCGGGCTCATCGTGGGCGCCATCCTCGCGCGCGACATGGGGCGCTCCCTCAAGCGCCGCGGGATCCGCGCCCACTACCCGCTCATCGGCGCGGCGGGCTACACCGGCCTCCTCGTCTGGCACGGCGGGCTCTCGGGCTCGGCGCCGCTCAAGATCACCCGCGCCTCCGAGATCGCGACCGTCCTCCCGCCGAACCTCCACCTCGACCCGCTCCCGCTCTCCGAGACGATCGGGAGCCCGCTGAACCTGACCGTCGCGGCGCTGCTGCTCGTCGGCGTCCCGCTCGCGCTGGTCCTGATGAGCCCGCGGGACGCCCACGTGCGCGAGGTCGACGCCTTCGCCCCCGGCGACGACGCGGCGATCGCCCTGCCCGTCGGCGACGGCCCCGCCCGCACCCTCGACCGCTCGTTCCTCCTCGCGGCCCTCCTCGCGGCGGCCGCGCTCGGCTACCTCGGGATGCTCGTCTCCCGGGTCGGCTTCGGCGCCATCGACCTCAACGTCATCAACCTCTTCTTCCTCGCGGTCGGGCTCCTCCTCCACAAGAGCCCGGGCGCGTACTCCGCGGCCATCGGCGAGGCCGCCAGGAGCACCGGCGGCATCCTCCTCCAGTTCCCCTTCTACGCGGGGATCATGGGGATGATGGCGCTCACCGGCCTCATCGGCGTCCTCGCCCACGCGGTCGGCGACGCCGCCTCCGCCGCGAGCTTCGGCCCCCTGACCTTCCTCTCCGCCGGGACCGTGAACCTCTTCGTCCCCTCCGGCGGCGGCCAGTTCGCCGTCCAGGGGCCCGTCGTCATCGAGGCCGCCCACCAGCTCGGCGTCCCGATGGGCAAGGCGGTCATGGCCTTCTGCTACGGCGACCAGTGGACGAACATGCTCCAGCCCTTCTGGGCCCTGCCGCTGCTCGGCATCACGGGCCTGAAGGTGGGCGACCTCATCGGCTACACCGCGGCGCTGATGATCCTCGTCGCCCCGCTCTTCATCGTCCCGCTGCTCCTCTTCTAGCCCCAACGGCCGTCACTCGGGGACAACCCGCGGAGCTCGAATACTTTTTCCGCCACGGAGGCCACAGAGGATGTGTGGCCGGCTCGAGCCGAAGCGTCGCGCGCGACCCACTCCCCCCTCCGCGCTCTCCGTGCGCTCTGTGGCAAGAAGCCGTGCTCGTTCAGCGCGTTGCGGCTCGTTTGTCCGGCATCGCTTCTAGGCCCGCTCAGGGCCCGAGCAGGTGCTTCTCGAAGAAGAGCGCCGCCAGCAGGTAGAGCGTGTCCCGGTTCACCTTCTTGGCGAAGCCGTGCCCCTCGTTGCGCGCCAGCATGTACCAGACGTCGGCGCCGGTCGCCCGCACGGCGTCGACGATCTGCCGCCCCTCCCCCTCGGGCACGCGCGGATCGTTGGCCCCCTGGGCGACGAAGAGCGCGCTCTTGACGGCGTCGACCCGGTTCAGCGGCGAGATGTCCTGGAGGAAGGCGCGCATCTCGGGGTCCCGCTCGTCACCGTACTCCGCCCGCCGGAGGTCCTGGCGGTAGGCGCTGGTGTTCTCGAGGAAGGTGACGAAGCTCGAGATCCCCACCACGTCGAGGCCCGCCTTGAGGCGGTCGGCGTAGTGGACGAGCGAGGCGAGCACCATGTAGCCGCCGTAGGAGCCCCCCATGACGCCGACGCGGCCGGCGTCGAGCTCGGGCTGCGCCGCGATCCAGTCGAGGAGCGCCCCGATGTCCTTGACCGAGTCCTCGCGCTTCCGGCCGTTATCGAGCAGGAGGTAGCTCTTGCCGTAGCCGTTCGACCCGCGGACGTTCGGGTAGAGCACGGCGATCCCGCGCTCCGACACGAGGTACTGGGTCAAGGCGCTGAAGAAGGGGCGCGCCTGCGACTCCGGCCCCCCGTGGATGTTCACCAGCACCGGGAACGGCCCCTCCCCCTTCGGCCGGTAGTAGATCGCCGGGATGTCGTGGTCATCGAAGGTCGGGAAGCGCACGAGCGACGGCTCGACCAGGCCCGCGGCGTCGAGGCCGCCCATCTCGCTCGCCGTCCACCGGCCCAGCTTGTTCCCCCGGAGCTTCAGCGTGTACGCGTCGCCGGTCGAGGTCGGCGTGCCCGCCGTGAACGCCAGCACGTCGTCGCGCCGCGCGAAGGTCAGGCCGCTGATCACGCCGCGCGGGATCCCCTCGACGATGCGCAGCTTGCGCGACCGGGCGTCGAGGAGGCGCAGCTGCGAGAAGCCGTCCTCGTTGGTGACGAGGGCCACCGTGCGACCGTCGGGGGACACGGCGACCTCGGAGACGTCCCACGGGATGTGCTGGGTCAGCGGCTTCCACGCGCCGCTCGCGACGTCGACCTCGTAGAGCACGACGAACTCGCCGTCCCGATCGCTGGTCGCGTAGACGGTCGCCCCGCCGCGCCCGAAGGCCGCCGACTGGTAGGACGCCTTCGGCGCCTCGGGGCTGAGCCGCGTCAGCGCGCCGCCCTCGAGGTCGAGGACGAAGAGCTCCGACTCGTTGATCGACACGTAGTGGCCGATGAGCAGCCGCTTGTCCCCCGGCGCCCAGTCCAGCGGGTACCAGAGCCCGGAGACCTCGTGGACGAGCTTCGCGCTCTCGGGGTGGACGCCGTCGCCGACCCAGATGTCGAAATCCTTGCCGTTGCGTGCCGTGCTGGCCCACGCCAGGCGGTCGCCCGCGCGCGACCAGACCGGCGTCTGGTTGCGGCTCTTGCCGTCGGTGAGGCGCGTCGTCCGCCCGGTCTTCAGGTCGAGCCGGCTCAGCTGGTGCTGCTCGTTGCCGCCCACGTCGGCCTTCACCAGGACGGCGTCCGGGTCGTTCGGATAGAAGCTCGCCCCGCCCACCGGCTCGTCCCCGAAGGTGAGCTGGGTCCGCGCCCCCATCATGCTCGCGACGTGGTGCAGCTGGCGGGTCTCCCCGAAGCGCGTGAGCACCAGCAGGCTCTGCCCGTCGGGCGCCACGTCGGCGAGGCTCGCGCTGCGCGTGTTGAGGTATTGGCGCAGGCGGTCTCGGACCTCGGCCGGGATCTCGGGGGTCGCCTCGAGCCGCACCGTGCCGTCATCCACGACGGCGAAGTCGCGCTCGGGCGGGTCGCTGGGGTCGACCGGCCGCGCGGGGGGCTCCGGCTCGGGCGGCGGCGCCACCGGCGGCGGCGTGGACGCGCACGCGGCGAGCGACAGGAGGGCCAGCAGGGCGGAGAGGCGCATCGGGATCGCGTTCATGGCCGGAGTAGAGCCCAGTCCCGGGCGACGGACAACCGCCGCCCTCCCGGCTCGCCGGCCGGGACGACCACCCCGGCGGCCTACGTCGAGGACCTGACGCCCTGATCTAGTCGTCGCCCTGCGCGTCCTCGGGCAGGGGCGGCAAGCCGTGGCCGGGCACCATCAGCCGGGGCTTGTAGACGGAGAAGTCGAAGCTCGGCGAGTGGTGGTGGTTGTGGCACTTCTGGCACACCTCGGCGGTGGGGTGGCCGATGATGAGGGCCGGGTTCTTCGTGTCCTTGAGGTGGGCCGAGCCCGGCCCGTGGCACGCCTCGCACTGGACCGCCTTGCGGCCCTTGACCTGCCCGACGAGGCTCCCGCCAGGCTGCTTGTAGCCCGTGACGTGGCAGCTCACGCACTCCGCGTCGAAGGTCTTGTGGTCGTCCTCGAGGGTCTTCCAGGCGTCGTGGTGGCGATCGTTCTTCCAGAAGCGCTCGGGCCCCTCGTGGCAGTCGAAGCACGCCCGCGCGCCGACGTAGTACGGCTCGCCTTCCTTGGGCTCGGGGAGGGTGCCGGCGTTGGCGATGTTGATCTGCGCGAGCTCCTGCTCGAACGCGGTCATCAGGGCCAGCGTGTCCGGGTCCTGCGGGAGGTCCCAGTTCAGCGGCGTCAGGGTGAAGGAGAAGCTGTTGCGGTCCCGCGGCACCTCGACCTTGCGCGCGGCGAGCTTGTCCCGCTCGTCCTCGAGGCTCGCGAGGTGGTGCTTGGCCGAGCGGATGGCGTGGTCCGTCCCGCCGCCCTGGGCCTCCCAATCGGCCAGGCTCTGCTTCAGCCGCGCGATGCGCGAATCCAGCGCCGCGATCTCCGCCGGGCTCGCCTGGCTCGCGTCCACGAAGGGGCCGTCGCCGACCACGCGCAGCGCCAGACGCCCGATGAAGCGCCCCTCGCGGTGGAACTGCATCACCCGGGTGGTCCCGACCAGCTCGGCCTCCTCGCTGACCGAGGGGTGCTCGCCCATGCCGCCCACGACGGCGAAGTCGATGCCCGGGACCTTCCGGACGAGGCGCTTGGTGTTCCGGAGCCCCAGCGCGCTCAGCAGCACGACCACGTCCGCCCGCCCCTTCAGCGCCGCGACCGTGCGCTCGGCGGCCGCCCCCGGGTCCTCGATGGTCCCGCGCGCGCCGAGGTGCTCCGCCTCGTCGGGCGACGCGAGGGCGAAGACGCCGACGCGCACGCCGCCGATGTTCTCGACCTCGTACGGGCTCACCTCGGGGCCGTCGGCCAGCTTCAGGTTGGCCGCGGTCAGCTTCAGGTGCGCGCCCTCGCCCAGCGCCTTCAGCTTCCCGTTCGAGGCCGCCGCGTCGGCCGCGGTCGCCGCCGCCATGTCGACGCGCACGCGCGCCACGAGCTCCGCCGTCACCTCGGACTGACGCACCCGCTGCGCGGCCTTGTCCGGGTCGACGGATCCGTCCTCGAAGAACATCGGCCCGGCGTGAAGGAGCGCCGCGTCCGGGTACCGCTCGCGCTCCTTGGCGAGGTACGGCACGAGGCGATCGAAGCCGCCCTTCTGCAGGTCGACGGTGCAGCCGCAGGGGCGCAGCACGCCGCGGATGTCCGCCATCAGGAGCAGCGTCGCGTCCCGCGGCCCGGCGTGGACCCCGGCGGCGTCGACGTCGCGTGGCTCGGGGGTGGCGCTCGGGCAGCCCGTCGCGAGCGCGGGCGTGACGAGGAGGACGGCGGCGAGCAGCAGGGACCGGTGACGCGTCATGGGGAGGGAAGGTAGGCGTCGAAACTGCGGTGGGTCAACCCACGGACGTGAAGCGGTTTTTCGGGACCCGTGCTAGGCTGCAGCTCCCCCGCCACGAAGGTTCCCATGCTGCGCAGCGCCGCTCTCCCGCTCGTCGTCCTCGCCCTCGTCGCCGCCGCCCCCCCTGCGCACGCCGACGGCGTCTTCCCGCTGCCCGGGATCCGGGTCACCGGCGGCGCCGTGTGGCACGTCGACCCCGAGCGCGACGCCGTGGGGGCCGTGGACGTGCTGCCGAACGTCCAGCTGATGAACTTCGACGACGAGCTCACGATGGCCCTGTTGGTCGGCTACGGCTTCGAGGGCGGCGGGGACACGCACCTCTTCGTCATCGGCGCCGACCTGGGCGTCCTCCCGAGCCGCTACTTCGGCGCCACGGTCGGGCTCCGCGGGGTGCTCGGCTCGGTCGACGGCGACTTCGGGGGCGGCGTGCGCGCGGTCGTCGGCACGGACCTCTGGTACGGCGTCTTCCGCGTGGAGGCCGGCTACCAGCTCCTCAGCGGGAACGACGGCGCCGAGCACGACCTCCGGGTGACCGCCGGGGTCGACCTGCTGCGCCTGCTCGTCGCGCCCTTGCTGCTCATCGCCGAGGACTTCTAGGCCGCCCGGGGCACGCGCCGCGCGATCGCCCCGAGGAGGTTCCACAGCGGCCGAAGGTGGTCGGCGACGATGGGCTTGCCACTCGTCAGGAGGGCCCCGGCGAGCGCGCGCTCGGGGTCGGCCCAGCCGATGACGTTGATGAAGCCGTAGTGGCCGAAGGCCTGGCGCGTCCCGGGCCCGTACATGCTGAACGGGCGCGCGCCGAGCATCAGCCCCTGGCCGTAGCGGATGGGGATCCCGAGGGTGAGGTCGAGCTCGAAGTAGGTGGACTCGACCCGCGCCCGCCGGACGGCCCGGCGGTCGAGGATCTGGGCGGCGCCGGCCGCGCCCTCGTCGAGCAGCAGCTGGAAGAAGCGCGAGAGGCCGTTCGCGGTCGTGATGATGTTGCCGGACGGGATCACCGAGGTCAGGAAGCGCGGATCGTTCGAGGCCTCGACCGCGGCCGCCATCGGCAGGCCGAGCGAGCGCCGGATGATGCGCGAGATCGGGAACGGGACCGGGAGGCCGGTGAAGGCGTTCTGTGCGACGCTGTCGATGCGCTCCGGGGCGACGCCGTAGCCGAGATCGAGCCCGAGCGGGCGGCTGACGATGTCCTGGAGCAGGTCCTCGATCCGCTCGCCGGTCGCGCGCCGCGCCGCCTCGCCGAGGATGAAGCCGGCGCTGATGGCGTGATAGGCCAGCCGACGCCCGGCGGCGCTGACGGGCCGCTGCTCACAGAGGAGCTCCACCACGCGGTCCCAGTCGTGGGCCAGCTCGAGCGGCGCGTAGCGGTCGGGGACCGTCGGGATCCCGGCGCGATGGTTGAGGAGGTGCCGGAGGGTGACCCACTCCTTCCGGTGGGCGCCGAACTCCGGGATGTACTCGACGACCGGGTCGTCGAGGCGCAGCCGGTCGCGGGCGTCGAGCTCGTGCATGAGCAGCGCCGTGACCGCCTTGGACGCGGAGAAGATGCAGAACGGCGTGTCGGGCGTGACCGGCACCTGCGGGACGCCGAGCTCCCCCGGGGCGTTGCCGCGCGCATGGCCGATGGCTCGGTCGAGCACGACGCGCCCGCGATGGCGCAGGCAGAGCGCGACGGCGGGCTGGGTGCGGCTCCGGTAGAGGTCGACGGCGCGCGCCCAGACGGTCTCGACGTCGTCCTGGGTCATGCCGACCGAGGCCGGGTCGACCTCGGCGTCGTCCCGACGGGTACACAGTTCGGCGAGCTCCCCCTCGGGCGGGACGCTCACCCAGCGGCCGATTTGTGGAATCACGCCGGAAGTATGGCGGGCCGCGTCGCGACGGACAAGGGGACCGGCTCACCCGGCCGCCGGGTGTCGAGTCCCACCTCCTCCACTCATCGGCGTAGCGCCACCTCCAGCGCCCTACCGCGTTGCGAGATGGTGGAGTATCGTAGAGCTGGTCCGCGGGTTGCGCGGCCACGGGAGAGCACGGTGCATCTCGACGACGAACGTGTCTTTCGACTGCTCGCGGAGCACACCGGCGACGCCATCTGGGTCGTCGGTGTCGACACGGCGGGAGCGCCCACGCTCGTCTACGCGAACCCGGCCTTCGAGGCGCTGTTCGGGACGCCGGTGACCCCGGACGGCTGGCTCGCCTCGGTCGCCGCCGAGGACCGCGCAGCCGTGGCGGCGGCCTGGACGTCCTTTCTCCGCGACGACGACGCGCTCGACATCGGCTGTCTCCTCTCGCCGCGACGCGGGCCCGGTCAGCGGCGACGGCTGGTCGGCTTCACGGCGGAGGCGACGCCGAGCGCGCCCAAGCGCTGGGCGGTCGTCGCGCGCGACGTGACGGCGCACCTCCTCGCGGACGAGCAGCGCCGCAAGAGCGAGAGCTTCCTGCGCCTGCTCACCGACAACATCCCCGGCTTCATCGCCTACGTGGACGCCGACGATCTCGTCTACCGCTTCGTGAACCGGAGCTTCGAGGTCGGCTTCGGACGGCCCCGGGAAACCATCGAGGGGCGCCACATCCGGGACATCATCGGCGACGCGAACTACCGCTTCGCCCTGCCCTTCATCGACGAGGTGCGCGCGGGCCGCGCGACGCACTACGAGAACACCTTCAAGCTCGTCGACGGCCCGGTGTGGACGCGCGTCAACTACGTCCCGGACCTCGACGCGGACGGCCGCACCGTCGGCATCATGGTGCTGAGCTACGACATCAGCGAGGCGCGACGCGCCCAGGAGGCGCTGCGCCAGGAGCGGGACTTCGCCGAGCTCGTCATCGACGCGACCCACGCCATCGTCGTCGTGCTCGACCGGGACCTGACCGTGGTCCGCTTCAACCGCTTCGGCGTCGAGCTCGTCGGCTGGGACGACGCGACGGCGCGCGGCCGGGACGGTCTCGAGCTGTTCCCCGTGACGTCGCACGAAGAGGAGCGGCGGGCGCTGCTCCGGGCCTTCGCCGGCGAGCCCGAGCAGGGGCGCCACGGGTGCGTCGCCACGCGTCGGCGCGGCGTCCGCGAGGTCGTCTGGCACTACCGCCTCCTCAGCGAGGCCGGGCTCGGCGCCGACACGCTGCTGGCGGTCGGGCACGACATCACCGACGCACGCGCCGCGGAGACCGAGCGACGCATCCTCGAGCAGCGCCTGCAGCAGTCCCAGAAGCTCGAGGCGCTCGGAAAGCTCGCCGGCGGCGTCGCCCACGACATGAACAACGTCCTCGCGACCGTCACGGGGCTGGCCAGCCTCCTCGTCGACCAGCTGCCCGCGGGGGGCACGGCGGCCGAGCTCGTCCACGAGCTGATGACCGCGAGCCGCCGCGGGGCGGACCTGACGCGCAACCTCCTCGGCTTCGCCCGCAAGGGGCGCTACCGGACCGAGCCGACCCAGCTCGACAGCCTGGCGCAGCAGACCGCGGCCATGCTCGAGCGCACGATCCCGAAGGCCGTCCGCGTCACCACCTCCCTCGAGGCCGCGTCCGCGGTCATCGAGGGGGACCCCTCGCAGCTCAGCCAGGCCCTCCTGAACCTCGCGCTGAACGCCGTCGACGCGGTCGGGCGGAGCGGCGGCTCGGTCGAGATCCGCACCTTCACCCGCGAGCTCGGCGAGCGGGACGCCCGGCCCGACGACATCGCCCCCGGCCGCTACGTGGCGGTCCAGGTCGTCGACGACGGCGTCGGGATGGACGACGAGACGGCACGGCGTGCGACGGAGCCGTTCTACACGACCAAGCCGGCCGGCCACGGGACCGGGCTCGGCCTCTCGATGGCCTACGGCACGGTGCGCGCGCACGGCGGGGCTCTCGAGATCGCGAGCCGGGTCGGGGGCGGCACGACCATCACGATGCTCTTTCCGGCCTCCGACGCGACGCCCCCCGCGCGTCCGACCCCGGCCGGCCCGAGCGCCGGCGCCGAGCCGCGGCGCGCAGGGACCGTCCTGCTGGTCGACGACGAGCCGAGCGTGCGCCTCAGCACCTCGCGCCTCCTCGAGCGGGTCGGCTATCGGGTCCGGCAGGCGACCAACGGCCTCGAGGCCGTGGACACCCTCGCCGCGGGCCCGGACGAGTTCACGGTGGTCGTGCTCGACATGATCATGCCGGTGATGGATGGCGCGACGGCGTTCGGCCACCTCCGCGCGCTGGCGCCCGACCTCCCGATCCTCCTGTGCACCGCCCACCAGGACGAGGAGCTGACGGCCCGGCTCCTGGCCCACGATCGCGTGGCTCTGCTCGCCAAGCCCTTCGATCTGCACCAGCTGACCGAGGCGATCACCCGGCTGTGCGAGGCCTGAGGAGCGCCGCGCCCCGTTCGGGCTCGACGCGCGACGCCCCGGGCGGCACCATGCTCCGGGTGTTCCGTGCTCCTCCCGCCCGACGCGCTCCCGGCCCGGCCCACCTCGCGGTGGTCCTGACGCTGGCGCTCGTCGCGTGCCGCGGAGAGCGCGCGCCGACCGACGGCGAGACCGGCGCTGCGGGCGCGGACGCCGCCGCGACCTCCCCCAT
>SBGO01000007.1 GCA_006226565.1 Deltaproteobacteria bacterium | reverse complement strand
GTTGTTGTCGAAGAGGAGGTCGCCGTAGGCCGAGCCCACCTTGCGGTAGAAGGTGCCCGAGCCGCCGTCGGTGCCGTAGCCCTCGCCGGCGTAGACCTTGACCGCGGTCCACGGCGTGCCGCCGCCCAGGTCGCCGTTGATGACGGTCGACGCGACCAGCGCGATCATGCCGCCGCCGCCGCCGCCGGAGTAGCCGGTGTTGACGCTGGCGCCGTAGGCCTCGAGGGGGCCGACGCCGCTGATGATGGGCGCTTCGACGTAGATCGAGCCCCCGGCGCCGCCGCCGCCGTAGCTGTGGTTGACGGCCCCGTTGGCGCGGATGGCGCCGTCGAGGTTGGCCGCGGTCGTGGCGATGATCTCGATGGTGCCGCCGCCGTAGCCGCCTGGGTAGCTGCTGCTGTTGTGGGAGCCACCGCCGCCGCCGTTGTGGCGCGGGTGGTAGAGCGAGTCGTAGACGTGGGAGTGGCAGCGCCCGCCCCAGCCGGCGTGGGTGCCGCCGCAGTAGTTCGGCGCTCGCAGGCTGTCCATCGGGGCGTGGCCGAGGTAGTCGCCGCCGGCGCCGCCGGCCCAGCCGCGGCCGGAGACGTCGATGACGCCGCCGCTGGTGACGTTGACCGTGCCGACCTCGACGTGCAGCTGGCGCTCGGTGGGGCCCTCGCCGGTGGTGGCGTGGGTGAGCTGGCTGCCCGTGCCGGTGATGTTGAGGGTCCCGCCGACCTCGAGGAGGTCGTTGGTGATCGTCAGCACGCTGCCGGTCTGGAAGGTGGCGTCGCCGACGACGTGGACCTCGCCGGCCGTCACCGCCGCGCCGGTGGCGAGGATCGAGTTGGCGTGGATGACGTCCTTGATGTAGCTGCCGCTGTTGAGGACGAGGTCGAAGGGGTAGTCGGTGTCGGTGCCCTGGATGAGGGTGTCGACCTCGAAGGAGCTGCTGCCCGAGCCGGTGCCGATGTCGGTCACGGCGTTGAGGTCGAGGGTGCGGACGTCGAAGCGCCCGTTTACTACGAAGCTCGTGGTGTCGGCGGACGCGATGTCGCCGGCCTCGATGCGGAACTCGGCGTCGGCGATGACGCGGGCGTTGCCGCGCACCTCGACGTTGTCGAAGCGGTAGAAGGCCGACCAGCTGTCGACGACCGGCGTGGTGACGCCGGTGGCGTCGCCGTTGAGGCTCAACGTGTTGGCGGCCGTGGCGGTGATGACGAAGGTGGTGTCGTCGCCGAGGCTGATCGTGCCCTGGCCGACCTTGGGGTTGACCCAGTAGTCGTCGAGCGCGCCGTAGGTGTTGAAGGTGGTCGCGCTGTCGGTGAGCGCGTTGCTCGACACCCCGGTCACCCCGTTGATGCCCTGGAAGACGAGCGGCGTGGAGCCGTCCCAGGTGTCCTGGCCGGCGTTGTCGAACATGAGGTCGCCGTAGGCCGAGCCCACCCTGCGGAAGAAGGTGCCCGAGCCGCCGTCGGTGCCGTAGCCCTCGCCGGCGTAGACCTTGACCACGCTCCACGGGGCGTTGCCCCCGAGGTCGCCGTTGATGGCCGTGGCCGCGACGAGCGCGATCATGCCGCCGCCGCCGCCGCCGGAGTAGCCGGTGTTGACGCTGGCGCCGTAGGCCTCGAGGGGGCCGACGCCGCTGATGGTGGGGGCCTGGACGTAGATGGAGCCGCCCGCGCCGCCGCCGCCGTAGCTGTGGTTGACGGCCCCGTTGGCGCGGATGGCGCCGTCGAGGTTGGCCGAGGTGGTGGCGATGATCTCGATGGTGCCGCCGCCGTAGCCGCCGGGGTAGCTGCTGCTGTTGTGGGAGCCGCCGCCGCCGCCGTTGTGGCGCGGGTGGTAGAGCGAGTCGTAGACGTGCGCGTGACAGCGCCCGCCCCAGCCGGCGTGGGTGCCGCCGCAGTAGTTCGGCGCCCGCAGGCTGTCCATCGGGGCGTGGCCGGCATAGTCGCCGCCGGCGCCGCCGGCCCAGCCGCGCCCGGAGACGTCGATGACGCCGCCGCTGGTGACGTTGAGCGCGCCCGTCTCGATGCGCAGCTTGCGCTCGGTGGGGCCCTCGCCGGTCGTGAGGTGGGTGATCTTCGAGCCCGTGCCGGTGATGTTGAGGGTGTCGTCGACGGCGATGAGGTCGCTGTTGATGTTCACCACCGAGCCGGCTGCGAAGGTGGCGATGCCCGTGACGTGGACCGTGCCGGCGGTCAGCGTCGCGCCGCTGGCCGAGATGGACCCGGCGTCCACGACGTCCTTGGTGTAGCTGCCGCCGTTGAGGACGATGTCGAACGGGTAGGCGGTGTCGTCGCCCTGGACGAGGGTGTCGAGCGCGAGCGCGCCCCAGGAGGAGCTCGTGCCGAGGGTCGTCACGCCGTTGAGGTCGAGGGTGCGGACGTCGAAGCGCCCGTCGACGAGGAAGGTCGTGTCGTCGCCCGAGGCGATGTCACCGGCCTCGATGCGGAACTCGGCGTCGGCGACGACGCGGGCGTTGCCGCGCACCTGGACGTTGTCGAAGCGGTAGAAGGCCGACCAGCTGTCGACGGCCGGCGTCGCCACCGCGCTGGGGTCGCCGTCGAGGGTGAGGGTGTTGGTCGCCGTCGCGGTGATGACGAAGGTCGTGTCGTCGCCGAGGCTGGCCGTGCCCTGGCCGACCTTCGGGTTGATGCGGTAGTCGTCGAGGGCACCGTAGGTGTCGAAGGTGGTGCCGCTGTCGGTGAGCGAGGTCGCGTCGACGGCGGTGACGGCGCTGAGGCCCTGGAAGACGAGCGGCGTGGACCCGTCCCAGGTGTCCTGGCCGTTGTTGTCGAAGACGAGGTCGCCGTAGGCCGCGCCCACCTTGCGGAAGAAGGTGCCGGAGCCGCCGTCGGTGCCGTAGCCCTCGCCGGCGTAGACCTTGAACGCCGCCCACGGGGCGTCCCCGCCGAGGGGGCCGTTGATGGCCGTGCCCGCGACGAGCGCGACGCGGCCGCCGCCGCCGCCGCCCGAGTAGCTGGTGTTGACGCTGGCGCCGTAGGCCTCGACGGGGCCGACGCCGCTGATGATCGGCGCCTCGACGTAGATCGAGCCGCCCGCGCCGCCGCCGCCATAGTTGTGGTTGACGCTCCCGTTCGCGCGGATGGCGCCGTCGAGGTTGGCCGAGGTGGTGGCGATGATCTCGATGCTGCCGCCGCCGTAGCCGCCGGGGTAGCTCGTGCTGTTGTTCGAGGCGCCGCCGCCGCCGTTGTGGACGGGGTGATACAGGGAGTCGTAGACCTGGGAGTGGCAGCGGCCGCCCCAGCCCCCGTGGGAGCCGCCGCAGTAGTTCGGCGCCCGCAGGCTGTCGAGCGGGGCGTGGCCGAGGTAGTCGGTGCTGGCGCCGCCGGCCCAGCCGCGCCCGGTGACGTCGATGACGCCGCCGCTGGTGACGTTGAGGATGCCGGCCTCGATGCGCAGGGCGCGCTCGCTGGGGCCCTCGCCGGTGGTGGCGTGGGTCAGCGTGCTGCCGCTGCCGGTGACGGTGAGGGCGCCGCCCACGCGGAACAGCGTGTCGCTGACGGTGACGTCGGCGCCGGTCGTGATGTCGGCGTCGAGCAGGACGTCGAGGCTCGCCGCGGTGAGCTGCGCGTTGTTGATGACGCTGAGCTCGCGGAGGTAGAAGGCGGGCAGGAGCGAGCTCCCGCCGTCGAGGGTGAGGTCGAAGCGGAAGGTCTCGCTGCTCGAGCCGATCAAGGCCTCGGTGACGACGAGGCCGACGCCGGAGACGGTGATCGTGTCGATGGGGCCGAGGTCGGCGCGGCGGACGAGCAGCTCGCCGTCGAGGTCGAGGACCGTCGTGGCGTCGGCGCCGCCGGCCGAGACCCACAGGTCGCAGCCGCGCGCGTCGAGGTGGCCGCCGTCGACCACGATGAGGCGGCCGACCTTGACGACGCCGCGGTAGGTGTCGCCGCTGGCCGCGACGTCGGTCACGGGCACGGCGCCGGTGAGGTCGAGGCGGTCGGCGGTGTTGCCGGTGACCGTGAAGAGCTGGTGGTCGGCGAAGGAGGGGCTGGCGCTCTGCGCGACGTTGGGGTTCACGAGGGTGCTCGTGTAGAGGCCCGGGCGCAGGTTGGCGTCGACGTCGTAGAAGCCCCCGGCGTCGGGCGGCGGGTTGAGGTCGACGACGCCCTCGGGCACGCAGAGGAGCGGCGTGGAGCCGCTGTTGGACGGCATGTTGGCGTTGGCCACGTAGAGGCGGCCGTCGACCTCGTCGGGGTAGTCGACGAAGACCGTGCCGGCGCCGCCGTCGTTGCCGACCCCGGTGCCGCCGTAGGCGGTGATGGCGCCGACGATCTGGCTGGTCGAGAACCTCGGGCTGACGGCCTCGAGGCCGACCACCGAGACGCGGCCGCCGGCGCCGCCGTAGCCGTAGTTGCTGTAGGTGCGGCCCGGCCCGCCGTCGGCCCGGATGGTCCCGGCCCCCTGGAGGGAGGGCGTGTCGAGGTAGACGCCGCCGCCCGCGCCGCCGGAGCCGTAGAGCGCGGTGCGGTCCTCGCCCTGGGCGAGGATCTGGCCGTCGACGACGACGAAGCCGCCCGGGTTGACCGAGACGCGCACGAGCCCGCCGCCGGCGCCCCCGCGGTAGGTGTCGCTGGTGGTGGTGTTGTAGCGCCCGCCGCCCGCGCCCGGCTCGACCGGGTTCTTCAGGTCGCCGTAGACGAGGCTGCCGCCGTTGGCGCCCAGGCCGCCGTGGCTGCCGCCGGAGTTGCCGCTCGGCCCGTCGGGGAGGTTGCCGTGGGTGTAGGCGTTGGGGCGCAGCGTCCCGTTGCCGCCGAGGTAGCCCTTGGCGGTGACGTCGATCTTGCAGCCCGGCTCGATGCGGAGGCTGTCGACCTGGATGTCGATCTTCTGCCAGCTCGTCGTGGTCGCGGCCGCGTGGGTCAGGATGCAGGTGCCGGAGTCGTCCTTGAGCACGACGTCGCCGAACTCCATCGGCGCGCAGCCGGCGCTGTTGATGGTGAGCGTGCCGCCCTCCACCAGCAGGTCGCTGCCCTGGTAGGTGGCGTAGTTGGAGCAGTCGATGACGAGGCCCGTGACGTTGTCGAGGGTGCGGAACTCGACGACGACGGTCTGGGTGAGGGTGGCCCAGGCGCCCGACACGAAGACGCGCGCGCCGACCGTGGCCGTCCCGGGGGAGGTGGGGGCGAGGAGCGCCTGGGTGTAGGTGCCGTTGCCGTTGTTGACGACGCTTCCCTGGAGGGTGTCGGGGGTGGCGAAGATCTCGACGGCGTAGGGATCGGTGACGATGGCGCCGTTGGCGTCCTTGAGGGTCACCGTGACGGTGGAGGTGTCGCTGCCGTTCGCGATGATGATGGCCGGCGTCGCGCTGAGCGCCGAGGTGCCGGGGTCGGGGAGCCCGATCGGCGGCGGCGCGACCGTCAGGACGCCGGTCTGGCCGTCGATGACGGTCGGGTCCGGGTGGGTGGCGTAGACGGGGCCGCTGCCGGCGACGGTCGCCTGGAAGGTGTAGCTCGTCTGGGGGCCGGCGACGTTGCTCGGGTGGCTGCCGCCGGCGTGCCACATGACGTTGGTGTCGGCGACGAACTCGCTGCTCGCGTTGTAGCCCGCGGCGTAGAAGGTCCGCGAGTCGCCGATCTGGAGGAGCTCCTCCGGGGACTCGGCGGTCAGCGGTGTGCCCGCGCCGCCGGGCGCCGTGCGCACGATGATGAAGGCCACCGGGTCGCCGGGGCCCTCGGAGGGAGGCGTCACGGTGATCTCGAAGGTCTCCTCGTCGACGAAGAGGCCGTCGGTCACCGCGAGGGTCGCCGTGTGGGTCCCGAGGTCGGCCTCGGTCGGGGACAGCGCCACCGACGCGCTGCCGTTGCCGTTGTCGGTCAGGGTCGCGAAGGCGGGGCCGACCAGGCCGAACTGGAGCCCGGTGCCCGGCGTGTCCGCGTCGGTCGCGGTGACGCCGACGTACTGGCTGGTGCCGTACGCGGCGAAGACGTCGGCGACGGGGTTGAGGCTCGGGGCGTGCCCCGCGGCGACGGTGACGTCGTCGACGTCCACGTAGAGGATGTCGGCGGCCGCGGCCCCCGCGACGACGAAGCGGACCTGGGCGTCGGGCTCGCCGCCGATGTAGGGCGAGACGTCGAGGGTGACGATGGTCGGCGCGAGCGCGGCCGCGGAGCCGCGGGTGTAGAGGGTCTGCCAGGTCTGGCCGGCGTCGGCGGAGATCTCGGCCTTGAAGCTGACGCTGGCGCCGGCGCCGTTGGGCATCAGGGCCGCGCGGAACTGCCAGGTGATCTGCGGGGCTCCGGTGGCGTCGAGGATCGGCGAGACGAGGGGCGTCGAGAAGCCCGCGGCCACGGCGTTGTAGAGGTAGCGCGGGTGCGGGTCGGGGCCGAGGGCGCCGGCGGTGGAGAGCTGCCAGCTCGGGATGCCCGGGGCCCACCACGGGACCTCGGCGGCCGTCAGCGCCAGCATCTGGACGGCCGTCGTGTCGAAGTCCTCGAAGTAGGGCAGGGTGGCGCCGGCCGGGGGCGCGGTGGTGAGGGTGCAGTCGTTGTCGCAGCCGTCGCCGTCGAAGGGGTTGCCGTCGTCGCACTCCTCGAAGCGGGGCGAGCCGGTGTCGGCGATGCCGTCGCCGCAGCGGGCGTCGGTGCAGTCGGTGCGGCAGACGCCGTCGGGGGCGTCGGAGTTGGCGGCGCCGAGGTCGCACTGCTCGGGGGCCTCGAGGTTGCCGTCGCCGCAGACCTGGCCGCCGACGTCGCAGAGATCCCCGAAGCCGTCGAGGTCGCTGTCCTCCTGGCCGGGGTTGAAGGTGTCCGGGCAGTTGTCGGAGCCGTTGAGGACGCCGTCGCCGTCGCGGTCGGGGTCGCAGACGTCGCCGACGCCGTCGTTGTCGAGGTCCTCCTGGAGCGGGTTCTTGGCGGGGTTGTCGGCGGGGAGGCCGGCCCAGTCGAGGCCGGGGCAGTTGTCGAGGGCGTCGGCCACGCCGTCCTCGTCGAAGTCCGGCGGGGTGCAGGGGAGCTCGGTGAGATCGGGGTCGTCGGCGTCGACGAGGCCGTCGCAGTCGTCGTCGATGCCGTTGCAGAGCTCGGGCTGGAAGGGGCCGACGACGGTCTGGTCCGCCGGGTCTGCCAGGCGCGGGAGGTCGGGGCAGTCCGCGCGGGGCGCCTGGTCGGCCGTGTACTTCACGACGACCTCGGAGTCCGCGCCGCAGGCGCCGTCGCTGAGGATGTCGGTGTAGAAGTGCACGATGGGCTGGCCCTCGGTGTACGAGGTCGCCGGGTTGCCGTCGGGATCGGTGGTGACGAAGCCCAGCGCGCTGAAGGTGCAGGTGGCCGTGTGGGTCGCGAGGTACACCTCGTCGAGGCGCCAGGCGGTGTTGAAGTACTGCTTGCCCGCGAGGGCCTCCGCGCCCTGGTAGGTCTGGGTGTAGAGCACGCCCGCGCCGCTCGGATCCTGACCAAGCGCGGTGCACTCGGCGGTGACGCCGTCGTCGCAGCACAGGAAGGCGTCGTAGAAGGCGACGTAGTTGTCCTCGGGGGAGGTCTCCGGGCCGCCGGTGCAGGCGAGCCCGGTGACGAGGGTCGGCCCGCGGACGCCGGTGTCGGGGTGCTGGAGGAGCGACGGCTGGCAGTCGACCTTGGCGCTGCAGAAGAGGTCCTCGAACTGGACGCCGAGGTCGAGGAAGCCCTGGCTCGCGCTCATGACCACGTAGACGTCGAGGTCGACGAAGGTGTCGGCGTTCTCGACGCAGGTGAAGCCCTCGCTGATCGGGGGCGGGAGCACCACGTCCAGCGGCTGCCCGCCGGGGTCGCGCAGATCGGTGACGGTAACCGTGACGCGGCTCGGGCCCGGCACGCACGGGCCGACGTAGCTCGCGCTGCCGCCCCGGATGGACTCGATGCCCGTCACGGTCGCGACGGGGGTCCAGCCGGTGTCGGCGTCCTCGTATTCGACGAGCAGGTCGTAGGTCGCGATGCCGACGTCGGGGAACTCGAGCGGCAGGATGGTGAGCTCGAGTCGCGAGGGGACCTTCGCGTCGTTCCCGCCACACGCTCCGAGGGCAAGCGACGCCAGGGCGAATGCGACCAGCGATTTACTGCGCTGTCTCATGGATTCCACCTTTCGACATTGTTCGGAGCCCGGCACAGATGGCGCCCGGTCGCCCGTGCGCCGATGGTCGGAATACCGCTTGGTGAAGACGCTACCATTTCGCAGCGCAAAGACCTAACCGGCCACCTGGCGCGCTCGGCCAACGCGAAGGGCGCCGCAGGTGCGAAGCCCGGCGTCGCGGGGGCCCTCGGGCGGAAGGGACGGGATTTCGGCGCTGTAATCCGATGACCGGCGGGGAGCGACGGAGCGCGTGGCGCGGATCGACGCGCGGGGCCGGGTCGGCGCTGACCCGTCGGTCGATTCCGAGGGGAGAGTTTGCGGAAAATGCCAGATCGTCGACGCGCGAATTGTCGCCGAGATGTAGTCCCCATCGGACTCCGCGACGCACCGGGGGCGACGGGGAGGGCGACTCCCGAGGGACGCGAGCGCGAGGCGACGGCGCCGCGGGGCCGTGGCCTCGGGACCTCGGGTGTGACGATTCGCCGCACGGTCCGGTGTGGACCGTCGACGCCCGTCGGGGTCGGGTCGAGATCGCGGCGCCGGCCGAGCGGTGTCGCAGCCGAGGGGCGTGGCTTCGATATGCGCGAGGGCACGACGAGTGCCCCGCGGCACATTCGACTTGCGAATTGGGTGGCGATTGCGCCGCGCCGCGCGGTCCCCTCGAGCGTCGGGCGGCCGTCCGGCGGAGCGGGCCGATGGCATTGCGGCGATCGTGGTGCCCCTTCGACCTCGGCGTTGCCCAGGGACGCGGCGGCGCGCCAACGCTGCGCTGCGGCGAGCGGGGCCCCCCGGCGTTTGACGGTCCCGGGGGGCGGGGACTACTCATGGTGGGGTCCTTTCGGAAATCACAAGCTCCCGCTCGCCGCCGACCCCACCCGCGCTCCGTGCCCTCGGAGCTGCCCCAGGAGCCCGTCCATGCCGCCACGTCGCCTCGTCCTCGGCCGTGTCTCGTCGCTCTTTGCCCTCCTCGCCCTGGCGGGCTGTGGCGCGGAGAGCGCGCCCTCCACGGACGCGCCGGTCGACGGGCCGGCCGTCGCCATCGACATCGCCGCCTTGAACCTCCAGGGCGTGGGCGACGCCGTCTGGGACATCGAGGTCGACAACGGCGGCGGCGGCGTGGTCTTCCAGCGGCGCATCACCTCGAGCGGCTACGGCGACGGCGGGGGCTCGGCGAGCTACCTCGGGCCCTGTGACGCCGACCCGGCGGTCGCCGAGAACACCGTCAAGGTCTGGGTCGTCGGCCTCTACAGCGGCGCCGTGAGCGACGCCGGCGTCTTCGCCTCGGGCTCCGCCAGCGGCGCCGGCGCGGTCACCGGGACGCCGGTCGACTTCCAGAACCCGACCAGCGACGGCCCGCTCACCCGCATCGTCACCTGCCAGGCCAACGCCGACGCCTACGTCCAGTTCGACGTGGCGCTCATGCGCCCGGCCCAGCAGGGGTTCTTCGACATCGCCGTCAACTTCAACGACATCTTCTGCTCGGCCAAGCTCGACTGCTGCTACGACACCAACGACAACGGCTGCGAGGCCGGCGAGGAGATCACGCTCCTCTTCGACGCCAGCGGTCAACGCGCCCGCACCTTCGTCCTCGGCTTCGCCTGCACCGCCGGCCCGTCCGCGGACGTCGCGACCGACCTCTACCTCGACCCCATCGCGCTCGACTGCACGGCGCCCAACAGCGGCGTCGACTTCGTCGCCGACCTGCGCCTCGACGTGACCGGCGGCCCCGGCAACCTCTGCGCGGCCGGTGACCTCGCCGGCTGCGCCGCCGTCGAGCCGGTGGGCGCCACCGACCCCGACGCCTACCTCTTCCAGGTCGCCACCTACCGCGGCACCGAGGCGCTCACCAGCGGCGGCGCGCCGGCCCAGAAGGCCTACTGGAACGTCGCCCTCGGCGCGCTGCCCGGCGTCTCCGCGTGCCGGCTGCGCACCCGCGGCACCGCCGACGACGCCAACAACGACGGCGACAACGTCGTCAACGGCGCCATCGCCGCCGGCACCGTCTACCCCTACGTCCAGTGGGACGTCGCCCTCGACGCCACCTGCGGCTCCGAGCCGCTCAGCTTCGCCGACCCCGGCGCCGCCGTGACCACGACCTACACGACGACCGGGGGCGCCGAGCTCACCTTCGCCTACCACTTCGCGCCGGGGCTCCCCGCCGGCGCGTTCTGCGACCCCGCCTGCCAGCACGGCGGCGCCTGCCTGTCCGGCGTCTGCGACTGCAGCGCCACCGGCTACGAGGGCAGCGCCTGCGAGACCCCCATCTGCACCACCCCGTGCCAGAACGGCGGCACCTGCATCGGCCCCGACACCTGCGACTGCGCCGGCACCGGCTACGAGGGCGCGACCTGCGAGACTCCGAGCTGCACCACCCCGTGTCAGAACGGCGGCAGCTGCGTCGCCCCCGACACCTGCGACTGCGCCGGCACCGGCTACGGCGGCGCCACCTGCGAGACCGCGCTGTGCGGCGCCTCCTCCGGCGAGGCGGCCATCTCGTGCAAGGACATCCTCGCCACCTGCCCGTGGGTCACGAGCGACGTGCGCTGGATCGACCCGAACGGCGGCGACACCTCCGACGCCTTCCAGGTCCTCTGCGACCAGTCCACCGGCACCGGCGGCTGGACCGTCATCGTCAGCCCGGCCAACACCCTCGCGCACTGCGACGCCTACCAGTCGAACGGCGGGAGCTGCTCGGCCACGCTGATGTCGTCGACCACGCCGTCCTCCGGGCAGACCTTCTGCACGGGCCGGGTCGCCACCGGCTTCAACAACTCCATCGCGGCCTACTGCTTCGACGAGGGCAAGTTCGCCGGCATGCCCGTCGACGAGATCGTCTTCACGAACTCCAACAGCAGCACCTGCGGCCAGCCCTGGGGCGCGCGCTGGTACACGCCCGCCGGCGTCAGCTCGACCCAGACCCCGACCGGGTCGAACCAGCTCATCACCGGGGTGACCGATCTCGGCGCCTTCATCAGCGAGGTCGGCTGCCCCGGCTACACCAACCTGACCCTCTTCATGGTGCGCTGAGCGACCCGCGGCGCGCTCCCTCGGGGAGCGCGCCAGCACGCCAGCTTTGACAGTGGGCCGGCGCTCCTCCTATAAGGCGCCCGATGAGCACGAAGTTCCCGATTCTCCAGAACCCGGGGCGCTCAGGCGGCCACCCGCGGCCGCCGCGCACCCCCAAGCCGAGCTGGCTCAAGGTGCAGGCCCCCTCGGGGGCCAGCTACAACACGATCAAGGAGCGGATGCGCGGCCTCGAGCTCTTCACCGTCTGCGAGGAGGCGCACTGCCCCAACGTCGGTGAGTGCTGGGGCGGCGGGACCGCGACGATCATGTTGATGGGCGGCACCTGCACGCGCGGCTGCCGCTTCTGCGCCGTCGACACCGGCAAGCCCGGCGCGCTCGACCCCGACGAGCCCTTGAACGCCGCCCAGGCCGTGGTCGCCATGGGCGTGCGCTACATCGTGCTCACCTCGGTCAACCGCGACGATCTGCCCGACGGCGGCGCGAGCCACTTCGCCGAGTGCGTCGATCACCTCAAGCGGCTCGACCCGAGCATCATGGTCGAGGTGCTGATCCCCGACTTCATGGGGGACACGGCCGCGATCGACACGCTGATCGCCACCGGCTGCGAGGTGATCGCGCACAACGTCGAGACGACGCCGCGCCTCACCCGCCGCGTGCGCGACGCCCGGGCGAGCTGGGACCAGTCGATCGCCGTCCTCGATCACATCAAGCGCGCCGGCCGCGGCAAGGGGCCGGGCGGGATCGACATCCTCGCCAAGACCTCGGTCATGGTCGGCCTCGGCGAGACCGAGGACGAGGTCATCGACGCCATGAAGGCGCTGCGCGCGGTGGACGTCGACGTCATCACCTTCGGGCAGTACCTGCAGCCCACGCCGAAGCACCTGCCGGTCGTCGAGTTCGTGACGCCCGAGCAGTTCGACCGCTACGCCGAGCTCGCCAAGCTCTACGGCTTCGCCTACGTCGCCTCCGGCCCGCTCGTTCGCTCGAGCTACCGCGCCGGTGAGCTCTACCTCGAGCGCCACATCGACTCGCTGAAGTCGAACCGGCGCGTCGGGTGAGCGCCGCGCTCACGAGCCCCGGCCAGCGCGACAGCGACCTGGCCGCCCGCGTCCTCGAGACGGTGTTCATGGCGCGCGGCGTCGACCGCGAGCTCGAGCGGCTCGCCTTCGCCGGCGTCGCCGCCCTCCGGGGCTTTCGTCCCGCGCGCCGCGCCGTCTGGGCGATGGTCGGCGTCGGGCTCGCGCTGTCCCCCGAGGACACGCTCTTCGGCACCAGCCGCGACTGGCCGGCCGCCCTCGGGCGCGGCGTCCCCGTCGCGACCCTGATGCGGCAGGTCCTCGGGCGGAGCGGCGACCCCGGCCTCGGGCGCTCGCTCCCGGGCGGGCTCAACGACCGGG
>SBGO01000774.1 GCA_006226565.1 Deltaproteobacteria bacterium | reverse complement strand
GTTCCCAGGTCGCCAGGTCGGCGCGCGCGGCCTGGGCGTCGCGGGCGCGGTCGAGGAGGCGGAGCTCGTCCCGGTGCTGCGCCGCGTGGTCGCGGGCCGCGGCCAGGTCGAGGGGGGGCGGCCCCACGGGCGCGAGGTGGTCGTGGCTGAGCGACGCTGGGACGCCCTCGCCTTCGGGAGCGACCAGGCGGGCCAGACGCGCGGCGAGCAGCTCGGCGCCCGCCCGGGCCTTCACGAGCTGGCTCCGGGTGCGGGCCAGCTCCGCCCGCGCGGCGAGGACCTGGGCGTCGGAGACGAGCCCGACCCGGGAGAGCTTCTCGGCGTCGGAGACGTGGGCGGCGAGGACGCGCTCGGCCTCGGCCGCGACAGCGGTGAGCTCGCGGGCCGCCACGAGCCCGAGGTAGGTTTCGGTCACGGCGAAGGTGAGGTCACGACGTGCCAGCTCGGCCCGCGCGTCGGCGGCCCCGACGCCGGCCTCGGCGAGGCGCACGCCGCGGTCGACGCGGTAGAGGTCGGTCAGCGGCTGGACCACCGTCACCGAGACCTCGCCGGTGACCTGGTCCCGGAGCGAGATGGGCTCGCCGACCGACGAGAGGAGCCCGGCGAGCGCCGCGTCGAAGGGCGCGGGGATGGCCGACAGGTCGACGCTGCTCGGGTCGACCACGGTCAGCGTGCTCTCGTCGTTCCAGAGCAGGAGCTTGCCGTCGACGTCGAGGGAGGGGCCGTAGTGGCCGCGGACGCCGTCGACGCGAGCGCGCGCGGCGCGGATCTCGAGGTCGGCCTGTCGGATGCCCGCGTCGTGGGCGAGGGCGCGGTCCACCGCGGCGCTGAGGGACAGGGGCTCGGGGCGCGCCGGGGTGATGGCGGCGGGCGCCTGCGCAGGCGCCGGCTGGGCGAGGACGGGCGTGCCGCAGAGGAGCGCCGCGAGCCCGCCGAGGGGGCCGGCGAGACGCCGTGGGACGAGGGAGTAGCCGATGACGCGCATCCGTGGAGCCTCCAAACAAGTAACCAGTTAGTTACTTCTCGCGAAGACTAGTCGCGACGCCACGGCGGTCAAGACCTTTCGTGCCCCGGCCGTGCAACCCCGACGCTGCCGAAAGCCCCATCTTCGCCTCGCAACCCGCGCCGGATGTGGTATGCCGGACCCGTCGAGCGGCCTGTCGGGACGCTTCTGGCGGGCCCCCACCGCGCGCCCCTGCGCGCCCGTCCCCGGAGCCGTGCCATGCCGAAGCCGACCACCCCCTTCGATCCCGTCGCGTCCCTCGCCGCGGCCAAGCACACCTTCGGCGAGCACGGCGGCGTCAACATGAGCATCGAGGCGTCGACGACGTACACCGTCCTCCACGCCTCGGTGATGCCCGAGATCTTCGCCGGCCAGCGGAGCCCCGACCACGGCGGCTGCTACCTCTACGCCCGCCACTACAACCCGACCGTCTACACCCTCGGCCGCGAGCTCGCTGCCCTCGAGGGCGCCGAGGCCGGCTACTGCGCCGCGAGCGGCATGGGCGCCATCTCCGCCGCCCTCCTCCAGCTCGTCGACAGCGGCGACCACATCGTCTCCTCGGCCGCCATCTACGGCGGCACCCACGCGCTCCTCGCCGACATGTGGCCGAAGAAGACCGGCGTCCACACGACCTTCGTGCCCATCGACGACCTCGCGGCGGTCGAGGCGGCCTTCACCCCGAAGACCAAGGTCCTCTTCACCGAGAGCCTGTCGAACCCGACCCTCGTCGTCGCCAACCTCCCGGCCCTCGCCGACATCGCCCACCGCCACGGCGCGACCCTCGTCGTCGACAACACCTTCACGCCGGTCCTCATCAGCCCGCTCCAGCACGGCGCGGACGTCGTCGTCCACAGCCTCACCAAGTTCATCAACGGCGCCTCGGACCTCGTCGCCGGCGCCATCGTGGGCAAGGCCGACTTCATCGCGCAGCTGATGGACCTCCACACCGGCGCGCTCATGCTCCACGGGCCGACGATGGACCCGAAGGCCGCCTTCGAGGTCTCGATGCGCCTGCCGCACCTGCCGCTGCGCATGGTCGAGCACTCGCGCCGCGCCCAGCTCTTCGCCCAGCGCCTCCTCGAGATGGGCGCCCCCGTCCGCTACCCCGGCCTCGCCACGCACCCCGACCACGCCCTGATGCGCTCGCTCCTCAACGACGACTACGGCTTCGGCGGGATGCTCACCCTCGACCTCGGCACCCGCGAGCGCGCCTACCGTTTCATGGACCTCCTCCAGAACGAGCACCGCTTCGGCTTCATGGCCGTCAGCCTCGGCTACGCGGAGTCCCTGATGTCCTGCTCGGCCAGCTCCACCTCGAGCGAGCTCGACGACGACGCCCTCCGCGCCGCCGGCATCTCCCCCGGCCTCGTCCGCATCTCCATCGGCTACACCGGCGCCATCGAGGACCGCTGGCGCCAGCTCGAGGACGCCGTCAAGGTCGTCGGCCACCCGGTCCAGCCGCCCGCCGTGGTCTGAGACGCCGCCGGCCGCCCCCTTCGCCGCCGCCCCCCGAGCGCGTCTCGGGGGGCCGGCGATCCCGAGGCCGGGTGGCCGGCGCGCCCCCCGGGGGATCGTTTGAAGGCTCCCGCCAAGCCCTCGTCAAAGGCGCGCCGTCGGCGCGGGTCCCTCGTCGCCGCCGCGCCGCGAGCGCCCTCCCCACAGGCCCCCCGGTCGACTTGACGCGGCCGCTCTGGTAGCACGCACATTCCCGAATGAATCTCGGAGTCTCCTGCATGGGTTCGTCACCTCGCCTCCTCCGCCTCCGCTGGCTCGCCCTGCCGGTCATCCTCCTCGCCGCCTGCTCCGACTCGAGCACGAACACAGGCGACCTCTGCGCCGAGATGACCTGCGGCGCCAACGCCCACTGCGCCGTCGACGGCGCCGGCGCCGCCGCCTGCCTCTGCGACGACGGCTTCACCGCCGACGCCACCGGGGTCTGCGTCGCCACCCCGATCGGCGTGTGCAACCCGAACCCCTGCACCGCCGCCCACCAGACGGCCTGCCAGGACCTCGGCGACGGCGGCTACGCCTGCAGCTGCGAGGAAGGCTACGCGCCGACCGCCGCGGGGGGCTGCGCGCCGACGACCGTGGACGCCTGCGACCCCAACCCCTGCATCATCCCGCACCAGACGGAGTGCGTCGCCGACGGCGCCGGCGGCTTCACCTGTGACTGCGACGCGGGCTGGCTCCCCAACGGCGCCGGCGGCTGCATGCCCGATCCCGCCGACCCCTGCACGCCGAACCCGTGCTTCGTCCCGTTCCAGACCCAGTGCGCCGACGGCGGCGGCTTCCCGATCTGCTCCTGCGACCCCGGCTACGAGGACGACGGCTTCGGCGGCTGCACCCCGACCTCCTTCGACCCCTGCGACCCCAACCCCTGCGTCGCCTCGCACGAGACGACCTGCACCGACGCCGGCGGCTTCCCGGAGTGCGCCTGCGACAGCGGCTACCACTACGACGCCTTCCTGGCCTGCGTCGCAGACGACCCCTGCGACCCCAACCCCTGCGCGGCGCCCCACAAGACGACCTGCCAGGTCGCCTCCGGCGGCGCCGTCTGCCTCTGTGACGAGGGCTTCGTCGACAACGGCGCCGGGACCTGCGTCTCCGTCGTCGCCGACCCCTGCGATCCCAACCCCTGCGACGCCCCCCACCGCGGCGTCTGCACCGCCGACGGCGCCAACGCGAGCTGCACCTGCGATCCCGACTTCAGCGAGAACGCCAGCGGCGAGTGCGTGCCCGACTCCGACCCCTGCGACCCCAACCCCTGCACCGACGACCACCGCACCGCCTGCACCCCGAACGGCGCCGCGGCGAGCTGCGCCTGCGACCCCGGCTTCAGCGAGGACGACCAGGGCGCCTGCGTCGCCGTCGTCGAGGCCCCCTGCGACCCCAACCCGTGCACCGACGCCCACCGGACGAGCTGCTCCCCGAGCGGCGACCAGGCCGTCTGCGCCTGCGACGACGGCTACCACGACGACGGCCAGGGCGCCTGCACCAACGACCCGTGCCTGCCGAACCCCTGCGACGGCGACCACCAGACCCAGTGCAGCGCCTCCGGCGGCGGCGTCGTCTGCGGCTGCGACGCCGACTACCAGCCCGACGGCGCCGGCGGCTGCGAGCCCGCCGCGGACAACCCCTGCGATCCCAACCCGTGCGACCTCCCGCTCCAGACCGTGTGCAACGACGTCGGCGGCGCGCCGGTGTGCAGCTGCGACCCGGGCGCCCACGACGACGGCCAGGGCGCCTGCACCGTGTCGCCGTGCCTGCCCAACCCCTGCGACGCCCCGCACGAGGCGCAGTGCACGCCGGACCCGGGCACGACGGCCGGCTACACCTGCGGCTGCGACCCCGACTACTACCCGGGCGTCGACGGCTGCGTCGACGCCTGCGTCGCCGACCCCTGCGAGGAGCCCTTCCGCACGAGCTGCGTCGCCGTCGACGGCGCCTCGGTCTGCTCCTGCGACCCCGGCTACCACGAGGACGGCCAGGGCGGCTGCACCAACGACCCCTGCGTGCCCGATCCCTGCGGCGCCGACGAGGTCTGCGAGGGCACGCTCGGCACGTCGAGCCACGCCTGCGTCCCCTGCCTCGACAAGGACGACGACGGCTACGGCGTCGGCGCCGGCTGCCTCGGCCCCGACTGCGACGACACCTCCGACGCCATCTTCGACGGCTGCGCCTGCCCCGCCGCCCACGGCGACGGCGACGCCTTCGAGGAGGACGAGTGCTTCTTCATCGCCGCCTCCATCGCCTCCGGCGACACCCAGAGCCACTCCATCGCCCCGGCCGGCGACGTCGACTGGCTCGTCTTCACCGTCGCCGCCGGGGACATGGTGCGCCTCATCAAGTCGACCGGCGGCCCCGCGCAGCGCATGACCCTCGTCGACCGCGACGGCACGACCGAGATCGAGACCAAGTACACCGGCACCGGGAGCTCCCTCTTCATCGACCGCAAGCTCCCCGCCGGCGGCGACTGGTTCGTGCTCCTCGAGGGGGCCTATGCCAGCACCGTGGGCGACTACGGCGTCACCTTCGACAACCTCGGGCAGGACGACCACGGCGACACCCCCGAGGACGCCACCCCCATCGTCGCGGGCGCCGGCGGGGTGCCGGGCGCCTTCGAGATCGGCGGCAACATCGACTGGTTCTCCTTCGACGTCATCGCCGGCCACGCCTACCAGATCTGGGTCACCCCGACCGGCAGCGGCGTCGTGATGCGCCTCTACGACCAGAACGGCACGACCCTCCTCGAGACCCGCGAGTCGTCCTACTCGAACGTCGCGATGATCGACCGCGGCGAGCTCGAGGCCGGCACCCACTACGTCCGCCTCGCCGCCAACTACGGCACCGGCAACCTCGGCGACTACACGATCTCCGTGGTCGACCTCGGCCTCGACGACCACGGCGACGGCCCCGAGGACGCGACGCTCATCGCCACCGACGGCGTCGACGTCGCCGGCACCTTCGAGGTCGGCGGCAACACCGACTTCTTCGCCTTCGACGTCGTCGCCGGCCACATGTACCAGATGTGGTGCGAGTCGACCGCGAGCACCGGCATCGTCCTGCGCCTCTACGACCAGAACGGCACGAGCCTGATGGAGACCAGCGAGGCCAGCTACACCAACCCGGCCTTCATCGACCGCGGCGTCCTCAGCGCCGGGCGCTACTACCTGCGCGTCAACCCCAACTACGGCAACGCCGCGACCGGCGACTACCGCATCCGCGTGGTCGACCTCGGCCTCGACGACCACGGCGACGGCCCCGACGACGCGACCGCCCTGGGCGCGAGCGGCACCGTCACCAGCGGGACCTTCGAGGTCGGCTACAACTCCGACTGGTTCGCCTTCGACGTCGCCCCGGGCCACATGGTCCAGCTCTGGGCCAAGTCCCTCGCCAGCACCGGCGTCGTGATGCGCCTCTACGACCAGGACGGCACCTCGCTCCTCGAGACGAGCGAGGCCAGCTACAACAACGCCGCCTTCATCGACCGCGGCACCCTCGACGCCGGCACCTACTACCTCCGCCTCACCCCGAACTACGGCAACGCGTCGACCGGGGACTACGAGGTGTGGATCGTCGACCTCGGCCTCGACGACCACGGCGGCTCCCCGGCCACGGCGACCCACGTGGCGACCGACGACGTGCCCGTCGGCGGCCTCTTCCAGGTCGGCGGCAACGTCGACTGGTTCTCCTTCGACGTCGTCGCGGGGCACCAGTACCAGCTCCGCTGCGTCCCGGTCGCGAGCGTCGGCTGCAACCTCCGCCTCTACGACCAGGACGGCGAGACCTTCATCGAGAGCTCCGCCTCCTCCTACACCAACACCGCCTTCATCGACCGCGGGACGCTGGCCGCCGGGACCTACTACTTCCGCGTCAACCCGAACTACGGCTCCGTGTCGACCGGCGCCTACGAGGTGCGGGTCACCGACCTCGGCCTCGACGACCACGGCAACAGCCCCTCGGACGCCACCCCGGTCGCCGCCGACGACACGCCCGTGGCGGGGCTCTTCGAGGTCGGCGACAACATCGACTGGTTCAGCTTCGTCGTCGCCCCGGGCCACCAGCTCCAGGTCCGCTGCACGCCGACCGAGAGCACCGGCTGCATCCTGCGCATCTACGACCAGGACGGCGCGACCCTCGTCGAGACGAGCAGCTCGAGCTACAGCAACACGGCCTTCATCGACCGCGGCGAGCTCTCGGCCGGCACGTACTACCTCCGCGTCAGCCCCAACTACGGCGCGCGCTCGACCGGCGCCTACGAGGTGCGGATCACCGATCTCGGCCTCGACGATCACGGCGACGACGCCGCCACCGCGACGGCGCTGACCGTCGGCGGCGCGGCGACGAACGGCGTCTTCGAGGTCGGCGGCAACATCGACTGGTTCTCGTTCTCCGCCACGAGCGGCACGAGCTACTCCATCGTCTGCGACCCGGTCGCCAGCGTCGGCTGCAGCGCGCGCCTCTACGACACCAACGGCGAGACCGGGCTCAAGTCCTGGTCGAGCTCCTACTCGAGCGCCGCGACGACGACCTGGACGGCCCCCGCCTCCGGGACCTACTACCTCCGCGTGATGCCGAACTACGGCTCGGCCTCCACCGGCGGCTACACCGTCTCGGTCACCGCCCAGTAGCGGCCGGGAGGCACCTGGCGCTCGCCGGCGGTGTCGTCGCGCGACGCGTCCCTACAGGCTCTTCGCGCCGCTCTAGAGGCTCCGCGTCGCGATCACGTCGACGCCCGTCCCGAGGGCGTCGGCGAGCACGACGTCGCCCATCGCGACCGGCGACGTGACGCGCACGGCGTGGAGGCGCCGGCACAGGGCGAGGACCTGGTCCTTCGGGATGGGGGACGCGGTGCGCACCGGCAGACGCCGCCAGCTCGCGCCCTCGATGGCGACCGTGGTGGCGACCATGCGCCGCGGATCGGTCACCTCTTCGGCGGCGTAGGACTTGCCCTTCTTGCAGTCGTAGCCCGCGATGCGCCAGGCGTCGCCGTCGCCGCCGAGGTACTCGACCTCCAGCTGGCAGCCGATCGGGCAGCCGATACAGACCATCCTCTGCACGCCGTCGGGCGGGGTCATGACCGACTCCCCTTGGGCTTCGGGTCCTTCTTCGGCGGCCGCTCGACGACGTCGATGCGCAGGGTCTCGGCGTCGATCTTGTCGAGGTCGGCCTGGCTGAGCGACAGCCGCATCATCTCCGCGGGGAAGGCGTAGCGGATCTTCTTCGAGACGATGGGCTGCTCGCGCTCCTCGCCGACGGCGACCGCGACGATGGTGGCGCGCTCGACGGGCCTGGCGACCCGGAAGAGCACCTCCTGATCGCGGTCCGGGCTGATCGTGTGGGGCACGACGTAGCGCACGTTCTGCCCCGGCACGACGCGCACCGAGTCGCGCGGCCGCGGGCGCCCCAGCGCGTGCTCGGCGGCGAAGCGCCCGGCCCGCATCGCCTCGTCGGCGACCCAATCGACCAGGTCGTGGACGTGGAGCACGTTGCCGCAGGCGAACACGCCGTCCACCGAGGTCATCAGCGTCGAGTCCACGACCGGCCCCCGGGTCACCAGGTCCAGCCGGGCGCCGAGGCGCTGGCTCAGCTCGTTCTCCGGGATGAGGCCCACCGACAGCAGCAGCGTGTCGCAGGCGATGCGCTCGCGGCGCGCGCCTGCGATGGGGCGGAGCGCCTCGTCGACGGGGCAGACCTCGACCCACTCGACCCGATCCCGCCCGCCCACGCGGGTGACCGTGGTCGACAGGTGCAGCGGGATGTCGAAGTCGTTGAGGCACTGCGCGATGTTGCGATTGAGCCCGCTCGAGTACGGCAGGATCTCGTAGACGCCCAGCACCTCGACGCCCTCGAGCACCAGCCGCCGGGCCATGATGAGCCCGATGTCGCCCGAGCCCAGGATGACGACCCGCCGCCCCGGCAGGACCCCCATCATGTTGACCATCTTCTGCGCCAGCCCGGCGGTGTAGACCCCGGCCGGGCGCGTCCCCGGGATGCGCAGCGCGCCGCGGGTGCGCTCGCGGCAGCCCATCGCCAGCACCAGCGAGCCGTACTCGACCCGCGCGGCGCCGACGTCGCGCCCGACGATCTGGACGGCGCCCTCGCGCGGCGCCCCGTCGAGGATGAAGGAGCCCAGCAGCAGATCGGCCCCCCGCTCGGTGAGGCGGTCGATGAAGCGCTCGGCGAACTCGGGCCCCGTCAGCTCCTCCTCGAAGGTGTGGAGCCCGAAGCCCGTGTGGATGCACTGCTGCAGGATCCCGCCCGGCTCCGGCTCGCGGTCGACCAGCAGGACGTGCTCCGCGCCGGCCTCGCGCGCCCCCAGCGCCGCCGCCAGGCCCGCCGGCCCGGCGCCGACCACGACGACGTCGTAACGCGAGCGCGGTGTGCGCGTGATCATCGCGACGCCTCCTCGTTCGGGTCGGCGTCGAGGCGGGGGATGACCAGCCAGGAGCCGCCGCCCCGCTTGGTGATCGCCTCGATGGGCAGCCCCAGCCGCTCCGACAGGAGCTCCATGCAGCGCCAGGTGCAGAACCCGCCCTGGCACCGCCCCATCCCGGCGCGCACCCGGAACTTCAGCCCGTCGAGGGTGCGGGCGCCCTGGTCGATGGCCTCGACGACCTCGCTCTCGGTGACCTCCTCGCAGCGGCAGACGATGTGGGCCGAGGCCGGATCGGCGGCGATGCGGGCGCGCTTCTCCTCCATCGACAGGGCGGAGAACCGCGGGATGGGCCGGACGCGCGGCTCGAAGTCGTCGCGCTCGACGAGGGTCAGCCCCTCGTCCTTCAGGATGTCGCGCACGTAGCGCCCGATGGCCGGCGCGGCGGTGAGCCCGGGCGACTGGATGCCGGCCACGTTGATGAAGCCGGGCACGGCGGTCGGCCCGATGATGAAGTCGTTGCTGTCCGACACGGCGCGCAGGCCGGCGAACTCGGCGATGGTGTCGCGCGGGTGGAGGGAGGGGACCAGCGTGCGGACGAAGTCGAAGACGCTGCGCGCGCCGGCGTCGGTGGTCGAGATGTCGTGCTCGTCGACGTCCTCGGCGGTCGGGCCGACCATGATGGTGCCGTCGAAGGTCGGGATGACGAGCGTGCCCTTCGTCGTCGCCGCGGGCACCGGGAAGATGATGCGGCGGACGACCCCCTTCATCCGCTTGTCGAGCATGTACTCCTCGCCCTTGCGAGGCTGGATGGTGAAGTCGGTGAGCCCCACCATCGCCGCGATCTTCGCGGCGTGCACGCCGGCGGCGTTGATGACGAAGCGAGCGTGCAGCAGCTGGCGCGGCGTCTTGATCGACAGGAACCCGTCGCGCCGATCGATGCCCAGGACCGGGCTCTCGACGAGCAGCTCCACGCCGTTCATGCGGGCGTTCTGGATGAGCCCGAAGCAGCACTCGTAGGGGTTGATGACGCCCGCCGTTGGGGCGAAGAGCCCGCCCGCGACGGTGGGGGAGAGGTTCGGCTCCTCGCGGAGCAGCCGCTCGCGGTCCCACAGCTCGAGCCCCGGCACGCCCTTGGCCTCGCCGCGCGCCTTGAGCGCCTCGAGCGCCGGCAGCTCGTCCGCGTTCCGCGCGACGACGATCTCGCCGACCTGCTTGAAGCCGAAGCCCAGCTCCTCGGCCAGCTGCGGGAAGGCGCGGTTGCCCTCGACGACGAGCTGCCCCTTGAGCGTCTCCGGCGGCGCGTGGTGACCGGCGTGGATGATGCCGCTGTTCGACTTCGACGTGCCGAAGCCGACCTCGCACTCCTTCTCGATCAGGACCACGCGCACCGCGTAGCGCGAAAGCTCGCGCGCGATTGCGCAACCGATGACGCCCCCGCCGATGATCGCTGCGTCGTAGAGCACCGCATCCTCCGTCGCCCCTGCACTTAACGGGACCTGCGCCCGCCTGTCCACCTCGATGAGCGCCATTCACGTCACCGTCGCTTTTCCGTCCACGGTGCGGGAGGACGCAGCGCGAGCGGCCAGGATCGACGGCACGTCGCGCCGTCGCCACGGATGTAGAGAACTTGCACACGAGCCGCCCGACCCGCGAACGTCGGCGCGCGCGACGAGCGAGTCCACAGGCCCTCCCCTCACGGTGGCACAGGCCTTGCTCAGCGCTCGAGCAGCCACATCCTGAGGAGCTTCCCCGATGTCCCACGCCTCCTTGGCCCTGCTTCGCGTCCTCGCTCCCTCGCTGCTCCTGGTCGCCGCATGCGACGACGGCGCGGCGGTCACCGACCCGCCCCCCACCGAGACGACGCCGACCTTCGTCGCGTCGTCGCTCGAGCGCGACACCTCGCCGGACGTCCCCGCGGCCGACCTCGCCGCGGTCGTCGCGGGCAACAACGCGTTTGCCCTCGACCTCTACGGCGCCCTCGCCGCCGAGGACGGAAACCTCATCGCCTCGCCCCACAGCGCCTCCGTCGCGCTGGCGATGACCTACGCCGGCGCCGCCGGCAACACGGCCACCGAGATGGCCTCCACGCTGCACTTCGACCTGCCGGCCGCCCAGCTCCACCCGGCCTTCGACGCCCTCGACCTGGCGCTCGCCAGCCGCGGCGAGGGCGCCCAGGGCGCCGACGGCGAGCCCTTCCGCCTGAAGGTGGTCAACGCCGCCTGGGGCCAGACCGGCTACACCTTCCTGCCGGGCTTCCTCGACACGCTGGCGGTGAGCTACGGCGCGGGCGTGCGCCTGCTCGACTTCTTCACCGCGCCGGACCCGTCGCGCCTGACGATCAACGCGTGGGTCAGCGAGCAGACCGAGAAGCGCATCCCGAACCTGCTGCCGGCCGGGACGATCACCTCCGACACGAAGCTCGTGCTGACCAACGCGGTCTACTTCAACGCCGCCTGGGCCCTGCCCTTCGATCCCGACCACACCGCGGACGCCGCCTTCGTGTGCGCGGACGGCGAGACGGTCACCGTCCCGACGATGACGCAGACCGAGTCCTTCCGCTACGCGGCCGGCGACGGCTGGAGCGCCATCGAGCTCGCCTACGACGGCGGCGAGGTCGCGATGGACATCATCCTCCCCGACGATCTCGCCAGCTTCGAGAGCGGGCTCGACGCGACCGAGGTCGACGGGATCCTCGGTCAGCTCGTCAGCAGCTACGTCGAGCTGCACATGCCGAGGTTCGAGTACCGCCTGCCGACGAACCTCGTCCCGACCCTGCAGAGCCTCGGGATGAGCGACGCCTTCGTGCCGCTCGCGGCCGACTTCTCCGGCATGAACGGCCGCCAGGACCTCTACATCGGCGCCGTCATCCACGAGGCCTTCGTCAAGGTCGACGAGAAGGGCACCGAGGCCGCCGCCGCCACCGCCGTCGTCATGAACGACTTCGGCCTCCCGGGCGAGCCGGTCGTGATGCGCCTCGACCGCCCCTTCGTGTACTTCATCCGCGACGTGCAGACCGGCGCCATCCTCTTCGTCGGCCGCGTCTCGGACCCGAGCGCGAGCTGATCCCGGTCGTCGGTGACGCTCGGCGCGGTCGCACCGCGCTGGGCGTCACTCGGTGGGGCGGGCGCGGCGGCCCCCAGACGACGTCGTGGCCGTCGCGCGGGCCGACGATGGACCCGAAGGCCGCCTTCGAGGTCTCGATGCGCCTGCCGCACCTGCCGCTGCGCACGGTCGAGCACCGGCGCCACGCCCGCGTCCCACTCGGCGCGCTCGTTCGTTGACCGGCGCGGGCCGAAACGCTATCCCTGGGTCGGATGTCGCGTCATCGACCAGCCTCGCTCTCGTCGCTCACGGCGTGCCTCGTGCTCGCCGCGCTCTTGCTGGGACCGCTCGGGCTCACGCCGCTGGCCCGCGCCGCCGGCGTCACGAGCGACGCCTGCTGCGAGACCGGCTGTCCCTGCGAGGACGACACGGCCGCCGAGGCCCCCGGCCACAACGAGACGGACCACGACGACGCGGACCGCGGAGAGCGGTCGCGACGCTCCTGCTCGCCGGGATGTCAGGGCTGCCCGTGCTGCCCCGGGTCGCTGTTCGCCGTGCCCACGCCCGCCGGGCCGCCCCCGGGCGCACCGCTCGTCGTCGCGCTGACGCGGGCCGGGCCCGAGCGCCCCGTCCTCGGCGT
>SBGO01000344.1 GCA_006226565.1 Deltaproteobacteria bacterium | reverse complement strand
GGCGTCACCCCGCGCGGGGCTGAGCCGCCTCGGCGGCGACAGAAGAGGGACCCACGCGCGACCGCGGCGGCGTCGGGGCGGGCCGAGGAGGCCTCGCCCGGGCGCTCCCCGCGGCGCACCGAAGCGTCCGCCCATGGGGCGAAAAAGACGCGTAGGCTCGACCTCCGCGGGCTGCTAGACTGCCGCGCGACCGGCCGAGGAGGTCCCCTGTGAAGTCGTCCCTACCCCTCGCGCTCATCGCCGCGTCGCTCGTCGCCTGTGCCGGCGGCTCGGACCCGCTCCCGGAGTCCGCGCCCGACACCCGCGAGGCCGCCGGCGTCGATGCGTCCGCCCCCGACACGGCGCAGCCCGAGACCGCGCTGCCGCCGAACCAACAGGGCGGGCTCGTCCCCGAGTGCGACCCGGCGGAGGTCGCCGACGGGGCCTTCGTCGCGGCCGGGCAGCTCGACGAGCGCACGGCCGTCCTGCCCAACGGGCGCCGCGTCCGCCCCGCGGGCACCATCGTCACGCTCGCCGACCGCGCCGCCGCGGTCGCGGTGAACCCCGACAACGTCCACGCCTACGTGATCCACGGCGAGTCGAAGGCGAACCCCGACGGCGTCTGGGTCGTCGACCTCACCAACGGCACGGTCGTGCAGAAGCTGACCGGGTACACCGGCTACCACGGCATCGCGCTCTCGCCGGACGCGAGCCGGCTGGCCGTGGCCGGGTTCTCCTCCGGCAAGCTCCACCGCTTCGCCGTGGGCCAGGACGGCATCCTCACCCCGATGGACAGCGTGACCGTCGGCGCCTCGCTCGTCGACTGCGCCTTCGCGGCCGACGGCGACACCGTCTACGCGATGTCGAACACCAACTCCAAGGTCTACCGCGTCGGCTTCGCGAGCGGCCAGGTCAGCGAGGCGATGCGCGCCGGCACCAACGCCTACGACCTCGTCCTCGACGAGGGCGCCGGCCACGCCTACGCCTCCAACCTCTCCTCCGGCACGGTCGCGGTCATGGACATCGCGAGCGGCGAGACCCTCGGCTACATCCCCGTCGGCAAGAACCCCGAGGGGATGGCGCTCGACGCCGCCGCCGGCCGCCTCTACGTCGCCAACAGCGACTCCGACACCGTCAGCGTCATCGACACGGCGGCCCTCGAGGTCGTCGCGACCTGGGACCTGACCGGCAACGACGCGGGCCTGACCGGCGGCTCGCTGGCCGGCCTCTGGCTCGACGCCGCGGGCGCTCGCCTCTACGCCGCGCAGGCGCGTCGCAACGCCGTGAGCGTCGTCTCCACCAGCGACGGCGCGGTCCTCGGCGCCATCCCGACCGGCCACTACCCGGTCGAGCTCGCCCTGACCCCCGACGAGCAGACCCTCGTCACGGTCAGCGCCAAGGGCTTCGGCTCCGACAAGACCCAGCTCCACACGACCCGCGGGCAGCTCAACATCCTGGCGCTGCCCGACGCCGAGGGGCTCGCCGCGCTCACCGCCGAGGTCGACGAGAACAACCTCGGCTCGGCCGACTGGTTCCCGGCCGCATGCTCGGGCGAGGCGCTCCCGCCGGCGCTGCGCGGCGGTGACGACCGGCCCATCAAGCACGTCGTCCTCATCGTGAAGGAGAACAAGACGTACGACGTGGTGCTCGGCGACGACCCGACCCTCGGCGACGGCGACCCGGCGCTCTGCCTCTTCCCCGAGGCCGTCACGCCCAACATCCACGCGCTCGCCCGGGCCTACACCAACATGGACAACTACTACGCGGACGCCGAGAGCTCGATCCAGGGGCACCTTTGGACGACGATGGCGGACTGCAACGACTACGTCGAGAAGATCCACGAGGCGTCCTTCGCCATCTACGGCTTCGAGCCAGCGACCATCGTCGAGGGCGGCACCATCTTCGACCACTGCCTCGCCCACGGCGTCACCTTCCGGAACTACGGCGAGTTCCCGGGCTTCGGCCATCACATGATGGACGAGTTCGAGGCCTTCGTGGACCACAAGTACCCGTTCTGGACGATGTCCGTGCCCGACGTCGAGAAGGCCGCCGAGTTCATCCGTGAGCTCGACCAGGGCATCTTCAGCGACTTCACCTACATCGTGCTGCCCAACGACCACACCTTCGGCGGGGACGCCGGCAAGCCCGATCCCACCTACCTCGTCGCCGACAACGACGCCGGGCTGGGGATGATCGTCGAGGCCATCAGCCACAGCGAGTACTGGCCGGAGACGGCCATCTTCATCATCGAGGACGACCCGCAGGGGCCGCCGGACCACATCCACTCGCACCGCAGCATCTCGGTCGTCGTGAGCCCGTACGTGCGGCGCGGCTACGTGTCGAGCGTCCACTACTCGATCCCGAGCCTCTACGCGACCATCGAGCGGCTCCTGGGGCTGCCGCCGCTCAACCGCAACACCCTCGAGGCGCCGCCGATGATCGACATCTGGCTCCCCGAGGGCGAGACACCGGACTACGCGCCCCACGTCGGCATCCCGAGCAGCGTGCCCTACGCCGTCAACCCGGCGGGCACCGAGGCGGCGCGCATGTCCGCCGGGCTCGACTTCTCGACGCCGGACCGGGCCGAGGGCCTCGGCGTCATCCTGTGGAAGATGATCAAGGGTGACGAGCCGATGCCGCCCTACGCGAGGTGGAGCGATGACTGAGCCGAAAAGTGTGAGAAGTTGGGGTCAGACCCCCTCACTTCACATTTTCCTCCTCGCGGCGGTGGCGGCGCTCGCGCTGCTCTTCGGAGCCTGCGGCGACGACGACGGCGGCACGGTCAAGACGGACACGGTCGAGGCGGACACGGTCGAGGCCGACACGGTCGAGGCCGACACGGTCGAGACCGACACCGTCACGCCCGTCGACGTCTCGGCCGAGGTCCAGGCGTGCAAGGACCAGCTCGCGCTGGCCGAGCCGTACCGCGCGCTGGTCGAGGCGAAGGTCGCGCTCGAGAAGGCCCCGAACGACCCGGACGCCAACTTCTGCGCCGCGCTCGCGGTGATGATCAACCGCATCGAGTTCGCGATGTCGCTGATGAAGGTCCTCGACCAGGCCTCGACCTTCGTGAGCCTCACCGCCGAGGAGCCGAGCTACGGCGACGAGCTCGCCGACGACCTGCACCGCATCTTCGGCTACCTCCGCGCCGGCTTCGCCGACGGGGTCGCGTACCTCGACGCCATCGGCGACCAGCCGCTGAGCTTCGACACGACCGAGGTGTGGGTCTACAACGGGCCCTCGCCGCTGCTCGTCTACCGTGGCCGCTTCGACCAGGGCGACGTCCAGCTGATGCGCGTGTACGGGCGCTTCTTCGTCGGCTTCCTCGACATCTTCTACGGGCAGGATCTCCGCGGCGACGTCGGCTCGCTCATCGCGCTGATCGCCGCCGAGGGCCTCGACGGCGGCTTCAGCGTCGCGCAGCTCCTCAACATCCTGGCGTACCTCACCGCCTCGGACGACCGCTTCCTCCAGCTCCACGGCGAGGACGGCGAGGCCGCCTTCCTCGAGGCGCGCGAGATCCTCGGCCGCTTCGGCCCCGAGCTGCGCGAGGCCCTCGCCACCGTCGAGTCGCTCCCCTCGGCCGGCGCCATCGGCGACGTGACGACCGCCCAGCTGCTGCCCGACGACGGCTACGTCCTGACCATCAGCAGCCGCGTCGACCGGGTCGGCGACGAGCGGGTCGAGACCCCCATCGTGGTGGAGCTGGCGGGCCCGGTCCTCGACGGGCTCGAGGCCGTCTCGACGAGCGTGCGCGAGCCGGGGACCCTGGTGCCGTGGGCCGGCGGGATGACCCACCTCCTCGCCATCATGATCGAGCCGATCATCGAGACCCGCGCGTTCGGCGACCTGACCCTCGGCGGCGTGACGCTCACGCCCGGCATCTTCACCATCGACTCGCTGGCGAACCTCATCGCCGCCCTCGTCCCGGCCCCCGCGGCCTTCGACATGGGGACGTTCTACTCGAACCCGGTCGGCCTCCGGGCCCTGCTCCCGCGGGCCGAGGCCCTCGGCGGCTTCGGGCACGACCGCATGGTGACCGAGTGGGAGTGCCCCGGCGACCTGGTCGACGGCAAGCCCCAGGGCTCGAGCGGGATCCTGTGCAGCGACGGCGCCGAGCTGGTCGACGCCGCCCACTTCGTCGGCACGGCCGACGAGATCGCGGCGGACGGCTACGCGTCGGCCTTCCCGTACTTCGCGTGGAACGACCCGACCTGGAACGGGCTCCTCTGGGCCGACCTGTCGGAGGTCCTGCCCAACACCGACCCGGGCTACGTCGCGGTCGGCGCCGAGACCATCAACGTCGTCGTGGCCGAGATCCTCGGGCCGCTCATGAGCTTCGCCGGCTCGGAGTAGCCGCCGTCGACGCCAGGATGGTCGGGACGACCGCGGCCGAGGAGCCGCCGGTCGTCTCGTCCATTGGACGTCCGCCGCGCTCGGGACGAGCGCAGGCCAGGGTGGGCCGGGACGAGCGTGGGCCAGGGTGGCTCGGGACGAGCGCAGGCCAGGGCCGGCGGAGGCTACAGGCCGAGGGCGGTGCTGTCCTCCTCGGTGGCCGTCGCGTCGTCGAGCACGGTGATGGCGCTTTCGTCTTCGTCGGTGGCGTCGGCGGCGAGGGCGTCGGTCACGGTGTCGACGCCTTCCACGACGCCGACGGGCGGGAGGGGCTCGAGGTTCAGGCAGGCGGGGAGGGCGAGGAAGGCGAGGAGGGCGGCGGCGCACACGGGGCGGAAGGAGCGGCGCCCGCGGGTCCGCTCTGTCGGAGCGGGAGCTGGGAGGAAGACACGGGACATCACGGACCTCGCAGGCGTCATCTCTGCCTCGAACGACTGCCCCCGGGCGCGCGGCGTTAGTCAGAATGTCGTCCCTCGACCCGAGCCGGGGATTCCCCTAGGCTCGGCGGCCATGGAAAAGGTCCTGATCATCGGCGGCGGCCCCGGGGGCGCGACCGCGGCCGCGATGCTGGCCAAGGCGGGCTTCGCGGTCACCGTGCTCGAGAAGGAGCGCTTCCCGCGCCACCACGTGGGCGAGTCGCTCCAGCCCGGGCTCCTGCGGATCCTCGACGAGCACCTGGGGATCGGGCCGCGCCTGGCCGCCCAGGGCTTCGCCTACAAGTTCGGCGCCGTCTACGTCTGGGGCGAGTCGCGCGAGCCGTGGTCGGTCATCTTCGACCGGCGCCTCGAGGCGGCGCTCGCCGACGGCCCCGTGTCCGAGGCCGAGCTCTTCGCCGGCGGCTACGAGCACACCTGGCAGGTGGACCGCGCCCTCTTCGACGCGGTCCTCCTCGACGCGGCGCGGGAGGCCGGCGCCGAGGTCCGCGACGCCGAGGTCGTCGCCCCCCGGGTCGACGCCGACGGCCGCGTCGTCGGTGTCACGACCAGGGACGGCGCGGAGCTCGACGCGGACTTCGTCATCGACGCCTCGGGGCAGCGCTGCCTCCTCGGGCGCCACTTCGACCTGACGGTGCCGGTCGAGGACATGCGCGCGACCGCGACCTACACGTACTACGACGGCGCCGGCGGCGTGCCGGGCGTGCTCGGGCGCCACGTGCAGCTCGTCGTGACGGTCGACGAGGGGTGGGTCTGGTTCATCCCCATCAGCCGCGACCGCACCAGCGTCGGCGTCGTGTCGCGCGAGCGGAAGAAGCTCTCCGACGAGCGCTTCCACGCGCTCGTCGCGGCGGCCGGGCTCCCCCTCGAGGGGGCGACGCAGGTCGAGCCGCTCCGCTACGCGCGCGACTGGTCCTTCACCCACAAGCAGCTCGCCGGGCCGGGGTGGCTCCTGCTCGGCGACGCGGCCTGCTTCATCGACCCCATCCTCTCGGGCGGCGTCGACTTCGCCGTCCGCGGGGCGGCGGACGCGGCGCTCGCGCTGATGAAGGTGCGCGAGGGCGCCGTCGAGGCCGACGCGCTCGGCGAGTACGCGCGCAACACCGACCGCCTCTACCGCGCGCACCTGCGGCTCGCGCGCTATTGGTACGGCAACAACCGCTCGGTCGACGGCTTCTTCTGGGAGGCCCACAAGGAGCTCGCCGCCGACGCCCTCACGACCCCGCTGCGCGCCTTCGTCTACGTGACGAGCGGGCGCTACGCCGCCGACCAGCACTTCCGGGTCTTCCAGGCGTGGCAGGAGAAGCGGATGTTCGACAAGCTCGGCGTCGACGAGGCGCGGCTCAAGTCGGCCCTCAAGCGGCGGGGGCCGCGCTGAGGCGCTACCAGCTCTCGGTCTGGTGGGTCTCGCCGTGGCACGTGAAGTTGGAGCAGGTCCGCGCCACCGGGTTCCAGTTGTAGCCGGGGACGACCGTCACGCTGCCGTTCATGTGGAGCCCGAGGTCGGCGATGGCGCTGTTGGAGGTGACCACCGGGGCGTGGCACTCGGCGCAGCCGATCCCGTCTGCGAGGTGCGTCTGGTGACGGTTCGGTAGCCGTCGGTCGGTCGCGTCGCCGTGGCACAGGGTGCAGCCGGTCAGCGCGCGGTTGGTCCAGGTGTCCGTGCCGTGGCAGCCGATGTTCGAGCAGGTCCGGGTGCTGGCGTTCCAGGTGAACGAGCCGCACACGGTGGCCTGCAGGTTGGCGTGGAGCGCGCCATCGACGATCTGCCCCTGGGCGTCGACCACGCAGCCGTGGCACGTCGTGCAGTCGTAGCCCTCGGAGACGACGTGGCGGCGGTGCGGGCCCGAGAGCCGCATCGCGCTGCCCGAGCTCCGGTCCGAGTGGCAGGTCGTGCAGTCGCCGCCCGGCCGGAAGCCGTCGACGTGGGTGTGGCAGTTGGTGCAGCGGGCGAGGCTCGCGAAGAGGTGGCTCGCCGGGTGGGCGCCGTCGTTGGTGTGGTAGGTGGTCTGGGTGTGGCAGACCTCGCAGACGCCGTCGATGACCGCGTCGCCGTCGGCGAAGCTGTGCGGGCCCGTGTTGCCGGTGAAGACGACCGCGCGCGCGCCGCTCGAGGGCGTGGTGATGGTCGTCCTGAGCAGCATCCCGTAGGTCGAGCCGTTCTCCAGGTTCTGGCGCTGCTTGTGCGGGTCGTGGCAAACGGTGCAGCTCACCGAGAAGGTCGCGTCGCAGGTCGCGCCGGTGCAGGCGTGGACGCTCGCGTCGCGGCCCGGGCCGCCGGCGTAGTGGCAGCTCGCGCACAGGTTCTCGACGCTCGTGCCGACGCTCGGGTCGAGGAGCGTGCCGAAGCTCGCGTGGGTGGTGTGGCAGCTGTCGCAGCCCTGGGGCAGGTTGGTGGCGTCGTGGGGCGGATCGATGGCCGCGGCGCCCGGGGAGAGCGCCGTGGTGACGAGCGCCAGGACCGCGAGACGCACGAGGCGGTGGGAGCGCGTCATGGCGTCACCTCCTGGGCGGGCGGCGTCACGCTCTGGCCGTCGACGCCGTAGAGGACGACGGCGTGGGCGCGGTACGAGGTGACGAGCAGGCGGTGGTACGGGTCGAAGGTCGCGTCCGACGCGAGGAGCAGCTGGTCGGGGGCCTCGCCGTACTCGCCCACGGCGCCGAGCGGCGTTCCGTCGGCCGTGAACACCTGGAGGCGGCCCTGGAAGGCGTCCGCCACGTAGACGCGCCCCGCCGGGTCCACGGCGATCCCCTGGGGGCGGGTCAGCTGGCCGGCGTCGGCGCCGAAGCTCCCGAAGGCGCCGACCGACGCGCCGTCGGCGTCGTAGACCCGCACCTGGCCGGCGTCGTGGTCGACGACGTAGGTGCGCTGGCCGTCGGGCGCGGTCGCGAGGCCCGAGAGGAAGCCCGGGGCGTCGCCACCGGCCGCCGCCGGGAGGTCGAGGAGCCAGCTCCCGCCTGCGTCGTAGACGCTCACCCGGCGCTCCGCGGCGTCGACGACGAGGAGCTGCTCGGCGACGGGCTCCCACGCGAGCTCGCCCGGGCGGCCGAGGGGCGTCGGCGGGTCGAGGGTGAAGAGCGGCGTGCCGTCGGGGGCGTAGCCGCGCACCGCGCCGTCCTCGCCGTCGCCGACGACCAGGACGCCGCCGCCGTCGAAGGCGCAGCCGAGGGGCTCGGCGACGCCGACGACGCTCGTCACGAGGGCGCCGTCGGGGGCGAAAATGTGGACCGCGTGGCGGCGTGGATCGGTGACCGCGATGCGTCCCGAGGGGCTCGTCGCGATGCGGTGGGGCGACTCCATGTCGGGGTGGGTCAGGACCCCCAGCCAGGTCACGACCGGCGCGGCCGCGGGGTCGACGCCGGTCCACGGGACCTCGACCGGGACCTCGACGGGCACGTGCGTGTCGGACGGCGCCACGTCGGCCTCGACGGCGTCCACGAGGGGCGTCGTGTCGGCCTCGACGGCGTCCACGAGGGGCGTCGTGTCGGCCTCGGCAGTGTCCTCCGGCGCGGCGGTGTCGGGGACGAGCGTGTCGGGCGCGGCGCTGTCCTCGCTGGCGTCGGGGACGTCGGGCGCGGGCAGGACCACGTCGGCCTGCTCGCGGGCGTCGCCGCAGGCGCCGAGCACGAGCCCGAGCGCGAGCGCGACCGCGGTGGTGCGGGTGGATGCGTTCATTTCCCGCCCTCCTGCCCGAGCCGCGCGATGACCCGCGACGTCAGGTCGGGCAGGGCCACGCCGGGCGCCTGGTAGGCGACGCCGGCGAGGGGCTTGCGCAGCACCAGGGCGAGCCCGTCCTCGGCGGCGAGGGCGGCGATGGCCTTCTCGATGCGCCCGTACACGGGCTCGAGGAGCCGCCGCTCCTCCTTCGCGAGCTCGCCGCTGAGGGCGTGAGCCGAGGCCTTGAGCTGCTGCCGGCGCGCCTCGAGGTCCGCGAGCTGCCGCGCGCGCTCCGCCTCCGGGGCGTCGGAGGCCGCGATCGCCTCCTCGGCCGCGATGAGCTCGCGCTTCTGGCGCTCGAGCGCGTGGGCGCGCTCCCGGGTCAGCTCGCCGAGGCGGGCCTCGACGGTCTTGGCCTCGGGCAGCGCCAGCACGACCTGGCGCACGTCCACGACGGCGACGCGCGTCGCCTCGGGCGCGGCGTGCGCCGGCGCGACGAGGGCGAGCAGGGTGAGCGCCGCCATGGTGCACCGGGCCCCGCGACGCGCGATCGGATGGAGCGGGTGGGACATCGGCATGGGGCCTCCGTGGCGCGGTGGCGCCGTCAGCGGATCGTGTGGCAGCCCTGGGCGGCGTCGCGCGTCCAGCAGGACGCCTTCCCACGGTAGGGGAAGGTGCGGACCTCGAGCCAGGGGTAGAGCAGTCGCCCGCGCGGCACGCCGCTGTTGCCCCCGGTCCCGTGGGCGTCGTGGCAGTACGTGCAGCCGATGGGGTCGCTGCGGAGCGCGGTCGGCGCGGCGTGGGTCGCGTGCAGGTTGACACGGTCGATGGCGAAGCCGGTGAGCACCACCCGCGGCGACGCGAGCTCGCCCTGGATGTTGACGGCGCCGGGCCAGCTCCCGTCGTGGCAGTCGAGGCAGAAGGCCGCGTCGGAGCTCAGCGCGCGGGGCGGGGAGTCCGCGTAGCCGTAGGGCGTCTCGCGCTCGGGGACGAGGGCGTGGGGGCGGGCCGTGTCGTCCGGGTCGGTGAGGTGCTGGCGCTCGTAGAGGCGCGCCGGCTTGACCACGTGGGGCTCGTGGCAGGTGGCGCAGCTCATCGGCCGCGCGCCGTCGCCCCCACCTTCCAACGCGTCGATGGCGTGGCGGGTCGTCGCGCCGGGGGCCATCGCGCGCGCCTGGGTCGCGTGGCAGCGGCCGCAGAGCTCGCGCTGGGGCGCGACGAGGAGCGTCGTGTCGTGGCTGGCGCCGTGCGGGGTGTGACAGGTCGCGCAGCCGGCGGAGAGCTCCGGGGCCTGGCTCGCGGCGTGGGCCGACTGGGAGAAGTCGCGCAGCGTGTGGCAGCTGGCGCAGAGCCGGTCGTCGCGGTCGTCGACCCGCAGGAACGCGCCGTGGCTGTTGTCGTGGGCGTCGTGGCAGGCCGTGCACTGGAGCTTGCGGCGGGCGTCGAGCAGATCGCTCGCCACGGTGCCGCCGAGGGGCGACGGCGCGCGCTCGGGCGTCGCGAGCTGGCCGTCCCGGGCGGCGAGGCCGGCGTCGTACACGAAGGAGACGGGGTGGTCGTCCGAGAGGTCGGTCCCGAGGTTCGTCCCGGTGACGGGGAGCGGGGAGGCGGCGCCGGCGCGGCGGACGTTCGGCGTCCCGGGGGCGATGGGGGAGGCGAGCGTCCCGTCGTGGCAGCTCAGGCACAGCTTGGAGTCGCCGTCGGGCTGGTCGGGGGCGGCGTCGAGGGTCGCGCTCGCGTAGACGGTGTAGGCGTGGCGCGCGACCGGGGCGTGCCAGAGCGGGCCGTCACCGCTGGCGCCGTGGGGGACGTGGCAGAAGACGCAGACCTCGGGCGACTCGGTGCCGGCCCCGCGGAGGCCGCCGAGGGAGAGGTCGTGTGGCGTCCCGACGAGGGACGGCCCGGCGGCGCGGACGGGCCCCGCGACCGCGAGGGCGGCGACGACGAGCGTGAGGGCGAGGCCGCGCGCGCCCCGCCGCGGATCACAGCTCGCGGCGGAAGTTGAGCATGACGCTGTGGCGTCCATAGGCCTCGTACTCCTTGTCCGCCAGCCGGGCCTCGTACTCGAGCCCGAGGGCGAGCTTGCGCCAGCGCCAGGTCACGCCCGCGCGGGCGTTCAGATAGACGCCGTCGTTGGCCCCGCCGTCCTCCCAGGTGAGGTTGCCGCGCCACGACCCGGCGAAGCCGCCGCCGAGCGGGAACTGCGCCTCGGTGAAGATCTGGAGCGCGTTCTTCTTCTCGCCCAGCGCGTCGATGGCGATGTAGCTGTCGCGGACGCCGATCACCGGCTCGAAGGCGCCGCTGATGGGCAGCAGCACCGTGGAGGCGACCGTGAGCTCGTGGGCGGTGAAGCGCTGGGTGCTGTAGAGGTGGTACTCCGCGTTGGCGTGGGTGTTCCAGCGGGCGAGCTCGACGCCGGTCCGCACCTCGTGGGAGGTGAGGTTGTCGCTGACCCCGGCCGCGGTGCGGTCGAGGGCCTGGTAGCCGTACTCGGCGTAGACGCGGAGCCAGTCCCAGGCGGTCGACTCGAGGCGCCCGGTGTAGCGGTGCTCGTAGCTCGACCCCGAGGCGACGCCGCTCGTCGTGTGGCTGTAGGAGACGAGGACGGTCGCGCCCTCGGGGATGGAGCCGCCGAGGAGGCGGCGGAGCATCGCGTCCTCGCCGGAGGCGAAGACCTCGAAGTCGCGGCCGCGGACGTAGCGGAGGGTGCCGGTGACGTCGACGACCTCGACCGTGTCGAGGTCGACGCCGGGCTTGGCCAGGCGCGCGGGGATCTCGCCGGTCAGGGTGACGGGCTCGTCCTGGACGCGCGCGACGGCGAGGTCGCTGCTGAAGCGGCTCCAGCCCGCGGCGCCCTGGTAGCTGTGCAGCATGGCGACGTGCGGGCCGAGCTGCTTTCGGTAGGCGAGGACGCCGCCGATGGAGCCGTCGAGGCGGTCGCCGCGGTCGGTGAGGGCGTGGGCGACGCGGCCCTGGAGGGTGGTCGTGAGGCTCCGGTAGAGCTGGTGGCGCGCCTCGAACCAGCCGACGTTCTCGAGCACGTCCTCGGCGTCGAGGCGCCACCAGGCGAGCTCGTAGCGCACGCGCAGGCGGAGGCGGCGGATCGGCAGGATCTTGAGCTGCTCCATCAGCCGCGCCTCGGTGAAGGTGTTGCGGTCGGTCTCGCGGCGCTGGAGGCGCAGGCGGGAGCCGAGGAGCCAGTCGCCGTCCGGGGTGAGCTTGTACTGGTGGTCGAGCTCGCCGCGGTGGATGAGGTAGTCGACCCCGTCGAAGCGCTTGTTCACGTAGTCGGTCATCCGGTAGTCGAGGTGGACCGTGGAGCGGTTCCCCTCGTGGCGGCCGCCGACCTGGACCTGGTGGATCTCGTCGCTGGAGGCGAGCTCGCGCGCCTCGCCGTCGTTCTGCTGGAAGGTGTACTGGACGCTGACCGGGAAGACGGCGTTGTGCCAGGCGGCCGTGGCGCCGTAGGTCGAGGTGGTCAGCCAGTAGTTGCTCTGGAAGATGCGCTCGACGAGCTGGGTGCCGCGGGTCGCGAAGAGCGTGATGGGGTAGGGGTGCTCGGGGAGGAAGGTGAAGCGCGCGTCGTACTCGGCGTCGACCCGGTAGCGGTCGCCGAGGGCCAGCGGGGCGGCGTCGAGGGCCGGCTGGAGGCTGGCGAGGTCGCCCTCGAGGAGGTCCTCGATGAAGAGCGCGTTGAGGCTGAGCGACCAGCGCCAGAAGCGCGGGTGGATGAGCGAGCCCGTGCCGCGGGCGCCGATGCGCTGCCCGAAGAGGAACTTCTGGGCCTCGCGGGGCGGGCCGTCGACGCCGAAGACCTCGTAGTGCTCGAAGTCGGCGCGGCTCAGGAGCTCGAAGCGGGCGTCGAAGGTGTCGACGTGGGCCGCCTCGAAGCCGTTGCGTGGGCGGGCCAGCGCTCTCGGGGCGAGCCCGGCGGACGCGGCGAGGACGACCACGAGCGCAACGGCGCGGACGGGGCTAGCGCTGCGCATGGCCCTCGCTCCTCGCGTGCCGCGGCGCGGTGCGTCGCTTGGCGCCGTCGCCGGACGGCTGGTGGGCCGGGGTCGGCCGGTGGGGATCGTGGCAGGCGACGCAGCGGCCCTGT
>SBGO01000105.1 GCA_006226565.1 Deltaproteobacteria bacterium | reverse complement strand
CCTCCGTGAGCGAGGCCACCGCGCCGGGGCTTGGCCTCGGGGAGGCGCGGGCGGCGGGCGGGGACTCGGGCGGCGGGCGTGTGCGCGGGGACGAGCTCGGGCAATCGGACCTCCGGGGGTGGCGTCGTGCGTCACCGCTCCTGGGCAAGCTCCGTGCCGCCGCTCATGACACACCCCAACCCGCTGGAATCACTCAATCCGAACGCCACATCGGACCTCGCAGAGCCCGATCTCGACGCCGTCTGCGAGGTCTCGGGTCACCACGCTGGGGACTCGCCGGGCGCCACGCCGCGCACCGGCCATTCATGCGGTCCTGAGCCCGAACGCCGGGAGGCGCAGCGCCCCGAGGTGGGGACTCGACGTCACGGCAACACCGCGAAGCGTGCCCCCAGCGCGCGCCGGTCGTCGCGGGTGGATACGCGCCGGTACGCGGGTGACGAAGAGATACCTCTTCGTGGGTAACGAGCGAGCGCGCATCCGAGTCTTCACCCCATCGCGAGGGCCGACGAACCGGCCTCGCCCACGCCACGCCCAGGGGGTCCTGATGAACGCCAAGAGCAACCCGCAGAAGCGCTTTCGCCTCCGCACCTGGAGCACGCCCCTGACCGTGGGCGCCTTCGTCCTCACCGCCGGCACCGGCCTCGGCCTCTTCTTCGGCCTCCACGGCGGCCTCGTCCAGGTGCTGCACGAGTGGCTGAGCCTCGCCTTCGTCCTCGGCGGGCTGCTCCACTTCCTCGACCACTGGAAGAGCGTCCAGGTCCACTGGCGCCGCCTCCGGGGCAAGGCGCTCATGCTGGCCGGCGTGGCCGCCCTCGTCATCGCGTTCGTCCCGCTCGGCGGCGACGCCCCGGGCGGCCGCGTCTCGCCGCAGGCGACCATCCAGACCCTCGCCCGGGTCCCGCTCCCGGCGCTCGCCGAGGCGCGCCACGAGCCGCTGACCGACCTGAAGGCGCGCCTCGAGGCCGCCGGAATCGACATGGGCGACGGCACCGGCTCCCTCGCCGAGGCCGTCGGCTCGGACCGCGCGCGTCTCAACCAAGCCCTCGCGGCCGTCCTCTCCAGCCCGGCTCCGACGAGCGCCCCCAACTGACGCTCGCCCCGCCCCCGCCGCGTGACGCGCCCTCCCGGTCGCGCGGCGGGGCCCTCAGGCGCCCCTTGCCGCCCAGGGGGTCGATGCCCCACCATTCGGACTCGAACGTTCGGAACAATGGGGCGAGGACGATGGCGCGATGGCTGGTGGCCGCTCTGGTCTTGGTGTGGAGTGGGTGTCTGAGCGGTGACCCCGCGGGCCCGGACGTCGAGGACGCGGCGACGACCGACGCGATCGAGGACGTACGAGCGGACGCGGTGGCCGACGACGTGTCGGCCGACGACGTGTCCGAGATGGACACGACGACGCCCGACGTGACCGCGGACGTCGGCACCGACGGGGGCGTCGCGGACGTGCAGGGCGACGACGCGATCGAGATGGACGGGGTCGAAACGCCCGACGTCGCCAACGACACCTCGACCGCAGACGTCGACGACACGGTCGAGCCCGCGGACACGGCGCTCGTGGAGGACGTGGACGCCGATGTCGTCGATTTCATCGATGTCATCGACGTCATGGACATCGTGGACGCGCTCGACGACACGACGGACACAGCCGACACCACCTCGCCTCGCGACACCGCCTCGCCGACCGACACGACGTCTCCGACCGACACGGCGTCTCCGACCGACATCGGACCGGTCTGCTCGGCCTGCCAGAGCTCCTGCTACAGCATGTACTCGTCTTGCCAGGGGAGCTGCAGCGGCTCCTTCAGCGGCTGCGCAGGAAGCTGCAGCGCCCAGCGGAGCAGCTGCATGGCCGGCTGCCAGGGCAACCCCTCGTGCCAATCCGCCTGTCAGGGCGCCTACAGCGGCTGCATGAGCAACTGCTCGGCGATCCAGAGCAGCTGCATGGGGAGCTGCTCCGCCGCGATGAGCAGCTGCATGGGGAGCTGCCCCTGCGCCTGAGCCGGAGCGGGCGCCGGGTTCAGCGCTCCTCGGCGTCGGCGATGGCCTCCTCGGGGCTGACGGTCCCAGCGGCGACGGCGGCGAGGCCGCGCACGTACTGCCGGTAGCCCTGGGTGTTGGCGTCGAAGAGGGCCTCGAGGATCATCTCCGGGAGCGCCTCGCCGTTGAGGTCGAGGCTCGTCTTGAAGCGCGTCTCGCCGTCGCTCCAGTCCATCTCGAAGTTGCCGATGAGGAGCCCCCAGTTGGCGCGCGTCAGGTACTCCGCGACGGCCGGTCGCTGCGCGGCCGGGACGCTCTCGGGGAAGAGCGAGCGGATCACGAGGCGCCCGTCGTCGACCTTCACGTAGCCGCTCCAGGCGGTCCAGCCCACGTCGAACCGCACCTCGACGCCCCGCCCCTCGGGCAGGAGCGCGCACGCCCAGCGGCGATCCTCACAGTGTTGGAGGACGAGCTCCAGGATGTCGTTCACGTCAGTTCTTCCTGGTCGGAGGCGGCGCCGGCACGTAGCTCGCCCCGGCGTCGAGGTCTTGGCCCAACGTCGCGGACGACGCGACGCACTGCGGTCAGTCTGGCGCGCAGGTGCCGACGTCCCGGATCGTGATCCCGGGGAAGGCCCCTGTGCACGACTCCCCGACGGGACAGCCGTTCGCGGCGCTCCCCCGACAGATCCGGAGGCACGTCGCGCCGTCGCACGCCAGACCTTCGGCACAGCGCTCGTCGGCCGGCAGCTCCCCCGTCGTCGCCAGAGCGCAGGCCTGCCCGGCCGCGAGCGTGCCGCCGGCGATGCACGTCCCGACGAGCACGAGGTGCTCGAGGGCGCCGTCGTCCGGGTCGTAGTAGCGACCGACCGGCGAGCACCATCCGCCGTCGGGACACTGCGCCTCGGCGAACGGCGTGCAGGACGCGAGACAGACGCCGATCTCCGGGGCGACCGGCGCGCACAGCAGCGGCACCGGGCACGGGTTCTGCGGGTCGCCCTCCGTGACGCCGGGCACGCAGACCCGCGCGCACGCCGCGCGCGTGCCCTCGCCGAGACACGCGAGCCCGCTCGCGCAGTCCTCCTGCGCATCGCAAGCCTCCCCCTCGCCGGCCGCGCCGGCCGCGACGCAGCGCGCCTCGGCCCCGCCCGACAGGTCCGGCAGGCACCAGCCCTCCGCGCAGGCGTCGTCCCACGGCACGCAGGCGGCCTCCTGCGAGGTGTCCGCGTCGCTGCCGACGTCATCGACGGCGACCGTGTCGTGCACGATGTCGTCCCCCGACGCCGTGTCGTCCGCCGGCGCGGTGTCGGCGTCGCCGCCACACCCCGAGGACGTCAGCAGCACCGCGACGAAAACGTGCCGACGCAAGGGCCACCGTGCCCGCCGACTCGCGTCGTTGGCATCGTCGCGCGTCATCTCGACCTCGATCCATGCGTTTGGATCGACGGTCGGACGAAAGTGCGCCGGAGGCAAATCCGGCTCCCGCACAAGCCCGGGGCGAATCGTCGCAGACGCTTCGCCCCGGGCTTCCTGCGACTTCTCAGCGCCCCCCGAAGGCGCGGTCCATGCCCCGGGTCGGCAGCAGCGAGCGCTCGCCCTCGAGCCAGGCGTCGACGGCGCGCGCGGCCTCCCGGCCCTCGGCGATGGCCCAGACGATGAGGGAGGCGCCGCGGTGGGCGTCCCCGGCGGCGAAGACGCCCTCGACGTTGGTCATGTAGCCGTCGCCGACCTGGACGTTGCCGCGCCCGTCGAGCGCCACGCCGAGCTGCTCCTCGAGCGCCGCGGCGACCGGGCTGACGAAGCCCATCGCCAGCACGAGCAGGTCGCACGGGATCACGACCTCGCCCCCCGGCTGCTCGACGAAGCGCATCCGCCCGTCGGGTCCCGTCTCGAGCGCCACCTTCACCGCGTGCAGCGCCGTGAGCTTGCCGTCCTCCCCGGAGAGGCGCTTGGTCATCAGGCCGTAGGCGCGGTCCCCGCCCTCCTCCTGCGACGAGGACGTCCGGTAGACCATGGGCCACTGCGGCCACGGGTTGTCGTCGGCGCGGTGCTTCGGCGGCGCCGGCAGCAGCTCGAGCTGCGTGACGCTGACGGCCCCCTGCCGATGGGAGGTCCCCATGCAGTCGGAGCCGGTGTCGCCGCCCCCGAGCACCACGACCCGCTGGCCGTCGGCCGAGAGGCCCGACACGGTCTTGTCCCCCGCGACGACACGGTTCTGCTGGGTCAGGAAGTCCATCGCGAGGTGGACGCCGTCGAGCTCGCGCCCCGGCACCTCGAGGTCCCGCGGCCGCTCCGCGCCGATGGCCACCACGACCGCGTCGTGCTGGACCTTCAGCTCGCTCCAGCTGACGTCCGCGCCGACGTTCACGCCGGTCCGGAACGTCACGCCCTCGGTGCGCATCAGCGCGACGCGGCGGTCGATGACGTGCTTCTCGATCTTGAAATCGGGGATCCCGTAGCGCAGGAGCCCGCCCAGCCTGTCCGCCTTCTCGTAAACCGTCACGGTGTGCCCGGCGCGGTTCAGCTGCGCGGCGGCGGCCAGCCCGGCCGGGCCCGAGCCGACGACCGCGACGGTCTTGCCGGTCCGCGCCCGCGGCGGCTGCGGCACGACCCAGCCCTCGGACCACGCGCGCTCGGCGATCTGCTTCTCGATGAGCTCGATCGTCACCGCGTCCTGGTTCACCGCCAGCACGCACGCGCCTTCGCACGGCGCCGGACACAGGCGCCCGGTGAACTCGGGGAAGTTGTTGGTCGAGTCCAGCGCGATCCACGCCCGCTTCCACTGGTCGCGGAACACCAGGTCGTTCCAGTCGGGGATGCGGTTGCCGAGCGGGCAGCCCTGCATGCAGAACGGCACGCCGCAGTCCATGCAGCGCCCGCCTTGCTCCTCGGCGACCCCCTCCTCGAAGAGCGGGACGAACTCGAACCAATCGCGCACGCGGTTGAGGCGGTCGCGCTTCCTGGGCGTCTGGCGCCCCCACTCCTTGAACCCGGTCGGCTTACCCACGGCTGAGCCCCCGGTAGCGGCCCGTCTGGGTCGGACGCGTCGCAGCCCGCTTCTGCTGCAGCACCCGTCGATACTCCACCGGCATGACCTTCACGAAGCGCGTGACCATCATCTCCCAGTTGTCCAGGATCCGCCGCCCCTGCCGCGAATCGGTGTAGCGCACGTGGTCCTCGATCATCGCGTACACGAGCCACAGGTCCGACTCGTCCACCATCGACTCGAGGTCCACCATCGCCGTGTTGCAGTGCTCGGCGAAGTTCCGGTCGCGGTCGAAGACGAAGGCCGTCCCGCCCGACATGCCGGCCGCGAAGTTCCGCCCCGTCGGCCCGAGCACCACCACGACCCCGCCGGTCATGTACTCGCAGCCGTGGTCCCCGACGCCCTCGACCACCGCGCGCGCGCCGCTGTTGCGCACGGCGAACCGCTCGCCCGCGCGCCCAGCGATGTACGCCTCGCCGCTGGTCGCCCCGTAGAGCGCCGTGTTGCCGACGACGATGTTCTCGCTCTCCTCGTAGCGGCTGTTGATCGGGTGCCGGATCGCCAGCCGCCCGCCGGACAGGCCCTTGCCGACGTAGTCGTTGGCGTCGCCCTCGAGCTTGAAGGTGATCCCCTTGGCGAGCCACGCGCCGAAGCTCTGGCCGGCCTGCCCGCGGAAGCGGACGGTGATCGCCTCGTCCACGAGCCCGCGCGACCCGTGCCGCCGCGCGACCTCGCCGCTCAGCATCCCGCCGACCGTCCGGTCGGTGTTGCGGATCTTCATGACCAGCTCGGTCCGCGGGCCGCCCTCGAGGGTCTCCTTCACCTGCGCGATGAGGGTGCGATCGAGATGATCCGCCAGCGGGTTCGACTGCGCCTCGACGCACCGCCGCGCCACCGACGCCGGCGCCTGCGCCCGCTCGAGGATGGGCCGCACGTCGATCTTGTCGGCCTTCCAATGCGCGCGCCCCGCGGCCGGCACCAGGAGGTCCTTGCGCCCGACGAGGTCGTCGAAGCTCCGCACGCCGAGGCGCGCCATGATCTTCCGCACGTCCTCGGCGACGTTGAAGAAGAAGCGCACCACGTGCTCGGGCTTGCCGGCGAAGAGCTTGCGCAGCTCCGGATCCTGCGTCGCGATGCCGACGCTGCAGGTGTTGAGGTGGCACTTCCTCAGCATGATGCAGCCGAGGGTGATGAGCGGCGCCGTCGAGAAGCCGAACTCCTCCGCCCCGAGCAGGGCGCCGATCGCCACGTCGCGGCCGGTCCGGAGCCCGCCGTCCACCTGCACGCGCACGCGCCCGCGCAGGTCGTTCTGCACCAGCACCGCCTGGGTCTCGGAGAGCCCCAGCTCCCACGGGAGCCCGGCGTGCTTGAGCGACGACATCGGCGAGGCGCCGGTCCCGCCGGCGTCCCCGGCGATGACCACCGCGCCCGCGCCGGCCTTGGCGACGCCCGCCGCGACCGTGCCGACGCCGACCTCGCTGACCAGCTTGACGCTGACCCGCGCCTCCTGGTTGACCGCCTTGAGGTCGTAGATGAGCTGCGCCAGGTCCTCGATCGAGTAGATGTCGTGGTGCGGCGGCGGCGAGATGAGCGTCACCCCCGGCGTCGAGCAGCGCACCTTGGCGATGCGCTCGTCGACCTTGTGCCCGGGCAGCTGCCCGCCCTCGCCGGGCTTGGCCCCCTGCGCCATCTTGATCTGCAGCTCGGTGGCGTTGACCAGGTACTCCGCGGACACGCCGAAGCGGCCCGACGCCACCTGGTGGATCGCCGAGCGGCGCGAGTCGCCGGACTCGTCCTTGGCGTAGCGCCGCGACTCCTCGCCGCCCTCGCCGCTGTTCGACTTGCCGCCGATGCGGTTCATGGCGACGGCCAGCGTCTCGTGCGCCTCGGCGCTGATCGAGCCGAAGCTCATCGCGCCGGTCGCGAAGCGCTTGACGATCTCGCTCGCCGGCTCGACCTCGTCGAGGGGCACGCCGCCGCCGGGCGCCCACTTGAAGTCGAGGAGCCCGCGGAGCGTCGAGCGCGACGCCTCGTCGTCCACGAGGCGCGCGTACTCCTCCCAGGTCTTCGGGTCCTCGTGCTTGGTCGCCGCCTGGAGCTTCGCGATGGTCGCCGGGTTCCACATGTGGAGCTCGCCGCGGCGCCGCCACTGGTGGTAGCCGCCCGCGGGCAGCTCGGCGAGGTCGTTGGCCGACAGGAGCGCGAAGCCACGCCGGTGCCGCTCCTCGACCTCGCGCCCGAGCTCGGCGAGGCCGATGCCCTCGATGCGCGACGCGGTCCCGGTGAAGTGCTGCTCGATCAGCTCGTGGTTGAGCCCGACCGCCTCGTAGATCTGGGCGCCGCGATAGGACTGGAGGGTCGAGATGCCCATCTTGGACATCACCTTCAGGATCCCCTTCTCGACCGCCTTGACGAAGTGCTTCTCGGCGTCCTCCGGCGACACCGCGATGCGCCCGGCGAGCGCCGCGTCGCGCACGCTGTCGAGCGCGAGGTACGGGTTCACGCAGGCCGCGCCGAAGCCGAAGAGGGTCGAGAAGTGGTGGACGGCGCGCGCCTCGGCCGTCTCCACCACGAGGCCCGCCAGGAAGCGGATGCCCTCGCGCACCAGGTGCTGATGGACCGCGCTCACCGCGAGCAGCGCCGGGATGGGCCGACGCCGCGAGTCCACGCTGCGATCGCTCAGGATGAGGATGTTGTAGCCCTCGTCGATCGCCCGCACCGCCGCGTGGCACAGCTGGTCCACCGCCAGCGAGAGCCCCACCGACTCGTCGTAGACCATGTCGAGGGTCGTCGGCTCGAAGACGCCGACCTTCAGCGCGCGCACCTTCGCCAGGTCGGCGTTGGTGAGGATCGGCGAGCTCAGCCGCACCTTGTGGCACTGCTCGGGGGTCTCCTCGAAGGTGTTGCCCTCGGGGCCGAGCGCGGTCGCGATGTTCATGACCAGCGCCTCGCGGATCGGGTCGATCGGCGGGTTGGTCACCTGGGCGAAGAGCTGCTGGAAGTAGTTGAAGAGGGTCGGCGCCTGGTCGGAGAGCACCGCCAGCGGCGTGTCGTTGCCCATCGAGCCGGTCGGCTCGGCGCCGGTCACGCCCATGGGCTCGAGCACCAGGCGCAGGTCCTCGTCGGTGTAGCCGAAGGCGCGCTGGAGCCGGACGAGCTCCTCGCCGTCGACCGGCGGCACGGCCTCGCCCGCCGGCAGGTCGTCGAGGTTGAAGAGGTTCGAGTCGAGCCAGCGCCGGTACGGCCAGCGCGTCGATACCTCGCGCTTGGCCTCGTCGTCGCTGATGATGCGCTTCTCGGCCGTGTCGACGAGGAACATGCGGCCCGGCTGGAGCCGCCCCTTGGCGCGGACCTCGGTCGGGTCGACGTCCACCACGCCGACCTCGGAGCTGAGGAAGACGCGGTCGTCGTTCGTCACCAGCCACCGCGCCGGGCGGAGGCCGTTGCGGTCCAGGGTCGCGCCGATGAGGTGCCCGTCGGTGAAGACGATGGCCGCCGGCCCATCCCACGGCTCCATCAGGTTCGACGAGTACTCGTAGAAGGCCGCGCGGTCGGGCTCCATCAGCGGGTCCGACTCCCACGCCTCGGGGATGAGCATCATCATCGCGTGGTCGAGGGACCGCCCGCCGAGATGCAGGAGCTCGAGCATGTTGTCGAACTGCGCCGAGTCGCTGCCGCGCTCGACGATGATCGGGTAGAGGCGGTCGAGGGGGCCGTCGAACTTCGCCGACTGCAGGATGGCCCGCCGCGACTTCATCTGGTTCACGTTGCCGCGCAGCGTGTTGATCTCGCCGTTGTGGGCGATGTAGCGGCACGGCTGGGCGCGGTCCCAGGTCGGGAAGGTGTTGGTCGAGAAGCGCGAGTGGATGACCGCGATGGCGCTGACCATGTCGGGGTCGTTCAGGTCCTGGTAGAACTGCGGGACCTGGCGCGCCAGCAGGAGCCCCTTGTAGACGATGGTCTCGGAGGAGAGGCTGGCGACATGGAAGCGCCCGTCGGGGTCGAGGCCGCGGTCGTTGACGCGGTTCTCGGTGAGCTTGCGGATGACGTAGAGCTTGCGCTCCATCGCCGAGGGAATCACGCGCCGGCAGCCGATGTAGATCTGCCGGATCACGGGCAGGGTCTGCTTCGCCATCTGGCCGACGGCGCGGACGTCCACGGGGACGTCGCGCCACCCGATGACGAACTGGCCCTGCTCCTCGACGACCTGCTCCATGGCCTCCTCGCAGGCGCGCCGCTGCCGCGGATCCTGCGGGAGGAAGACCATCCCGATGCCGTAGCGCCGCCGGCGCGGCATGTCCCAGCCGTGCCGCAGCCCCTCGCGCTTGAAGAAGCGGTGCGGGATCTGGAGCAGGATGCCCGCGCCGTCACCGGTCTCCGGGTCGGCCCCGGCGGCGCCGCGGTGAGCGAGCCGCCGGAGCACGTCGAGCGCCTGCTCGACGATACCGCGCGACTTCTCGCCCTTGATGTTCGCCACGAACCCGATGCCGCAGGCGTCGTGCTCGGTCCAAGGCTCGTAGAGGCCCCAACGCGTTGGTAGTCCGACCATATCCCCCAAGAGGGCTCGGCCCCCCGGGGGGCCCCAATAAGGCGTCGCGTGCTGTTCGCGATCCTACGGAGCGTAACCGCGGGGTCGGGCATGACGCAACGTGTCATCCTCAGGCGGCGCCCATGAACCTCACGCGCGCCCCCCGCCTCACGATTGAGGCGGGAGGGCTGCGCGGTGCCTCCGCAGGGTCGGGGTCACGGCGCCGGCGACACGATGTTGGGGGCCGAGACGGCGGCGCGCCGGCAGAAGCCGGCCTCCACGTCCCGATCGCAGAGCAGGACCTGGGCGTAGGTGCGGGCGGTGAAGACCTCGTCGGGGATCCCGAGCTCGGTCAGGGTGACGCTCGTGCTCCCCGGCGGAAGCACCACCCGCGCGACGCCACGCCCCATCGTGGTCCCGGCGCTGGCGAACACCATGACCTCGACGGCCTGCTCCGGCTCCGGGTTGGTCCAGACGAGGGGATGATCCGCCGGCAGCTTGTCGGGCGACGTCACGATCGGCGGGCGCAGGAACGTCACGTCCTGGGTCCCCGGGGTCGGGAAGCCGTCGAGGGTCACGCCGGAGGCGTAGCCGCCCGCCCCCCACTTGAGGAGGGTCTGCGGCGCGTCGGCGTCGAGCGGGATCCACGCGACACCGCCCGAGGCCTCGGTGTTCAACGTCTCCGCGCCGAGATGCTCTGAGAAGCCTACGACGAGGTTGGCGTCGGCAAAGACCAGCACGTACGGGGTCCCCGCGGCGAGGCCCGAGACGGTCGACGGTACAGGTGGGAACGTGATCTGCGTCCGCTCGAGGGCGATCGACTGGGCCTCGAAGTTGATGTCCATGGAGACATTCGCCGGGACGCTGTGGAGGACGCCGGTGGCCGCCTGATCGACGATCTGGTCGTAGCCGCGCAGGGGCGGGCTGCCGCCCTGGTGGAGCTCGAGCGCGACCCAGCGGAGCGCCGACCCGCCGGGGACCCACACGCTCCAGTGCGCGTTCGTGCCCTGGTAGTACTGCGGTGAGTCGTCGGTTCCGACGTACAGCGTATGCGACTCGTCCGTGAACCATTGAGTGCCGCCGTCGAGCATGACGCCGTGCGACGCCATGTAAGCCGTGAGGCTCAGGCGCGGCGCGTCGAGGATGAGCCCCGACGGCCCTGCGGCCGCGACCTCCGCTTCGGTCAGCGTGGTGATGATCACGGTCTGGTGGTCCGTCTCGGCGACGCGCACGCTGGCGTCGCCGCACGCCCAGTCGAGCGCGGTCTCGAAGACCACGGTCCCGTCGGCGTCCGTCACCGCCTTGAGCGCGCTGGCGCAGGGCGGCCCGAAGGTCACCTGGGCGCCGGCGACCGGCGCGGATCCCAGCTCGAAGTCGCGGACCTGGAAGCGGACCGTCTCGAGCGGCGCGGCCGTGTCCGACGTGGCCGTGTCCGTCGTCGCGGTGTCGTCGGTGACCGTGTCCTGCGCCACGACGGTGTCGTCGCCGCCGTTCGTTCCGGTCTCGTCCTCACACGCCACGAGCAGCCCCGCGGCAAAGAAGAGCCCTCGCCATGTCGACGCCATGACCCACCTCCCTTCCAGTGATTTCAAAAGGATCGGGGGCGCAATTGTGCAAAGTTCACACCACGAAGGGGAACGCGGCCCGTCGGCCAAACCGTTCCGCAGCGCACTCGACCGGACCTTCTCGCTGGCCGGCGGCAGCGTTTTGCGACGCACCTTGCGGCTTCCGCAAACCCTCCGCGCCGGCGTGAGCCCGAGGTCGCGCCATTACGACCGGGGAGGACCGAAACCGGGTGAGATCACACGCGCCGCCGGGCGGCGGTCCGTGGCCCGACCCGCGCGCAGCTCTCGAGCAACGGGCGCTCCGGATGCTGGCCGCGGGCCCGGCTCGCGTCGCCGTGCCTCCACTTTCTCGGCGACCTCGGCAGTTCGCCGTTGCTTCTCTTCTTAATGAGCATATGCTCATAACCGTCCGGGACGTCCGGACCGAGGAGCGAGATGCCGAGACCGAAACGCGAGCGCTGCGTCGACCACCTGCCGAGGGTGACGCGGTTCGAGCCGCAGGGGGGCCGCGCGTCGGCGTCCGAGGCGGTCGAGCTGAGCCTCGACGAGCTCGAGGCGCTGCGGCTCGCGGATCTGCAAGGCCGCTCCCAGGTCGACGCCGCGCACCACATGGGTGTCTCGCGCGCGACCTTCGGGCGCGTCATCTCCTCGGCCCGCAACAAGGTCGCCAGCGCGCTCGTTCAGGGGCGCGCGATCCGCATCGCGGGCGGCCCGGTCACGATCAACCCACACCCCGAGGGGGTTCGGATGAAACTCGCCATCGCTTCCAACCCGCACGACATCGTCTCGCGCCACTTCGGCAAGAGCGCCCGGTTCATGGTCTACACCCTCGCCGACGGCGAGGTGGTCGCGACGGAGGCGCGCGACAACCCCCACCTCGGCCAGGGCCACCACGGCCCCCAGCGCGGGCACGGCGGCGGCCCGGGGGGCCTCCTCGGGCACGGGCATGGGCACGGGCACGGGCACGGCCACGGCCACGGCCACGGCGGCGGCTGCTGCGGGAACGGGCACGGGCACGGTCACGGCCACGGCCACGAGCACGGCCATGATCACGCCCACGCCCAGGAGCACGGCCACGGTTGCGGTCAAGACGAGCACGGTCGCGGCTGGATCGCCGAGACGATCGGGGACTGCGAGGCGGTCATCACGGCTGGCATCGGCTCCGGCGCCGTCACCCAGCTCCGCCGCGCCGGCATCCGCCTGGTCCTCCTCGACCGCCCCGTCGCCCTCGACGACGCCGTCCAGCTCTACGCCCAGGGCCGCCTGTAGCCCGCCCGGACGACGAACGGGCGGCGCGGTTTCGGTACCGCGCCGCCCGCCCCATGACCGCGCTTAGCGGCCCGTCAATAGATTGATCATACTATTGATCAACCTATCATCTCCACGCGGCGCGCGACGCTCCGCCGGGACCGCGTGGAGCCGAATTGACGGCCCGGTCAGCGCCTGCCGGACGCGCGCCCGGGGGCCGTCCGCGACGGGCCGCTGCACGGGCGCCGGCGCGTAGGGAACGCGCCCGGCGAAGTGCCAAC
>SBGO01000630.1 GCA_006226565.1 Deltaproteobacteria bacterium | reverse complement strand
AGCTCCCCGCGACGCGCACGCCGCCGCCGCCGGCTCGGCGGACGTCGAAGCGACCGGAGACGCGCCCGAGGCGCTGCCCGGCGGCGGCGACCCCGGAGGCGTCGACCGAGATCGGCCCCTCGGGGACGCCCTCGAGGTCCCGGGCGACCAGGTCGAAGGGCACGATCGCGCGGTCCACGGCGACGCCGTCGTCGATCGCGAGCTCCTGGGCGGTGACGACCCCCTCGAGGGTCGTCCGCGCGCGGTCGTCGCGGCCCAGGGTGGCGTTGACGCTGGCGAAGGCGGCGCCCTTGCCGCCGAACCACGCGTCGCTGAGCGTCAGGGCGAGCTGGCCGATGGGCAGGCCCGAGCCGCCCCACTGGATGTCGGCGCTGCCGAAGACGAGCTCGGCCCGGAGCGCCTCGGGGACGCCGGCGACGTGCCCGTCGACCGAGACGTCGTAGTCGGCGCCGGCGATGACCTGCGGCGCCGACCCGCGGGCGAGGATGACCTGCCCGCTCGCGCCGAGCCGGATCAGGCGGGCGGACAGCTCGGGCTGGCCGAAGGCGTGCAGCCAGGGATCGATGGCGAGGTCCTCGGAGCTGACGGTGAAGCCGTAGAGCCCGCTCCCCGCGCTGGGGTTGAAGCCGCTCGGGAGGCGATCGACGGCGACGCCGAGGCGCCCCCCGGGGGACGGCGCGCGCTCGATGATCTCGCCCTCGGCGTGGAGCTGCGCGGGCGAGGCGGGGTCCCCGGCGCCGGCCACGGTGAGCGCGCCGTCGGCCTCGAAGGTCTGCGGCAGCGACGGGTCGAGGACCCCGGGCCGGAGCCCGGTGAAGCGGACGGTGCCCTCCCAGGCGATCGGCGTCGCCAGGGTCTCCACGCCGAGCTGGACCTCGACGCCGCCGAGCGGGGTGGCGGCCGCGAGCGCCCCGTCGAGGTGCCCGTCGGTGATGGCCGCGTCGCCGGTCAGCTCGACCGTGCCGCCGAAGGGGAGCGCGCCGATGCTGGCGGGGAGCGCGTCGAGGTCGATCTCGACGGTGGTCAGGTGCGCCTCGGCGCGGGAGAGGTCCGAGAGCCGGACGCGCCCGTCGAGGACGACGCGGTGGGGCGAGGCCTCGAGCTCGAAGCGCGACAGCACCAGATCCGGGCCGTCCAGCTCGCCGTCCGCGCGCAGCACCACCTCGGGGGGCAGCGGCGCGCTCGGGCGCGTGCTGATCACGAGGTCGCGCCAGGCCAGCCCGCGCTCGCCCAGGTAGAGCGAGAGGTCGATGGAGGTGTCCTCGAAGCGCAGGTCCTGCTCGCCGGCGAGGGCGTCGATGACGCCGCGCTCGAGGTTGACCGCCTCGAGGCGGACGATCCAGACGGGCGCGTTCGGGTCCGGCGGGGTCGGGACGCGCGGCTCGAAGGCGCGCGCGAGGCGCACCTGCCCGGCGTCGTCGAGCACGCGCACGTCGGGCTGCGCGATGACGATGTCCGACAGGTGGACGGTCTGGTCGAAGAGGTCGAAGGGGTGGACGTCGGCGCTGACCTTCTCGACGCCGAGGGCCAGCGCGCCGTCGGGGTCGAAGATGCGCACGCCCTCGAGCTCGACGTCGAAGGGCAGCATCCCGCCGAGGCGGTCGACCTCGATGCGGCCGCGGATGCCGCCGTTGACCGCGTCGAGGGCGATGTCGCGCACCAGCTCGCGGCCGAGGTCGGTCTGGAGCAGCCCGAAGACGATGAGCAGCAGCGCCACCACGACGATGACGAGCCACATCACGGTCTTCGCAAGCAGGCGCAGCGGCCGGAAGCGGCGCCGCGGCGGGGGGGCGGCGGTCCCTTCGGCGGGCTGGGGGTCGGCCGCCATCAGAAGGCCTGCCCGAGGCTGAAGTGCCCGTACCAGTCGAAGCCCACCGGGCCCCGCACGAGGAAGCCGAAGTCGAGGCGGATCGGGCCGACCGGCGTGAAGATGCGGAGCCCGGGGCCGACCGCGATGTAGGGGTCGAGGAGATCGATGTCGCTCGCGTGGCTCCAGAGATGGGAGGCGTCCACGAAGCCGACGAGCCCGAGCCAGTCGAGGAGGTAGAAGCGCAGCTCGGCGTTCGACTCGACGAGGAAGTTCCCGCCGAAGTACGTGCGGTCGGTGGGGTCGCTGCCGCAGCTGCCGTTGAGGGTGCCGTCGCTGCAGAGGTAGTCGCCCATGCGCCCGGTCGCGAAGCCGCGGTTGGTGCTCGGGCCGCCCGAGGTGAAGCGGGCCGGCGTCGGGGTCCCCTGCTCCGTCGGGAAGAAGAGCCAGCCGACGCGGCTCCGGAGGGCGACCGTCAGCCAGCGGGCGATGTAGATGTAGGCGCGCACGTCGCCGAGCAGGCGCAGGTACTCGACGTTGCTCAGGAGCGCCGGGAGCGAGAGCTGGGCCTGGATCGAGGCGTAGAAGCCCCGGCGGGCGTCGTAGAGGCCGTCGCGCTTGTCGAGGATGAGGCCGAGGTCGAACCAGGTCAGGGTGTCGGCGGAGCGGAAGCGCAGGGCGGCCACGTCGAGGGCCTCCTGCTCGTCCGGGCGCGTGATGTCGAAGATGCGGAAGCGCGACACGTTGAAGCCGACGCGGCCCGCGAGCCCCGGGAGGAGCCGGCGGGTGAGGCCGATCGAGCCCGACCACTGGTCCGTCTCGGCGTCCTGGCTGGGGTCGCGCTCGTACTTGATCTCGAGCCCGAGGCGGATGAACTCCTCGAGGAAGGACGGCCACTCGAGCAGCGCCGACGCCTCGACGCCGAACTGCATGTCCGACCACGAGCCGGTGATGCTCGGGATGACCATCGCGGGGTCGACCTTGAGGCGGACGCCGACGAGGGAGTCGAAGAGGTCGCGGTCCTGGAAGGTCGTCGGCAGGGAGAACTCCGCCTTGATGCTGTCGGTCAACGCGCCGACGCCGACGGTGAAGTCCCAGGGCGGCATCTCCTGGACGGCGATCTCGATGAGGACGTGGTCGGGGAGGCGCCGCCGCGGAGCGAGCACGGCTAGCTCGGGGGCCGCGGCGGTGGCGTTGTCGTCCCGGGCGGTGGCGTTGTCGTCCGGCGGCGTCGGCGGGCCCCCGGCGGGCGGGGTCGGGGTGGCGGGCGCGATCACGCCGACGGTCGGGGCCTTGGGCCCGGTGGTGCGCGCGTCGCAGCTGGCGACGTCGCTCCGCACCACGCGCAGGTTGACGCTGAAGTAGACGCCGAGGTCGTAGATGGCCGCCTCGGTGTCGCGCAGGCGCGACGGCTCGACGATGTCGCCCGGAGCGAGCTCGACGCGGCGCAGGATGCGCTCCTTCGGGAAGTTCTCCGAGCCGACGACGCAGAGCTCGCGGATCCGCGTCAGCGGCCCGGGGTCGACGCGGTAGTAGACGCCGACCAGCGAGCGCTCGCGCGAGACGTAGTTGTCGCCCTCGACCTGCGCGTGGACGAAGCCGCGGTTGCGCAGCGCCAGCTCGACCCTGGCGCGCCCGGCCCGGTAGTCGTCCTCGCTCCAGACGTCCCCCTTGGCGAGCGGAACCTCCTCGGGCAGGGACTCGCGGAGCGCCGCGAGGCGCGCGACGGTCTCGTCGTCGGCGCCCGGCGGCGCGTCGAGCCCGAGGAAGTGGACGGCGTCGACCCGGGTCGGCGGCCCCTCGACGACCTTGAAGACGACCCGCGCGGTCTGCCGCGGGCGGTTCTCGATCCAGTAGTCGACGACGCGCGCGCGGAAGTACCCGCGCGCGGCGTAGATCGCCTCGATGCGGCGGGCGTCGATGCCGATCTCGCTGACGTCGACGAGGGCCTCCTCGGCGGGGACCGAGAGGCCCTGCACGCGCGAGCTGAGCTCGGCGACGATGTCCCCGTCGGCGACGCCGGAGTTGTCGCGGATCTCGATCTCGGTGATGACGCGCCGGTCCCCGGGGGGCTCGATGTCCCCGAGGCGCACGAGCCCGCAGCCCCCGAGGGCGACCACGAGCGCGAGCACGCCGAGAGAGGGCACGAGGCCTCTCCGGGTGCGCCCGCGGCCCGGCGGGGCTGCATTCGGTGAAAGCCGTCGGGTCATCGTGGTCGGTGATGCGCTGCCAAGTCTCTCCTCGCCGGGAAGATAGTCGCTCGCAGAGGTCGCGTCGATCGCGACGTTCCGCTGCGGCGCCCCGGCACCGTCGCCGGTGACGCGCTCGCCGTGCGCGAGGCCTCGAAACCGATCGTGACGCGGCGCGTTGGTGGGGTATTCGATGAGGCGGCGCGTCAGGCGCAGACGCACAGGGGGACAGCGTGAAACGAATCGGCCTCGCGACGGGCGTGATGGTGGCGCTGCTGGCGGCGTGGGTGGCGCCGTCACGGGCGTCGATCCTGGACTTCCGGCAGCTGGTCATCGACCTGACGGACGCGGCGGACGCGCGGGCGAAGGCCACCTGGTCCGAGCCGGGAGAGGTCCGGCTGACGGAGCGCGGGCTCGGCTGGGACGCCGACCCCGCGTCGTCCTGGGACGGCTGGATCGAGACCGCGCCGCTGGCGGTCGGGACCTGGTGGCGGCCGGCAACCGGCGTCGGCGTGCGGGTCGCCCTCGAGCCGGCGCCCACGCCCTTCACGCTGGCGAACGGGCAGACGACGACGCCGTACAAGGGCGCGGCCTTCGTGCGCTACTCGCCGGATCGCGTCCACTGGTCGACGTGGCAGGCGCTGGAGGACGCCGAGGGGCGCCCCGGGGCGGGGCCCGGCCGCGCCTGGTCTTCACGGGTGGCGGTGGCGGGCTGCGAGCGCGAGGAGTACCTCGCCAGGCTGGCCGAGTACCAGCGCCGCGACGTGCCCTGGACCAGCGACGAGGAGGCCGCGGTGACGTGGATGGTCGCCCGGGATCCGAAGCTCTTCGCGCGCCACATCCCCTTCGTCGGCTACGTGCAGGTCCGCTTCGAGGGCAGCTTCGTCGGCGGGCAGCGCTTCACGGCGATGCGCGTCGAGGTCTCCGCGGGGATCGGCGGCATGAGCACGATCCCGAAGGATCCGGAGCGGACGCGCGCGCGCGCGAACGAGCCGTGGTCCTTCGACGCCCGGCCGCGGCGCGAGCGCCAGGAGCGATAGCGGGTCGCGATCGACGCGGTTGCCGCGCGGGCGCGTTCGGCCTATGAGCCAGGGGATCAGGAGGTGACGTGATGAAGGTCTCCCGAATCGTCCCCGCGGCCGCGCTCTGCCTCGTGGTGGGCGCCGGATGTGGACACAAGCCCGACACCTACGAGGACGACACCCCCGACGTCGTCGAGAGCTGGTGGGCCGGCGCGGTGAGCCTCCCGGGCGCGCAGCAGCTCGAGCTCCAGGTGCACTTCGTGCCCAACGAGGACGGCAGCGTCAGCGGGACCATCTCGATCCCGGCGCAGGCGGTCACCGACGCGCCCCTCGTCGACGTCAGCGACGACGGGAGCCAGCTCGCCTTCACGCTCCAGGTGCCGGGCGCGCCGGCGGTCTTCACGGCCACCCGGACCGCCGACGGCCAGGCGGCGGACGGAACCCTGAGCCAGGGCGGCGCGCAGCTCCCGCTCCACCTCGCCCAGACGACGCCGGAGGCCGTGGCCGCCGCCGGGCCCGCGCGGCCGCAGACGCCGGCGCCCCCCTTCCCCTACGCGGCGCGCGACGCGACCTGGCAGAACGCCGACGACAACGTGACCCTCGCCGGCACCCTGACCTTCCCCGACGACGGCGCGAAGCACCCGGCGGTGCTGCTCATCACCGGCTCGGGGCAGCAGGATCGCGACGAGACCATCTTCGGCCACAAGCCCTTCTGGGTCCTCGCCGACGCCCTGACGCGGCGGGGCTTCGCGGTGCTGCGCGTGGACGATCGCGGGGTCGGCGGGTCGACGGCCGGCGCGGCCCCGGTGACGCTGCGCTCGAACCTCGGCGACGCGCTGGCGAGCGTCGCCTGGCTCGCGGCCCAGCCCGAGGTGGACCCGACGCGGGTCGGCCTCGTCGGGCACAGCGAGGGCGGGATCCTGGTCGCGATGGCCGCCGCCGAGCACCCCGATCGCTTCGCCTTCATCGTGTCCCTGGCCGGCACCGGGATCCGCGGCGACGCGCTCATCACGCTCCAGGTCGGCGCCGTGGGGCGCGCCGAGGGCGCCAGCGAGGAGCAGGTCGAAGCGAACATGGCGGAGCAGCGCGCGCTCCTCCAGCTCGTCGCGGAGGGCGCGGACGAGGCGACGCTGAAGGCGGCGCTGGAGGCGGCCTTCGACGCCGGCCTCGCGAAGGCCAGCGACGAGGAGAAGGCGGAGGTCGAGAAGATCGGCAAAGAGGCGCTCGTCACGCAGCGCCTCGCGCAGCTCGGGTCGCCGTGGCTCCGCTCGTTCCTGGCCTTCGACCCGACCGAGGCGTGGCGCCAGGTGCGCTGCCCGGTGCTGGTGGTCATCGGCGAGAAGGATCGCCAGGTGCCGCCGGAGGAGAACCTCGCCGGCATCCGCGCCGCGCTCACCGCGGGCGGAAACCCCGACTTCACCCTCGAGACGCTGCCCGGGCTCAACCACCTCTTCCAGACGGCGGGGACCGGCGGGCCGAGCGAGTACGTGAAGATCGAGGAGACGTTCGCGCCGTCCGCCCTCGCGCGGATCGGCGACTGGCTCGAGGCGAAGGCGAGCGTCGCCGTCCCCGGGGACGGTGCCTCCCACTAGCTGAAGCCGGGGGGCGACCCCACCCGAGCCACGCAGCGCCGTGCTCGGGTGGGGCGGAGCGGCAGGTCAGCGCGGGCCGACCATCTTGAGCGGGTCGACCCAGGCGTCGAACTCCGCCTCGGTCAGGTGGCCGAGGGCGAGCGCCGCGGCCTTCAGCGTCGTCCCCTCCTTGTGGGCCTTCTTCGCGATGGCGGCGGCCTTGTCGTAGCCGATGTGGGTGTTGAGCGCCGTCACCAGCATCAGCGACTCGTTGAGGAGCTGCTCGATGCGCGGCAGGTTCGGCTCGATCCCGACGGCGAGGTTCTCGCGGAAGCTGTCACAGCCGTCCGCGATGAGCCGCGCCGACTCCAGCAGGTTGTGGATCATCACCGGCTTGTAGACGTTCAGCTCGAAGTTGCCCTGGCTGGCGGCGAACGCGATGGCCGCGTCGTTGCCGTAGACCTGGGCGACCACCATCGTGAGCGCCTCGCACTGGGTCGGGTTGACCTTGCCCGGCATGATGGAGCTGCCCGGCTCGTTCTCCGGGATCTTCAGCTCGCCGATGCCGCAGCGCGGGCCCGAGGCCAGCCAGCGGACGTCGTTGGCGATCTTCATCAGCGAGCCGGCCACCGTCCGCAGCGCGCCGGAGGCGAAGGACACGGCGTCGTGCGCGGCGAGCTGCTCGAACTTGTTCGGCGCCGACACGAAGGGGTAGCCGCTGATCTCGGCGATCTTCGCCGCGACCCGCGTCGCGTACTCGGGGTGGGTGTTGAGGCCGGTCCCGACCGCCGTGCCGCCGAGGCCGAGCTCGAGGAGCCCGGGCAGCGCCGCCTCGACCCGGGCGATGCCGTGGTCGAGCTGGCTGACCCAGCCGGACATCTCCTGGCCGAGGGTCAGCGGCGTCGCGTCCTGGAGGTGCGTCCGCCCGATCTTGACGATGTCCTTGAAGGCGACGGCCTTGGCCGCCAGCACGTCGCGCAGGGCCTGCAGCGCCGGGACGACCTTGCCCTGGAGCTCCTCCACCGCCGCGATGTGCATCGCCGTCGGGAAGGTGTCGTTGGACGACTGGCTCTTGTTGACGTCGTCGTTGGGGTGGACCGGCTTCTTCGTGCCCAGCTCGCCGCCCGCCAGCGCGATGGCGCGGTTCGAGATCACCTCGTTGGTGTTCATGTTGGTCTGGGTGCCGCTGCCCGTCTGGAACACGACCAGCGGGAAGTGGTCGTCGAGCATCCCCTCGATGACCTCGTCGGCGGCGCGCACGATCAGGTCGCGCTTGTCCTCGGCGAGGAGCCCCAGGTCCGCGTTGACGATGGCGGCGGCCTTCTTGAGCACGCCCATCGCGCGGATGACGGGTCGCGTGAAGCGGATCTCGCCGATCTTGAAGTTCTGGAGCGAGCGCTGGGTCTGCGCCCCCCAGTAGCGGTCGTCTTGGACCGCGACCTCGCCCATCGTGTCGCGTTCGATGCGTGTCGCTGCCATTGGGTGCCTCGATGTGGTGCGTTTTCGCCCCCCGCGTCCGCGGCGGGGCTACCGCCCCCATAGCAGACGGCGACGCCCTCCGTCACGGCCCCTGCGTCAGCTCGACGGCACGAAGATCATGCTCAGGCCGACGGTGGTCTTCTTGCCCTCCTCGGAGGACTTGAAGCGCATCTGACGGACGCTCCGCTCGAGGCAGGCGTGGACCGGCTCGGTCAGCGACCCGGTCACCTTCACGTCGCGGACGCGGCCGCCGGCGTCGATGGTGAACGACGCCTGGACCTTGCCCTTGAGGTTGGGGTTCTTCATGAGCTCGCGCTCGTAGCAGTAGCGGAAGCGCGTCATGTTGCGACGCACGACGATGTTCACGGTGCCCTCCGCGAGCGCCCCGACGACCTTCTTGAGCTCGAGCTTGATGCGCCCGCGAATGCGCTGCGACTTGCCCTCGCCGCCCCCTGGGAGGCCGACGCCGGGACCGCCGCCGATCTCGAGGTCCCCGATCCCGCCGATGCGCCCCGCGCCCACGCCGGACCCGCCCTGGCCGCTGCCGGCGAAGCCCATCCCGCCGCCGCCGATGCCGCCGCCCAGGCCGTCGCCGCCCATCACGGCGCTGATCTTGCCCGTCTTGGCGGCGACGACCTTCATGTCCACCGCGATCCGCCGGCCCTGGGACCCGAGCCCGGAGATGAAGGCGACGCTCGGCGCGCCGGGCGCCCCCTCGTGGCCCGGGAGGGGCTGAACGACGGTGCGCGGCGCGCCGTCCTGATGCCTCACCCGCTCGTCCACGGCGACGAAGCTCGTGTGGCGCGTCAACAGATGATGGGCGAGGCCGATCTTCACGATCTCGGCCTTCACCTCCTCGCCCATGGCCTCGCGATCGTCGAGGTCGGCGACGCGGTCGCGGGCCCAGAAGGTGGCGATGGCGGCGTGCGCCGGGTCGGGGCGGACGGCGCCCACGTCGATCACCGCCGAGAACGGGCCGAAGGCGCCGCGGCCGGTGACGACGATCTCGCCCTGCCCCTCCCCCGCGAGCTTGCCGGTCACGACGAGCGGGCGCTGGGCGAAGAGATCGGGCACCGCGGCCGGGGTGACGTCGACCGGCGCGAGGCCGGCGTAGCTCAGCTGCACGTCGGTCAGGATCGGCGCCTCGATGTAGTCGCGGAAGCGCTGGGCCGCGTCGAACGCCTCGCTCTCCTCCATGACCACGAAGGGCTCGCCGCGCCCGGCGGCCGCGACGCGCTCGATGAGATCGCGGTTGGGGCGGTCGCCGATGCCGAAGGCGAAGAGGTTGGCGTCCCCGAGGCGCTCGCGGATGAGGCGGTAGGCCTCGGGGGTGACGGTCACGAAGCCGTCGCTGACGACCACGAAGGTCCGCGCCACGCCGGGGGTCGCCGGCAGGGCGAAGGAGGTGCGGAGCGCGTGGAGGAGCTCCGTCCCGCCCATGGCGCCCATGCCGTCGACCGCGCGGGTGACGCGCCGGGTGTTCGCGGGCGTCGCCGGGAGGCTCCGCTCGCTCAGCACCTCGGAGCCGCCGGCGAAGGCGACGACGTTGAAGGTGTCCATCGGGCGGAGCCCGCCCAGGAGCTCGGTCATCAGCGCCTTCGCGGTCTCGAGCGGCCAGCCCCCCATCGAGCCGGACACGTCGAGGATGAAGACGTACTCGCGCGGCGCGATGGCGCCCGGCGCGACCCGGAGCGGCGGCTGCACCGTCGCCATGAAGTAGCGCTGCCCGTCGGGGGCGTCGTAGCGGACGACCCCGGTGGCGACGGTGTCGGCGCCGAGGCGGTAGCGCAGGACGAAGTCGCGCGGGCGCTCGCCGAGGTCGGCGTAGGTGTAGTGGTAGAAGCTCGGATCGCGGAGCGGCGGCAGGGCGTGGCTCGGGGAGCTGACGGCGTCGATCGGCACCGCCGCCTGGAGGTCGACGGAGATGCCCTGGATCGGCCCCCACGGCGTCCCCGGCCGGACGTAGGGGATGGCCGTCCGCGGCTCGCGCACGGTCGGGGCTCCAGCCTCCGACGCCGCGTCCGGCGCCGCCTCGCCGTCGTAGCGCGGCGCCACCGGGCCGGGCAGGACCAGCTCGTAGACGCCGTCGTCGCTCCGGAGGCGCTCGACGTACTCGACCTCGACCTGGATCGACTCGCCCGGGAGGATGTTGGCGACCGACATGCGGAGCTCGTTGGGCCGGGTCATCTCGAGCAGGGTGGCGGTCTTGCCGGCGTCCTTCGCCTCCTCGTAGACCTCGCGCGCCTCCTGCCGCTCGTGGATCCGGGCGACGATCTCGCGATCGCCGACGGTCATCGTGAGCCCGGTCACCGCCGCCCGGGTCGAGCCCGGGAAGACGTAGACGACCTCGATCGGATCGGCCTCGAGGTTGCTGTAGAGCTGGGTCAGGGTCACGTGCGCGACGTCGCCCGAGATGTCGACGTCGGCGTTCGTGGCGACGAGCGGGGTCGCGGCGGGGTCCGCGGGCCGGCCGTCGCGCTCGAGGTACGGCGCGGCGCCCGGGCCGTCGGCCGACCGGGCGAGCGCGGGCGCGGCCCCGAGCCAGAGCGAAGACACGACGAGGCCAACGAACCACGGGGTTCGAACGTTCATGATTCCTCTCCAGGGGTGGGGGGCGCCTCGCTCGGCATCAGCGGCGCGCACCGAGGATGGACACCGGAGCGCTCACAAAGTTCCCGGGGAGGGTCGGTTGCTGGCCCCCGCGACCCCGACTATCATCCTGACGCGGCGCGTCAGGCGTCGGAAATCCCTGAGGAAAAGTGAGGAACCCCATGCCGCTCCAGACCGATCCCTCCCAGTTCGCCCTGCCCCCCGAGCTCGCCGCCGGCGTGGCCGGAAAGCGCGTCTTCATCACCGGCGCCGGACGCGACAAGGGGCTCGGCCAGGCCTTCGCCCTGGCGGCGGGGCTCAACGGGGCCTCGGGGGTCGCCGTCCACTTCCACAACAGCTACGAGGACGGCCTCGACACCGTGAACATGCTGCGCGATCACGGCTGCGAGAACGCCTTCCCGGTCCAGTGCGACGTCACCAACCCGCGCGACGTCTGGTCGATCCGCAGCTACGTCATCCAGCGCCTCGGCGGCGTGCCCGACGTCGTGATCTGCAACTCCGGCGCCTCCGAGGCCGGCTACATGCTCGGGCGCGTGCCGCGCGAGCTCGAGGGCGAGAGCTCGGCCCGCCGCCGCGCCCGCGTCCGCCAGGCCTTCGTCGAGAACCTGGCCGAGTCGCAGATGGTCATCGACACCAAGGTCGACGGCTTCCTCGCCATGACCCACCTGTGGGCGAGCGAGGCGGTGCACGCCAAGCAGCCGCTGACCATCGTCTACATCTCGTCGCGCCAGGCCGTCGACCCCGGCCCGGCCGTCCCCGGCTACGTCATGGCCAACTGGGCGGTGCTGTCGCTGCCCAAGATCCTGCACACCAACCTCGGCCGCTCGGCGTCGCTGGTGAAGGCGTTCAGCGTCGGCTACCCCTTCGTGAAGACGTCGATGACCGAGGAGTACGCGGACAACCCGAAGGTCTTCGGGCGCTGGCAGGCGCGGATGCTCGAGCCCTACGAGGCGGCGAAGACGCTGATGCAGATCCTGTCGCGGCCGGGCGAGGAGCTCGACGAGCGCTTCTTCCAGCTCCTCGTCGACGCCGCGCCGGAGCTCGGCGAGGGCGGCATCCGGACCCGCTGGGCGGAGATCGGGATCACCATCGAGGATCGCGCGCTCGGCTGGAGCGACGAGGCGCCGCTCGAGATGCCCGCGCGCTGATCCCACGCACGCGCGACGGCCCGCCCCGGCGGCGCCGTCGCGCGTCGCCGAAGCGCCCGGCGCGTGCGTCGGGCCCCCACTGCTGCTAGAATCATCAATGATCTCGGGGCGAGTAGGAGGTCCCACATGCAGCACGACGCCCTCATCACGCGCATCCGACACCTCGGGCGCGTCCACGATCCAGCCATGGCGGAGCGCCTCGCGACGGCGACCCTCCAGGCCCTGGGGCCGGCGCTGCCCGACGAGGCCCGGGGCTACCTGTCGCTCCACCTCCCCGAGCCGCACCGCAAGCACCTGCGGGCGCAGGGGCCGGAGCTGGAGGGGGCGCTGCTCGCGCTCTTCAGCCGCGTCTCCGAGCTGTCCGGCCTGCCCGAGCCGGCCGTCCGCGACCACCTCCCGGCGGTCTTCGGCGCCCTCTCCGAGGAGGTCGGCGACAAGGATCTGCCGCGCTTCAAGAGCCTGACGCCCGAGTACCTCGCGCAGCTCTTCGTCATCCCGCCGCCCGACATGGGCACGCGGCCGCCGGAGTACATCCACCCGAGCCACGGCTCGAGCCTCGCCTCCGGGCGCCCCGGGAGCAGCCGCCCGCTGAGCGACGCGGCGCCGAGCCGGGGCCACCGGAACTCGATCGCGAACTCCGACAACCCCCACGGCGAGTCGAAGATCGCGACCGCCACGGGCACCCACAGCGAGCAGCTCAACCGCACCCTGGCCACCGGCCGCCCGGGTCACGACAAGCCGGTCGGCGGCCCCGCGTAGGCCGCGATCCCCAGCGCCGCGCGGTGGGGCGCGGCGGCCTCGCACGCCCGTCCCCGCCC
>SBGO01000631.1 GCA_006226565.1 Deltaproteobacteria bacterium | reverse complement strand
CGGTCCGCGGACCGCGCTCTTTTTTTTCTATCGTTCGTGTTCGCGGCTCGCCCCCCGATGAGCCGCGGGGGGGCTCGCTACGGCAGCGCCACCTGCGGCACGGGCACGCGCGTCATGCGGCCGTTCTTGATGCGCACGACGTCCGCCCCGGTGGCCTTCACCTTGCCCACGCCGGGCACGTAGAAGCTGCACTGCCCGACGCACACGATGATCGACATCGACATGCTGTTGAGCTCGAGGTTCTTCGTCATGGCCGAGGAGGTGACGCGGACGGTGTAGTCTCGCGAGTCCTCGTTCCGGAGGTCGATGGCCGAGGCCGTCGTCGTGGTGAGACCGAGTACAAGGACTGTCAGCAACGCACCAAAACGCTTCATCGACAACCACCCTCCCCGTATGCGGCCTGGTCCGGCCTGATTGCGCCCCCGCAATAACCCTAGCATCAGTCGCGACCGTCGAGCACCCTCCGGGTGCGCTTGTGATGCTGTTTAGGTATGTCGTCGATTTTCGGTGATGCTTTAGACTCTTCTCGTTCTTTCTTCACCCGCAGGACCGCCCATTTCGCAGGTGCAACAGCTCAGGGTTGAGTGAACTCAAGGCGCAAGGCTGATCAAAGAAATGAAACCCACCTGGCTCGTCGCCCACGACTTCTCCGCCGCCTCGGACGCCGCGATGATGGTGGCCGCAAGCGACCTCGGTCGCCTCGGCGGGCGCCTCCTCCTGTTCCACGCCTATCGGCTGCCGCCGGTGGCGAGCGGGCTCGAGGCGATGGCCAACGCGCGGGGGCTGCAGTCCTGGAACCGCTTCTCCGAGAAGGTCGCCGAGAACGCCCAGCGCCACCTCGACGAGGTCGCCAGGAAGCTCGCGAAGCGCTTCCCGGAGCTCGAGATCGAGACGCGCTGTGACGAGGGGGCGCCGGTGCCGGCCATCCTCCAGGTGGTCGACGAGGCCCACGTCGCGCGGGTGGTCGTCGGTCACGCCGCCGGGCACAACCTGCGGCGGCGCCTCGCCGGCTCGGTGACCGAGCACATCGTCAAGGAGTGCAAGGTCCCCGTCCTCGTCGTGAAGGGCGAGTAGCCGACCCCACGCCCGCGGCACCGCCAGCGTGGGTCGACGGCGCTGCGGACGGGCGTCATGCTGCGGCGCAGCACGGCGGGCGCGCCGATCCGGTCCGCCCGTCGTCTGCCGACTCACGACGTCTCCGAGGGGGAGGGCCGCGTCTTTCTCCGGACGGTCAGACGCCGTGGACCGTTCCGCGCCGGGTGTATTCTCGGCCCCCCTTGAGTCGTCCCTATTCGGCCCCGAGGAGGGCGTCCTGGACCGAGTAGAGGTCGCCGCTGCCGGCGTTCGAGCTCCAGATGTACTCCATGCTCGCGCCGTCGAGGACCGCGTTCCACGGCAGGCCGATGGAGCCGTCGGTGTAGGTGTCGAGGGCGGAGAACAGGACCGGCCACCCCTGGCTCCCGTCGTTGTCGATGAAGACCTGGGCGGGGTCGGCGCCCTTGGCGGTGGCGTAGTCGAGGCAGTACTCGAGCGACGGCGGCCCGGCGAGCTGGTTCTCGCCGAGCACGACCATGAGATCGAGCCCCTGGTCGGCGAGGCTCTCGGCGCGCGCCGCGGCCTCCGGGACGAAGGCCTCGCAGGCGCTGCACCAGCCGGCCGACGCGACGATCCAGACGGCCTTGGAGCGGCCGCAGCGGTCGTGGAAGTCGACGAAGTCGCCGTAGCAGTTCTGGAGGGTGAAGTTGCGGATGTTGTCGCCGATCTGGATGCCCGTGCCGTCGGCGACGCAGGTCCCCTCGGCGGTCTTGAGCGCGGGGACGTCGGTCGCGAAGCGGTAGTCGCCGACGCACCAGACCTTGCCCTTGGAGAACTCGATGAGGTCGCCGGTGACGGCGTCGATCCGCACCTGCTTGAGGCGCAGGTCGCGCAGGACGCCGGCGAGCGCGGTCCCGGGCGCGCCGGGCTCGGTCAGCTCGAGGGTCCCCTGGGTGGCGACGAAGGTGGAGGCGCAGTCGAAGTCGTTGCAGAAGGCGTAGCCGCGCAGGAAGAGCGGCGCGCCGAGCTGCTCGGTGCCGACGAGATCGTGCTCGCCCGCGACCGGGGCGCCGCCGGCGAAGAGCTGGTCCTGGTTCATCTCGAGCACGAGCTTGTCGAAGGGCGGCTCCACCACGACGTTCGACGTGACGTAGCGGACGCGCGTCTGGCCGCCGGCGAAGCGCGCGAAGGCCGCCTGGTTGGTCGGCGCGTAGCCGTAGTAGTCGCAGGTGGCCTCGCCGCCGGCCGCGAGCCCGGGGTCCGGCACGCACTTGCCGTAGCTGCAGAACTGCGTCTCGGGGCAGACGCCGCACGGGTTCGGGCCGCCGGTGTCGACCGGGCCGGACGAGCCGCCGTCGCCGCACGCGGCGAGAGCGAGGGCGAAGGCGAGGGCAGGGGCGAGGATGAACCGGGCGTGCGACGTCGACCGCATGGGGCGCCCTCCGCGGACGGTGGAGTGGGGACGGTCCCGCACGATAGTGGAGGGGCCGCGGCCATCACAAGCCATGAGCGGTTCGCGCCGCAGGTCCGCTCGGCCGTGCGCGCGGCCATCTTTACGGGGCGCGTGTCGTCGGCGAGGATGGGCGCCGCGCCCGGGCGATCCGCCGCACGTGCGCAGGGGAGTGGACGATGCGCGCGCTGATCCTGGTGGACCTGCAGAACGACTTCCTGCCCGGCGGGGCGCTGGCCGTGCCGAACGGCGACGCGGTCATCCCGGTCGCCAACGCGCTCCTGCCCCGCTTCGAGATCGTCGTGGCGACCCAGGACTGGCACCCGGCCGACCACATGAGCTTCGCCGCCCAGCACCCGGGGCGGAGCCCGGGCGAGGTCGTGGACCTCGACGGCCTCCCGCAGGTCCTGTGGCCGGTCCACTGCGTGCAGGGCACGCGCGGCGCCGAGTTCGCGGCGCCGCTCTGCCAGGAGGGCTGGGGCGCCGTCTTCGTCAAGGGCACCGACCCGCGCGTCGACAGCTACAGCGGCTTCTACGACAACGGCCACCGCGCCAGCACCGGGCTCGCCGACTGGCTCCGCGGGCGCGGCGTCGACACCGTCTACGTGATGGGCCTCGCCACCGACTACTGCGTCAAGTTCACCGCGCTCGACGCCGTCTCCGAGGGCTTCGCGACCCACCTCGTGGTCGACGGCTGCCGCGGGGTCGAGCTCGCGCCGGGGGACGTCGAGGCGGCGCTGGCGGAGCTGCGGGAGGCGGGCGTGACCCTCGTCGACAGCGGCGACGTGGCCTGAGCGACCGTCGGTGCTCTACCTCCTCACCTTCCTGCTGGCGCTCCCGTCGGGGATCATCTGGATCTTCAACGCCGAGGTGCTCGTCGTCACCCAGGTGCAGAACGGCGGCGGCGTGCCGTGGGCGATCGCGCTCGTCACGACCTTCGGCCAGTTCTGCGGATACGCCGCGCTGTATCTCTTCGCGAACCAGTTCCTCGCGCGGCTCCGGCCGGTCCAGCGCGCCGTCACGAAGATCGAGTCGAAGGTCCGCATCGACCAGCCGGGGTGGGGCACCTACGTCGCCTTCGCGACCGGCGGGCTGTGCGGCATCCCGCCGCTGCTCGGGCTCTTCGCGCTCTACGGGAGCGCCCGCGCCGGCCGCCTGCCGCGGCTCCTCATGGCCGCGGTGCCGGGGCGCATCTGCTGGTACATGACGTGGGCCTACGCGCCCGATTTCCTGCGCGAGAACTTCGGCTTCTTCACCTGAGGGCGCTCCCCCGGGCGGGCGCGAACGTGCTATGTCGCGGCCGATGCTGCCGCGCCTCAACGAGCTCGAGCCCGCCACCCGCCTGACCCGCGACCTCGTCCGCGCCCTCGGCGACGCGGGCTTCGAGGGGGAGACCCACGTCGACTCGGCGGCGCGCCTGCTCGCCGCGACGGACAACTCCGTCTACCAGATCCTGCCCCAGGCGGTGGTCCACCCGCGCCACCACCAGGACGTCGTGACGCTCTTCCGGGCGGCGGCCGACCCGCGCTTCGAGGCGCTCACCCTGACGCCGCGCGGCGGCGGCACCGGGACGAACGGGCAGGCGCTCACGACCGGCGTCGTGGTCGACGTGTCGCGGCACATGCGCCGCATCCTCGAGATCGACCCCGAGCGCCGCGTCGCCCGGGTCGAGCCGGGGGTCGTCCTCGACCAGCTCAACAACGCGCTGAAGCCCCACGGGCTCTTCTTCGCGCCGAACCTCTCGCCTTCGAGCCGCGCGACCATCGGCGGCATGGTCGCCACCGACGCCAGCGGGGAGGGCTCGCGGGTCTACGGCAAGACCAGCCAGCACCTCCTCGGGCTCCGCGCCGTCCTCATCGACGGCAGCGTCCTCGACGCGCGCCCGCGCGACGCGGCAGGGCTCGCCGCGATGAAGGCCGAGCCGGGGCTCGTCGGCCACGTCCACCGCGAGGTCGACCGGGTCCTGCGCGAGCAGGCCGAGCACATCGTGACAGGCTGGCCGACGCTCACGCGCTACGTGACCGGCTACAACCTGGCGATGGCGCGCGGCGAGCACCCCGACGGCCTCGATCTGACCTGGATCCTCGCCGGCGCCGAGGGGACCCTCGGCCTCGTCACCGAGGCGACCCTGAAGCTGACGCCGCTGCCCAAGGCGCGCCGGCTGGTGGTCTTCAAGTACCAGCGCTTCGAGGACGCCCTGGCGTCGGCCGAGGTGCTGGTCGCCGCCGACCCGGGCGCGATCGAGACGATCGACGAGACGGTGCTGTCGCTCGCGCGCGAGGACGTCGTCTTCGACGCGGTGAAGGACTACCTCGTCGACGCGCCGGGGGACCCGCCGACGCGGACGGTGAACCTGGTCGAGTTCCGCGGCGACGACCCGGCGGCCCTCGACGCCAAGCTCGACGCGCTCCTCGCGCGGACGCGCGCCGCAGCCGGGCAGCCCGGCCAGCCCGTCGGCTGGGTCATCGCCAAGGACGAGCCGGCCCGGCTCGCGCTCTGGAGCCTCCGGAAGAAGGGCGTCGGGCTCCTCGGCGCGACGAAGGGCGCGCGCAAGCCCGTCCCCTTCGTCGAGGACACGGTCGTCCCGCCCGAGAACCTCGCTGCCTACGTCGCCGAGTTCCGCGCCATCCTCGAGGCCGAGGGGCTCCGCTACGGGATGTTCGGGCACGTGGACGTCGGCTGCCTCCACGTGCGGCCGGCCCTCGACCTCAAGGATCCCGAGGACGAGAAGCGCCTCGTGCGCATCTCGGACGCCGTCCACGCGCTCGTCCGGCGCCACGGCGGCGTCATCTGGGGCGAGCACGGCAAGGGGATGCGCTCGGCGTACAGCCCCGAGGTCTTCGGCGAGGTGCTGTTCTCCGCCCTGTGCGAGGTCAAGGGCGCCTTCGACCCGAAGAATCGCCTCAACCCGGGCAAGGTTGCGACCCCGCCGGACCAGCGCGAGGCCCTCGTCGGGGTGGCGGCGCCGCTCCGCGGTCACCTCGACCGCCAGGTCGCGCCGGCGGCGCGCGAGCGCTTCGCCCTGAGCCTCGACTGCAACGGCAACGGGCAGTGCTTCGACTACCACCCCGACCACGTGATGTGCCCGTCGTCGAAGGTGACGCGGGACCGCGTGCACTCGCCGAAGGGGCGCGCCGGGGTGATGCGCGAGTGGCTGCGCCAGCTCTCGAACGCCGGCTTCGACGCCGGTAAGGGCGGGCGCCCGGGGGCGTGGCGGGTCGCGCTGGGCTGGCCGGCGCGCGTCTGGCGCAGCGTGGCGGCCCGCTTCGGCCGCTACGACTACTCGCGCGAGGTCTACGACGCGATGGCCGGGTGCCTCGCGTGCAAGGCCTGCGCGACGCAGTGCCCGGTCAAGGTCGACGTCCCGTCCTTCCGGGCCGAGTTCATCGACCTCTACCACCGCCGCTACCGGCGCCCGCTCAAGGACCACCTCGTCGCCGGGCTCGAGGCGCTGCTGCCGCTGATGGCGCGCGTGCCGCGGCTCGTGAACGCGCTCGTTCGCCCGCGGCCGATGCGCTGGCTCGTGAAGCAGGTGGCCGGGATCGTCGACACGCCGACGGTCGCCGTGCGGTCGCTGAAGCGCGGCCTGGCGGCGCGAGGGCTTCGCCTGTGGTCGCCGGCCGAGCTCGCCGCGGCCTCACCGCCCGAGGACGCCGTGATCCTCGTGCAGGACGCCTTCACCAGCTTCTACGAGCCCGAGGTGGTGCTGGCCGTGGTCGACGTGGCGCGCGCCCTCGGCAGGACGCCCTACGTGCTGCGCTTCGCGGCGAACGGCAAGGCGCTCCACGTGAAGGGGTTCCTGCGCCGCTTCGAGCGGCGGGTCGCGAAGAACGTCGCCGCGATGCGGCCGGTCGCGGCGCTCGGTCGCCCCATCGTCGGGGTGGACCCGGCGGTCGTCCTGACCTGGCGCGACGAGTACCCGGCGGCGCTCGGGCCCGGCGCGGAGCGGATCCCGGTCCTGCTGCTGCAGGAGTGGCTCCGCACCGTCGCGCCGCCGGCCGCGCTCCCCGAGCGAGCGGGGCAGGGCGCGTCGGCGCCGTATCGCCTCTTCGGCCACTGCACCGAGAAGACCGCCGTCACCGGCGCGGACCGGCTCTGGGCCGAGGTCTTCGGGGCCTTCGGGCTCCCGCTCGAGGTCGTCGAGGTGGGCTGCTGCGGGATGAGCGGCTTCTACGGCCACGACGCCGAGCACGCCGAGGAGTCGCGCGGAATCTTCGAGATGAGCTGGGCCCGCCACCTCCCGGAGCCCGGCGCCGCCGACGTCGCCGAGGTCCGCGGGCGCGTGCTCGTCACCGGCTTCTCGTGTCGGAGCCAGGTCGAGCGGCTCCAGGAGCACGTGCCGCGCCACCCGATCCAGGCCCTCGCCGAGCACCTCACGCGCTGACGGTCGCGGCCTGCTAGAGCCAATGCCGATCAGATGAGCCGCGAGACGCTGCACCGGCACGGGTTCTTGCCACGGAGCGCACGGAGAACACGGAGAGGAGAGCGGGTCGCACTCGAGGTTTCGGCTCGACCCGGCCACACATCCTCCGTGCCCTCCGTGTCCTCCGTGGTGGAGAGAAGCATTTGATCCCAGTGGGTCACCCTGGGGTCATCGGCACTTCTCCTAGAACGGGAGCCCCAGCGCGTCGCAGAGGAACTGCATCAGCGGGACCGCGGCGCGGAAGCGGGTCGCGACACGCTCGGCGAAGTCGTCGGCGACCACGTCGGCGACGTCGAGCGCGCCCATCACCAGGAACGACCGGCGCTTGAGGTCCTCGACGTGCGGGTGGTCCTTGGCGTAGCCCCGCGGCGGACGCGAGAGCGGCTCGCCGTCACTGAGGCGCAGATCCTGCCCGAGCGCCGGGTCGTTCACGACGGCGCTCCAGGCGTCGGGCTCCTCGTCGATGCGCTTGCGGATCGCGTTGAGCGCGTCGCCCGGGGGACGCCACATGCCCGCGCCGATGAAGAGCTCGTCCGCGGCGATGTGCACGTAGAGGCCGGGCGCGTGGACGTCCTTGTCGCGCCCGAGGCGGAACTGGATGCCGACGTTGGTCTTGTACGGCGTCTTGTCCTTGCCGAAGCGCGTGTCCCGGTAGATGCGCATGAGCGAGCCGCCGAGCTTGCGGTCGTCCGCGACCAGCTCCGGCGAGAGCTCGGCGAGGAGCGGCGCCATGCGGCGGATGAAGGCGCGCGCCGGCTCGCGGACGTCGTCCTCGTACCGCTGCTTGTTCGCCTCGAACCAGGGGCGCTCGTTGTGGAGCGACAGCTCGGTCAGGAACTCGAAGGTCCGGGTGGAGAAGGTCGCGGTCATGGCGGGCGCTCCCGTGGGTTCAGAGCTTCGGCGTGCCGAACTGGAGATACGGATCGGAGATCTCGGGCGTGCCGACGTCGATCCACGTCTCGAAGAAGTGGAAAGCCTGCCAGGGGCCCTCGACGCTGCCGAAGGTGTTCATGTGGGTCGCGGCCTGGGGGTTGCCGCCGGCGCTCGCGCTCACCCGGTCGAACTGGAAGAGGCCGCCGGTGACGCTCGCGTCGAGGAGGTTGGCCTTCGTCGGCGCCTTGCCGGCGTCCGGCACGAGATCGATGGGGCGCACGATCGGGCGCACCGCCTCGAGGCCGAGGGCGCGGGAGAGGGCGCGGCTGGTGACGTTGGGCACGACGGTGTCGTCGATGGCCATGTTGGCCAGGATGTGCGGCGGCGCGCCGGCGAAGCGGTCCTTCAGCACGTGGGGGGCGTAGTTGACGGGGTCGCCGGCGTCGATGAGCGCCTGGGCGATCGGCGCGATGCGGTCGAGGGCCTGGGGATCGCCGATGAGGCCGACGAGGATGCCCTTGAACTGGGAGAAGTCCTCGCCGTCGGTGACGACCGAGATGAGGCGGCCGCCCGCGAGGCCGAGCACGGCGGCGCCGACGCCGTCGGAGAGGGCGAGGAAGTCCGAGCCCATGATCCCGCCCAGCGAGATGCCGAAGTAGCCGACGTGGTCGAGGTCGAGGTCGGCCGCGCCGTCGCCGTCGATGTCGGGGTGGGCGCTCAGCAGCGCGAGCACCTGGAGCTTGTCGAGGCTCGCCTGGCGGAGGTTCTCGCGGAAGACGAGCCCGTCGATGGTGAAGGAGGCGAGGTCGATGCCGAGCAGGTCGAGGAAGAAGGCGTTGGGGTCGTCAGGGTCGGCGATCGGGTGGTCGCCGTGGCGAAGCGTCGAGACGGCGACCACGGCGAAGCCGAGCGGGGCGATCCCGGACGCGATGGCGGCGCCCTGGGAGTGGTCGCCGCCGAGCCCGTGTCCGTAGAGGACGACCGGGAAGGGGCCGGGGCCCTCCTTCGGGAGCCACACGTGGACGGGCAGGGTGTAGGTCGTGGGGGTGACGGGGTCGCCGAGGTAGCCCTCGTTGCGGTAGTCGAAGATCTTCACCGTGCCGCCTTCGCAGACGCGGTACCTGGAGGCGGTGGTGCAGCTCGGCTGCGCGCTCCAGTCGTAGCTCCGGCCGGCGATGTCGGCGGCGGCGTCCCGGGACGCGTCGACGGTGGCCTGGGTCGTGAAGACCGTGGCGGCGCTGATGGCGCCGGGCGCGAGGCCGGTCTTGTCGAGCAGCTCGGCGTAGCGGGGGACGAGCGCGGCGAGCTTGGCGTCGCTGGCGGTGCCGTCGAGGAGCGAGCGGAGGGCCGGGGAGGGGGCGACGCAGCCGCCGTCGGCGGCGAGCAGGTCGTTCGTCAGGACGGCCGCGTAGTGCGCCTTGGGCTTCAGCGGCCGCTCGGGCCAGAGGACGAGGGTCGCGTTGTCGTCGAGGAGCTGGGACTCGAAGGGCACGCGCTCGGCGGTCTCGCCGTCGAGGGCGACGAGCATCAGGCCGGGCGACGCGAGCGACGCGTCCGAGCCGCTCGGGACCTCGCCGAGCGGTGCGCTGAAGCGGAGCAGGACGCCGCCGGCGGTGCCGAAGCCGTCGAGCGCGGCCAGGTCGAGGTAGATCGCCTGGAGGAGGGCGGGCTGCTCCGCGATCCACGGCGTGTCGTCGTCGATGTCGACCCGGAGCCCCGTCAGCGACGTCGCCTCGCGCGTCCAGTAGTCGTCCGGGAACACCGTCAGGTCGGTGCCGGCGATCGGGTCGTAGAGGGCGGTCGTCGCGCCTTCGCAGAAGGTGATCGGGGGGCTCGTGTCGGCGGCGGCGGTGTCCTCGGCCGCGTCGGCGCCGATCGTGTCGGCGGCGGCGGTGTCGGTCGTGTCGCCGCCGGTGCTCGAGTCGCAGGCGCCTGCGCCGACGGCGAGCGTCGCGAGGGACACCAGGGCGAGGAAGCGGCGTGGCGCGTGCATGGGCGACTCCGGGGCGGGCGGGTGCCCGGAGGTTTTAGCGAACCCCGGGCGCGAGATCGAGCCTCGCGGCTTCCCGATCGCAATCACCGGCCCGGTCGTCTATCCTCCCGCGGATCTCGAGGAAGGAGCCGCCATGAGCGCCATCGACCGCGTCACTGCCCTCCGCGCCGCCATGCGAGCGGCCGGCGTCGACATCTACATCGTGCCGTCCTCGGACGCGCACCAGAGCGAGTACGTCCCCGGCGTGTGGCAGCGGCGGCCGTGGATCTCGGGCTTCACCGGCTCCATGGGCGACTGCGTCGTCGGGCTCGAGGGCGCCTGGCAGTGGGCCGACAGCCGCTACTGGCTCCAGGCCGAGGCCGAGCTCGACCCGGGCGTCTGGACCCTGATGAAGCAGGGCTACGCCGGCGTGCTCGACCTCGTGCCGTGGCTCGGCAAGCGCCCGGCCGGGACCGTCGTCGGCTACGACCCGCGCCTCGTCGGGCTCGACCAGGCGACCGCGATCGTCGCCGCCGTCGAGGGCGCCGGCGGGCGCGTCGTCGCGATCGAGGAGAACCTCGTCGACCAGGTCTGGACCGACCAGCCGGAGCTCCCGCTCGGGCCCATCGCCCCGTGGCCGCTCGAGCACGCCGGCCGGAGCGTCGCCGACAAGCTCGCCGACATCCGCGCCGCGCTGGCCGAGGCGGGCGCCGGGGCGCTCGTGATGACCAACCTCGACGCCATCGGGTGGGCCTTCAACGTCCGCGGCGCCGACGTCGACTACAACCCGGTCGTCATCGCCTACGCCGTCGTGGGCGCCGACGACGCCACGCTCTTCGTCGATCCGCGCCGCGCGGACGCCGCCCTGACCGCGCACCTCGCCGCCGCCGGCGCCCGCGTCGCCCCCTACGAGAGCTTCGGCGCGGCCCTCGAGGGCCTCGGCGAGACGGCGCGCCGCGTCTGGGTCGATCCCGAGGTCGCGAGCCGCTGGGTGGTCGACCGCCTCGAGGCGGGCGGGGCCGAGATCCACGCCCGGATGAGCCCGATCATGCTGCTCCGCGCCGTGAAGAACGCCGTGGAGCGCGACGGGATGCGCGCCTGCCACGTGCGGGACGCGGTCGCGATGGTGCGCTTCTTCCACTGGATCGAGGGCGCCTGGCAGGACGGGCTCGACGAGATCTCGGCGAGCGACCGCCTCGAGGCCTTCCGCGCCGAGGGCGAGCGCTTCGTCGGCCTGTCCTTCGGGACCATCAGCGGCTTCGGCTCGAACGGCGCCATCGTCCACTACAGCGCGACGCCGGCGACGGCGAAGGTCATCGACGACTCGACCCTGTACCTGCTCGACTCGGGCGCGCAGTACCTGGACGGGACGACCGACATCACGCGCACGATGCACCTCGGCACGCCGACCGCCGAGCAGCGCGAGCACTACACGCGTGTCCTCCGCGGGCACCTGCAGCTCGGCCGGGCGCGCTTCCCCCGCGGGACGACCGGGACGCACCTCGACGCCCTCGCGCGCACCCCGCTCTGGGAGGTCGGGCTCAACTACGGGCACGGCACCGGGCACGGCGTCGGCTGCTACCTGGGCGTCCACCAGGGCCCGCACCGCATCTCCCCGCGGCCCAACGCCATCGGGCTCGAGCCCGGGATGGTCACGTCGAACGAGCCGGGGCTCTACATCGCGGGCGCCTACGGGATCCGCATCGAGAACCTCTGCCTCGTCGTCCCCGCGGGCGGCCCCGATGCCGAGCCCTTCTACGCCTTCGAGGACCTGACGGTGGTGCCCTACTGCCGCAAGCTCATCGAGCCGGCGCTCCTGAACGAGGTCGAGCGCGCGCAGGTGAACGCCTACCACGCGCGGGTCCGCGACCTGCTCCTCGACAAGGTCCCGGCCGAGGTCGCCGCCTGGCTCGAGAACGAGACCGCGCCCCTGTAGCGCGGTCTCGGCGAAACGCGAACCCGATTATCGAGCCACGGAGAAGCGCGGAGTTGGGCACCTCGGTGTCCTCCGCGTCCTCCGTGGTTCAATCGCGGCAGTCGACCCCACGAAGGGGGCTGACCCTCACTTCAGACTGTCGCCCGCGAGGAGGCGGGCCTTGGCCTGCCGGAACTCGTCGGCGGTCAGGGCGCCCTCCTCGTAGAGCGCCGTGAGCCGCTCGAGGCCGTCGACCATGAGCTGCTCACCGAGGGCGTCGAGGCGCAGCACGACGTCGTCGAGGCGCGCGAGGACCTGCTCCAGCTCGGTCAGCGGCCGGGGGACCGGGGCGACCTCCGGCGCGCGCGGCGCGAGCTCGACGGCGGCGGGCGCCGGGACCTGCGCGGGCGGCGGCGCCTTCTCCAACGCGAGCGCGCCCCCGGCCCAGTCGATGTCGTCGCCCTCCCAGGCGCTCACGTCGAGGGCCGGCGCCGGATCCGCCGAGCCCTCCACCCACGACGCCTCGGGGTCGTGGCGCAGGAGCCCGCGCTCGAGCGCGTCGAAGGGGGGCAGCTCGTGCGCCTCGCCGGCCGCGTCGAGGATCCCCTCGAGGATCGGATCGAGGAGCGGCCCGGGGTGCGCGAGCGCGCGGCGGGCCGCCCGGGCGTCCGGGACGACCGGGATGGCGTAGGCGCGCGAGACGCCCTTGCCGGTCGGGTCGATGGCGAACCCGGTCCGGGTCTCGGCCCAGCGCCAGACCTCGAGGAAGCCCTCGGGCGAGACGGGGCTCGCCAGCGGCAACACGACGCGGAACTTCGGGTGCTCGGGCCGGTGGGACCAGGTGGTGTGGATGACGTGGAACCAAGGCCGCCAGACGTCGTTCGCCTCCTCGATGGGCGTTCCGTCGTCGTAGTCGAGCACCAGGCACGAGACGTGGAGGATGTCGGCGGCGTCGCGCTTTCCGCCCGGGCGGAAGAGCAGCGGCGCCCACAGGCGGAAGTCCTTCTTCGCCTCGCGGCGCACCTCGTGCTCGAGCGCGCGCGCCCGGTCGAGGACGGCGGCGACGGGATCCTCGCCGCGCTCGCGGGCCGCCCGCGCGATCGCCTCCAGCTTGGC
>SBGO01000768.1 GCA_006226565.1 Deltaproteobacteria bacterium | reverse complement strand
GCCGACGCGCGGCGGGTCGCGAGCGTCCTCACGCGCCTCGGGGGCGTCGCGCCCGACCGCGTGACGGTCCTCGTCGACCGGACGCCGGCCGAGGTCCTCGAGGCGCTCCGGCGCGCGTCCGAGGCCGCCGCGCGCTTCTCGGCCGAGGACGTGGTGCTCTTCTTCTACTTCAGCGGGCACGGCGACGCCGACGACCTGCACATGGCCGGCGAGCGCCTGCCCCTCGCGACCCTCGCGCGCACCCTGGACGCGGTCCCGGCGGGCGTCCGCCTGGAGATCCTCGACGCGTGCCGGTCGCGCCCGCGCGCCAAGGGGCTCCACCGCGTCGAGCCCTTCGCCCTCTCCGTCGACGACCTCGGCACCCGGCCGCGCGCCCGCATCCGGGTGCAGGCGTCGAGCGACGGCGAGGACGCCCAGGAGAGCGATGCCCTCGGCGGGGGCGTCTTCACGCACTACCTCGTGAGCGGCCTCCGCGGGGCGGCCGACCGCGACGGCGACGGGCAGATCACCTTCGACGAGGCGTACTCGTGGGCCTTCGCGCGGACCCTCCGGCACTCGGCCAGCGGCGCCGGCGGGCTCCAGCACGCCGAGCGCGAGGTCGAGCTCTCGGGGGCCGGGACCCTGGTCCTGACGCGCCCCCGCACCTCGGACGCCGCGCTGGTGCTGCCCGCCGACCACGACGTGCAGTACCTCGTCTACCAGCTCCCCGGCGGCGCGGTCTTCGCCGAGGCCTGGGCGAGCGCCGAGCGCCGCCTCACCCTCGCGCTGCCGGCCGGGCGCTTCCTCGTCCAGCGTCGCGGCACGGCGCGCTACGGGGCGGCGGAGGTGGCCATCCCCTGGGGCGGTCGAGCCGAGCTCGACGCCGACGACTTCGAGGCCATCCCGCTCGCGCGGCTGGTCGCCCGCGGCGGCCGGGTCCTCGCCGACCGCCACGAGCTCGGCGTGGGGTACGCCGCCCTCGGCAACCCCGAGCGCGCCGTGGGACACCGTCTCCAGCTGCGCTACGGCTACCGCTTCGACGATCTCGCCGTCACGATCGGCCTCGGGGCCGGCCTCGAGCCCTGGGACACGGGCGCCAACGAGGTCCTGTCCCGGTGGGTCGGTGGGGACGCCCGCGTCGAGGGGCGGCTCCTCCTCGAGCCCCTGGAGCTGCGCCTCGCGGGCGGCGTCGGGTGGCGCTGGCTGCACGAGCGCCTGACCCGGAAGGACGCCGATCGCTACGCCGCGGCCGGCCTCGCGACCGAGTCGTCGAGCGCCGCCATCGGCCTGGGTCCCGCCGCCGCGGTCGAGCTGCGCGTCCCGCTGGCCGGGGCCTGGTGGCTCGTCGCCGGCGTCGAGGGGACCTTCCTCCTCTTCGACGAGGCGGGCGACCCGCGGCTCCGGTGGGACGCCGGCGCGAGCCTGGCCGGCCAGGTAACCTTCTAGCGCAATCGTCGGGGTGCGGTTGACAGCTCGCCTCGCTCCCTCGGTCTCCAGGCTGACCCCACGCGCAAGGAAGCGCCCGCTCAGGAGGCTCGCCCGATGACCCGTCACACCGTCGCCCTGACCCTCGCCGCCGCCTTGCTCGCGGGCGGCTGCGGCTCCCTCGACGATCCCGGCGCCGAGGCCGTCGTCACCATCCATGGCGCCCTCGAGGCGACCACCGGCGTCTCGATCGATGGGGAGGTCCGCGTCGCGTTCCTGTGGTTCTCCCAGCGTTTCTCCACCGCCGGCGGCGAGCGCTACACGGTGGCCCAGGAGGCGCGGGTGGAGCCGCAGTTTCCGGCGAGCTTCAGCCTCACCCTCGGGGCGCTCCCTCCCGAGGACGCGCTCGTGGACGCAGAGGACAGCCTCTTCGGCGCGATCGACCCCGCCGCCGATCAGCATCGCTTCGCGGTCGGCGCGGTCGTTGCCTACGTCGACACGAACGGCAACGGCCGGCTCGACCTGATCGCGTCCGACGCGACGAGCAGCGTCGACCGCATCATCGCCGCGAGCGGCCGCAGCTCCGTCGTGTACGTCGAGGGGCCCGCCGCCACGCTCAGCGGGCTCGACGGCGAGCTCCCGCCGGGGTTCAGCTACGTGGTCTCCAGCTGCCCGCTCGTCGAGGACGTGTCCTGCGCGCTCGACTCGCAGATCGTGGACATCACCGAGTCGCTCGTGCTCACGGTCGACGACTCTCCGCAGCTCGCCGGCCTCCTCTGCGCGGCCATCACGTCCCCCCAGTCCACGCTCACCGAGCTCGACGGCGAGGGCCCCCCACCGGCGGTGCCCGCCAGCCCGCATGCGGGCGACCCCAACGAGCCGTCCGTCTCGTGCTGGACGGATGGGGCGATCCACCGGGGGAGCTGCGAGTGGGTCCGGGACACGACGCTCTGCGCCGTCGAGCACGTGGCCTGCGTCCGCGAGACCTGGCCCGCCCCGGCCGGGGACGCGGAGCGCCTGACGTGGCCCTGCTTCATCCCCGACTGGTGCGACGACACCTCGGTCGCGAACGTCTGCCAGACGGAGGGGGTCGCGTTCGTGGCGCAGCTCGATGGCTTCGTGAACGGCGTCGCGCCGGCCGATGGCTACCTCTATGTCTCGATGCAGCCCGAGCCGGACGTGACCAGCCCCACGGCGCTCTTCCGCGTCCCCAAGACGGGAGGTGCGCCGGAGCAGCTGTATGTCCCCGCGACAGGCTGGCATACACACCCGATGGGCGTCAGCGCCGGTCGGGTGCTCTGGAGCGAGAGTCGATTCGAGAGCATCGAGAGCGCCGACGATGCGTGGCTGCCCGTCGAGACCCGCGCCTGTGACGCGCCGAAAGACGACTTCACCGGCCCGCGCTGCGTCGCCGTGCCCCCCAGCGCGCTGTGGGGCCTCGACGTGGACGGCGCCTGGATCACGGACGTCGCGGAGGGCGGCGACCCCGACGTCGGCCCCTTCCAGCTGGTCCGGCGGCCCCTCGACGGCGGCCCCGACACGCTCATCGCCCAGTCGAGCGGCTTCGCCGGGGTGGTGGTCCGCGACGACGAGGTCGTCTGGCTCGAGGCCGCCGACGAGACCGTGCACGCCGCCGCACGTGACGGCTCGGGGGCGACGATCGTCCGCGACCTGGGCGCGCTCGGCCTCGCGGGTGACCTCCTCGTGCACGCCGATGACGACAGCCTGGTCCTCGCCGCGCTCGACGGGCGGCTCAGAGACTCGCTCTTCCCGGTCGTCGTCACGTTCCACGGCGTGCCGCGGGAGGGCGGTGAGGCGTCCTCGCTCGGCACGCGATCGTTCGTCCCCTACGTCGCGTTCGGCGACGACGGCCTCTACTGGTCGCCGGGCGGACAGACCGTCGAGCGGATCGGCTACACCGGCGGCGAGCCCGAGACGGTCATGAACTTCGGGGCCGGCGACGGCGAGATCTCGCCGGCCCTCATCAGCCTGGACGCAGCACGCGTCTTCTGGGTCGACTGGCGCGACGGGGGCCTGTGGTCGGCGCCCCGGACGCCGGGCGCCGCCCCGCGCTGAGCGGGGCGACGGGCCCGCGGGATCAGGCGGCCGCGGCGGCGTCGTAGAACGCCTTCGCGGCCTTCTTGCCGCCCTTGTCGCGGATGACCATGCGGCGGACCGACTCGCCCGGCATCTTGAGGGTGGTCATCCCGAAGAAGCCCGTCTTGTAGGTGAACTTCTCGGCCTCGGCGAGGGGGAAGATCCAGCGCGTCTTGTCCTCGCCGAACCAGGTGGTGACCTGCGCGTGGAGCGCGTCGAGGGTGAGGTCCTCGCGCTCGAGGAGCTGCCCGATGGCGGCGACCGGGTCCCCGGCGCCGATGGAGTACTTCGTCGAGATGGTCGCGACGACGACCGACCCCATGCTCTGCACCGGGACGAAGTAGATGTGGTCGCGCGTGCAGACCGCGCAGCCGCGGGACATCGTCGCGGTCAGCGACTGCTTCGACATGTCGACCTTGGTGAAGAAGAGGAAGTCGGTGCCATGGTTGAGGGCCATCGGGGTGCTCCGTCGCTGGGGTTCGGGGGCATAGGACCACAGGGGCGCGCCGAGTAAACCCGACCGAGGACGATCTCGGTGGGTTTACCTCGCGCGTACCCGCGGTCCTCTACGGCGTCCGCGGACACGGACCGCCCCACGGACACCGAGGCTCCCATGCTCATCCGGCTCGCCACCTTCGCCGCGCTCTTCGCCCTCCTCGCGCTCGGCTTCGCGACCCTCCCCGGCCCGAGCCACGGCGACTCCCACGCGCGCACGAAGGCGGCGGCCCCGACGGTGACGGTGTCGAGCCTCGACTGACGTCGGCAGCGACTGACGGGCGCCCTCAGACCTCGCTGGCGGCCTCGGCCTCGCCGAGGTCGCTGAAGACCTGGGCCTCGAAGGCCATGATGAGGGTGTCGGGGTCGCGCCAGGCGTCCGGCGGCAGGCCGGCCTTGTGGCAGGTCTGGGCGAGGAACTCCTCGCGGTCCCAGCCGTACTGGGTCGCGACCTGGGGGAGCAGCACCCCGCGCCGCCGTCCGCGGGCGATGTAGAGCCCGTGGCGCCCGGGCTCGACCTGCTCGGGGGTGACCCGCACGAAGGGGGTCAGGACGCTGATCTCGATGTCCGTCTCGCGCAGGTCCCGCGCCGCGAGCGGGTGGAAGCGGGGATCGGCCGTCGCCGCCTCGCCGGCCATCGTCGCGACCGCCTCGACGAGGGGCTGCTCGGGGTAGAGCGTGCCGATGCAGCCGCGCAGGCGACCGTCGATGTGGAGGCTCACGAAGGCGCCGCTCGGGAGCTGGAGCTCGGGGTCGTCGGCCACGAACTCCGGCACCGTCCCACGGGACACCTTGGAGAGGATGGCCTCGCGCGCGATCTGGAGCAGGCGCAGCCGCAGCCGCCGCGGCAGAGGCTTTCGTTCAGTATCGGTCATGGCGCCAGTCCTCGATGATGGCCGCGTGGTCGAAGGCCATCGGCGTCGGGAGCGCGTCCACCGCGAAGACCCGGGCCTCCGCGGCGTCATCCCCGCCCTCCGGCTCGCCGGTCGCGCGGGCGACGAAGACGGTGCTGAGCGTGTGCTGGCGGGGGTCGCGCGCCGGGTCGCTGTAGGTGTGGAGCTGCCGCACGAGCGTGACGTCGAGCCCGGTCTCCTCCTTCGCCTCCCGCACGGCGGCCGCCTCGAGCGTCTCGCCGTAGTCCACGAAGCCCCCGGGGAGGGCCCAGCCCAGCGGGGGGTTCCTCCGCTTGACCAGCACCAACGTCCCGGGGCGCGTCTCGATGAGCAGGTCCACGGTCGGGACCGGGTTCCGGTGCGCCGTCGTCATCCCCGCTGCCTACCACCGCCGGCGGATCCCAGCAAGGCGACGCCCCCCGACCGCCCCCGACCGCGAGGCGGCTCGTTCTTGCCGCCCGCGAGGCCCGCGTGATATCGGAGGGACCCTCTCCAGCCGGGGTCCTGATGATCGTTCGTAAGTCGAAGATCGAGATTGAGAAGATGCGCCGCGCCGGCCAGGTCGTCGCGGACGTGCACAAGGAGCTCCGGGACAAGATCCGTCCCGGGATGACCACCCTCGACCTCGACAAGATGGCCGAGGAGCGCATCCGCAAGGCCGGCGCCACGCCGACCTTCAAGGGCTACCAGGTGGGCGCCGAGGTCTTCCCGGCGACGCTCTGCGTGTCGATCAACGAAGAGGTCGTCCACGGGATCCCGAGCAGCAAGCGCGTCCTCGAGGAAGGCAGCATCATCTCGATCGACTGCGGCGCCACCCTCGACGGCTACGTCGGCGACAGCGCGATCACCCTGCCCATCGGCCGCATCTCCGAGGAGCTCGAGCTCCTGCTCGCGCGCACCCAGGGCAGCCTCTACGCCGCCATCGCGCAGTCGATCGTCGGCAACCGCATCGGCGACATCTCCCACGCGGTCGAGGCCTTCGTCAGCCCCTTCGAGTACGGCGTGGTCGAGGACTACTGCGGCCACGGCGTGGGGCGCCGGCTGCACGAGGAGCCGCAGATCCCGAACATCGGCATCCCCAACACCGGGCGCCGCCTCAAGAGCGGGTGGTGCCTCGCCATCGAGCCGATGATCAACCTCGGGACCCACGAGACGGTCCTGCTCGACGACGGCTGGACGGTCATCACCGCCGACCGGCGGGCGAGCGCCCATTTCGAGCACTCCATTGCCGTGACCGACGACGGTCCTATCATCCTCACCTCGCGGGGAGACGATCCGCCGGGGCCCTGGACGCCCGGCACCTCCCCGATGGCGTGACCCACCGCGGGAGGATCCCGTGACCCGACCCGACGACTCCCTGGTCGCCCGCCTCGCGGCGCTCCTGAAGCAGGTCCGCCTCGGCCTCGAGCCCGAGGGCGACGGCTGGGCGATCCTGTACGAGAAGGAGCGGCACCCGGTGGCCGAGCTGCCGCTCGACGACCTCGACGCCTCCTGCGAGGCCGCCGAGCTCCTCGCCGTGGCGGCGGCCTTCGAGGCGGCCGTCAAGTACCCGGGGCAGCTCGCGCCGGGCGAGGAGCTCCGCGAGGGCGCGGCGCCGCTCCTGCCCAAGATCGAGCGCGCGCGCTTCGTCCGCGCCTACGACGCCGTCGTCGCCGGGGCCGGCCGGGACGACGCGCACCGCCTCCTCGCGCGCGACTTCGGCGGCGGGCTCGTGACCTGCTACGTCCACGAGGCCGGCTGGCGCTTCGACTACGTCATCGCCGGGCGCGCCGCGGGCTGGGACACCACCCTCGACACCATCCACAGCGTCGCGCGCTCGAACCTCTTCGCGCGCGCCGAGGTGGACTACCGCGCGCGCGAGGTCGCCGTCGGCGACGGCTACGACGCCGCGCGCGCCATCATCGTCGGCGACGTCTTCTACGACCGGCTGAAGCCGGGCGGGCTCGCCATCGCCGTCCCGAGCCGCGACCGCCTCTTCGTCGGGCCCGAGATCGACGCGGCGGCCGTCCGCGCGGCCTACGAGGCGGCGACCTACCCGATCAGCCCCGACGTCCTCGTCTTCGACAGCCACCACGTCACCCGGGCGTGACCGGCGCCAGCCCGCCGGAGGAGCATTGACCTGAACACGTTTTCAGGTGACGGTGCGCGCGCCACGTCGGAGAGACGCTCATGATCCGAATCCGCGGCGCGCGCCAGAACAACCTCGCCAACCTCGACGTCACCCTGCCCCGCGGGCGCCTGACGGTCGTCACCGGCGTCTCCGGCTCGGGCAAGTCCTCGCTCGCCTTCGACACGCTCTACGCCGAGGGCCAGCGGCGCTACGTCGAGAGCTTCTCGACCTACGCCCGGCAGTTCCTCGAGCGGATGGACCGCCCCGACGTCGACGCCATCGACGGGCTGCTGCCCGCGGTCGCCCTCGAGCAGAAGAACAGCATCCGCTCGTCGCGCTCGACCCTCGGGACCCTGACGGAGGCCACCGACTACCTCAAGGCGCTGTTCGCCAAGCTCGCGACCCTGCACTGCGAGGTCTGCGGTGAGCCGGTCGAGCCGGACCTCCCGGGGCGCGTCGCCGACGAGCTGCTCGCGGCCCACGCCGGCCGGCGGTTGATGGTGAGCTTCCCCTTCCGCGCCGGCCACGGCGAGGACGCGGTCATCTCGCGCGCCTACCTCGTCCGCGAGGGCTACCACCGCCTCATCGCGAGCGACGGCGCCATCGTGCGCCTCGACGGCGAGACCGCGCTGGCGACCCTGGCCGACACCGCGGCGAAGCTCGCCGAGACGCGCCCCAAGGCCGCCAGGGGCGCGAAGAAGGCGCGCAAGGGCGCGGCGGAGGACGACGGCGGGCTGGTCCACGTCCTCGTCGACCGCCTCGCCGTCCGCGACGTCGAGCGCTCGCGCCTGGTCGAGGCCCTCGAGGCCGCCTACCGGATGGGCCACGGCGAGGCCGCGCTGCACCTCGAGCGCGACGGCGGCGGCTTCGACCTCCGCGACCTGCACCTCGACCGGCGCCACTGCGGCGTGGCCTACCCCGAGCCGACCGAGGGGACCTTCTCGTTCAACAGCCCCATCGGCGCCTGCGAGAGCTGCAAGGGCTTCGGCCGGGTCATGTCCATCGACATGGACCGCGTCATCCCCGACCGCGGGCTGAGCCTGGCGATGGGCGCCATCAGCCCCTGGGTCGGCCCCAAGCGCGCGGCCGAGCGGCGCTGGCTCCGACAGGCGTGCGAGGCCGCCGGCGTCTCGCTGGACGTCCCCTTCGAGGACCTCCCGCCCGAGCACCAGCGCTTCGTCCTCGAGGGCGACGGCGGCCACCGTCGGCGCGACTTCACCGGCGTCCGCGGCTGGTTCGACTGGCTCGAGAGCAAGAGCTACAAGATGCACGTCCGCGTCTTCCTCTCGCGCTACCGGGCCTACCTGCCGTGCACGACGTGCGGCGGGACGCGCTTCAAGCCGGAGGCGCGGCGCTTCCGCCTCGGTGGGCTCACGGTCGACGCGGTGCTCGGGCTCACCGTGCGCGACGCGCGGGCCTGGCTCGCCGCGCTCCCCCCGACGGCGGCGACGGACGCCCTGGCGCCGGTGCGCGCCCAGCTCGGAGACCGCCTGCGCTACCTCGAAGAGGTCGGCATCGGGTACCTGACCCTCGACCGGCAGGCCCGGACGCTCTCGGGCGGCGAGGTGCAGCGCGCCAACCTGACGAGCGCCCTCGGGAGCGGCCTGGTCAACACCCTCTTCGTCCTCGACGAGCCGACCATCGGCCTCCACGCCGCCGACTCCGAGCGCCTCGCCGCCGTCCTCGCCCAGCTCACGGGCAAGGACAACACCGTCGTCCTCGTCGAGCACGACCCCGACATGCTGCGGGTGGCCGACCACGTCGTCGAGCTCGGCCCCGGCCCTGGCGCCGGCGGCGGCAAGGTCGTCTTCTCGGGGCCGCCCGCGGCGCTCGCCGAAGACACCGTCTCGACGACCGCCAGGGCCCTCGCCGCGCGGCGCGGCCCCCGCGACGCCGCCAGCAAGGACTGGAGCCGCGCCGACGGCGTCCACGTCGTCAACGCGCGCGCCAACAACCTCCGCGGCGTCGACGTCCGCTTCCCCTTCGGCAAGCTCTCGGTCATCACCGGGGTGAGCGGCTCGGGCAAGTCCACGCTCCTCGACCACGTGCTGTACCGCGGCTGGCTGCGCTCGCGCGGGCGCGTCACCGACCGCCCCGGCGAGCACGACCGCATCGACGGGCTCGACCGCGTCAGCGACGTCGTCTGGATCGACCAGACCGCCCCGGGCGCCAGCTCGCGCGCCAACCCGGCGACCTACGTGAAGGCGTGGGACGGGGTGCGGACGCTCTTCGCGCGCCAGCCCCTCGCCAAGGAGCGCGGCTACACCGCCGGGACCTTCTCCTTCAACGCCGGCGACGGGCGCTGCCCCGCCTGCGAGGGCGCGGGGACCGAGCGGGTCGAGATGCAGTTCCTCGCCGACGTGTTCCTCCGCTGCGAGCTCTGCGAGGGCAAGCGCTTCAAGCCCGAGGTCCTCGAGGTCACCTGGAAGGGGCGCTCGGTCGCCGACGTGCTCGACCTGACCATCGACGAGGCGGCGACGCTCTTCGGCGGCCGCTCCCAGGCCGGAAAGCGCCTCGTCCCGCTGCAGCGCGTGGGCCTCGGCTACCTGCGCCTCGGCCAGGCGCTCAACACGCTCTCCGGCGGCGAGGCCCAGCGCCTCAAGCTCGCCCAGCACCTCGACGCGCGCCAGCTGCACACGCTCTTCCTCCTCGACGAGCCGACCACCGGCCTCCACCTCGCCGACGTCGACCGCCTCGTCGACAACCTCCGGCAGCTCACGGCGGCCGGCCACACCGTCGTCGTCATCGAGCACCACCTCGACGTCATCGCGGCCGCCGACCACGTCATCGACCTCGGCCCCGAGGGCGGCGACCGCGGCGGCGAGCTGGTCTTCAGCGGCCCCCCGGCGGCGCTCACGCGCGCCCCCACCGCGACCGGCGAGCACCTCCGGCGGTGGCTGGCGGGGATCGCCCCCCTCGACCGCGCCGAGGGCGTCGCCGAGCCCGCGGCGATCGCCTACGACGCAGGCGCGAACGGCGTCATCTCCATCGAGGGCGCGCGCGTCCACAACCTGAAGTCGGTCGACGTGGAGCTGCCGCGCGGCAAGCGCACGGTCATCAGCGGCGTGTCCGGCTCGGGCAAGTCGTCGCTGGCCTTCGACATCGTCTTCGCCGAGGGGCAGCGGCGCTTCCTCGACTGCCTGTCGGCCTACGCGCGCCAGTACATCACCCAGCTCGGGCGGCCGGACGCCGACCGGGTCGAGGGGATCCCCCCGACGGTCGCCATCGAGCAGCGCACGACCCGCGGAGGCTCGCGCTCGAACGTCGCCAACGTCACCGAGATCGAGCCCTTCCTGCGCCTCCTCTACGCGCGCCTCGGCGAGGTGCGGGCCGAGGGGGTCGCCGGGCGGCTGTCGGTCCCGGCCCTGGCCGAGCACCTCGAGCTGACCGACGGCGCGCGGCCGGTCGTCATCACGGCGCCGGTGGTGCAGCAGCGCCAGGGGCTCCACAAGAAGGTCTTCGCGCGGGCCGTCGTCCTCGGGATGCGGGTGTACGTCGACGGGACCGAGCGCGCGCCGAGCCCGCCGCCGCGGCTCCGCCAGCGCAAGCACCACGACATCGACCTCATCGTGGGCGAGGTGCGCGCCAAGGACCGCGCGAAGGTCGCCGAGCTCATCGCGCGCGCGGCCGAGCTCGGCGAGGGGCAGGTCAAGGTCTACCGGGCGAGCGGGGGCGCAGCGCGCCTCTTCGAGGTGAAGGACCCGGGGGCGCAGCGGCGGAGCGTGCTCGACCCGCGGTACTTCTCGCCCCGGACCGCGCTCGGCCAGTGCCCGACCTGCACCGGCGCGGGCGAGGACGACGACGGGCGCGTCTGCCGGGCCTGCGAGGGGACCGGCCTCGGCCCCATCGGGCGCTCGATCGAGCTCGGCGGCGCCACCATCCCGGAGCTGCTGCGGATGACCGCGCCCGAGCTCGTCGCCTTCCTCGACGGGCTGGTGCTCGAGACGCGCGGGCGGGCCATCGCCGAGGGGCCGGTCAAGGCCATCCGCGAGCGGGCGTCCTTCCTCGACGAGGTCGGGCTCGGCTACCTGACCCTGGAGCGGCGGGTGCCGACGCTGTCGGGCGGCGAGGCGCAGCGCATCCGGCTCGCGGCGCAGCTCGGCGCGCACCTCTCGGGGGTGCTCTACGTGCTCGACGAGCCGACCATCGGGCTCCACCCGACCGACACCGAGGTGCTGCTGCGGACGCTCGACACGCTGCAGGAGCGCGGCAACGGCATCATCATGGTCGAGCACGACGAGACCACGCTGCGGACGGCGGACGTGCTGATCGACGTCGGCCCCGGCGCCGGGGTCGAGGGCGGCGAGGTGCTGGCGGCGGGGCCGCTGGCGACGGTGCTCGAGAGCCCGCGGTCGATCACCGGGCGGTGCCTGCGCGAGCCGCGCCCGCCGGTGCGGAGCGCCCCGCGCCCCCTCGACGGCGTAGGCTTCGTCGAGCTCGTCGGGGTGACGCACAACAACCTCCGCGGCGTCGACGTGCGCGTGCCGCGCGGGCGGCTCACGGTCGTGACCGGCGTGTCGGGCTCGGGCAAGTCGAGCCTGGTGGAGGTCCTGACGAAGGCGGTCGCGCCGGACGCGGGCGGCGGCACCTGGCGTGCGGCGGGTGGGCTCGAGGGGCTCGACCGGCTGGTGGAGATCGACGACAAGCCCATCGGCAAGAACCCGCGCTCGACGCCGGCGACCTACGTGAAGGTGTGGGACCCGATCCGCCGCCTCTTCGCCCAGCTCCCGGAGTCGAAGGTGCGCGGCTGGGAGCCAGGGCGCTTCTCGTTCAACGTCAAGGGCGGCCGCTGCGACGCCTGCGACGGCAACGGCCTGGTGAAGCTCGAGATGAGCTTCCTCCCCGACGCCTGGGTCGCCTGCGACGCGTGCGGCGGGCGGCGCTTCAACCGCCAGACGCTCCAGGTCGCGTGGGACGGGCTCGACATCCACCAGGTGCTCGAGCTGCCGGTGCGCGAGGCGCTCGCGGTCTTCGACCGGGTGCCGCAGGTGAAACGCCGGCTCCAGCTCATGGACGACGTCGGGCTCGGCTACCTCGCGCTGGGGCAGCCCTCGCCGACGCTCTCGGGCGGCGAGGCGCAGCGCATCAAGCTCGTCAGCGAGCTGGTCGGCCGCGGCCAGCCGAACCTCGTGGTCGTCCTCGACGAGCCCAGCATCGGCCTCCACATGGCGGACGTGCCGAGGCTGATGGAGGTCGTGCACCGCCTGGTCGACGCCGGGGCGACGGTGCTGGTCATCGAGCACAACCCCGACGTGATGCGCGAGGCGGACTGGATCATCGACCTCGGCCCCGGCGCCGGCGCCGACGGCGGGCAGATCATCTACCAGGGCCCCTTCGCGGGGCTGAAGAAGGCGAAGCGCTCGCGCACCGGCACCTGGCTGGCGAAGCAGCCCGCGGCCTGACGACTCGCGCTCGGATACGGCCGGCCGACGCCCGGCGCAGGTGCCGAGCGAGGTCCGGGTCCTTCCGGCCGATTCGGTCGGCGGCGAGCGGCGCGTCGCGCGCGACCTCGAGTGCAACAGGGTAGATGCGCAGCATCGGATTCTCCGTGGTCGAGGGTATCGTCCGTCGCCGACCCGGTCGTCGACGGGGGCTCCTCCCTCCACGCCGCGCCAACCCCTCTCCTCTCACCCGGCCCCAATGCCGATCAGATAGGCCACAAGGCGTTGAACCGGAACGTCTTTTTTACCACGGAGAGCACGGAGCTCACGGAGGAAGGAGCGGGTCGCGCCCGGAGTTTCGGCTTGAGCGGCCACACATCCTCCGTGCCCTCTGTGGCCTCCGTGGTGGAAAGATGTGTTCGATCTCAGAGGGTTATCCCTAAGTGACCGG
>SBGO01000383.1 GCA_006226565.1 Deltaproteobacteria bacterium | reverse complement strand
CCTCGCGCTGCGCGGCGGCGAGCCCCTGGTCGAGGCGGTAGCGGCCCGCCCGCTCGCGGAGCGCGGCCAGCGCCTCGGCGATCTTCTCCTGGGTCTTGGGCCCGAAGCCGGAGAGCGCGAGGAGGCGGTTCTCGTTCACGGCGTACTCGAGCTCGGCGAGGCTCGTGACGCCGAGCTCGTCGTGGAGCGTGCGGACCTTCTTCGGTCCGAGCCCCTTGAGCTCGGCGACGTCGAAGAGCCCCGGCGGGATGCGCGCCTCGACGTCCACGAGCGCCGGCACCGGCTCGCCGCGGACGACCCGCGACACCACGTCGAGGACGCCCGGGCCCACCCCGGGCAGGGCGTCGAGCTCGCCGGCGGCGAAGGCCGTCGCCACGTCGGGGAGCTTCTTGAGCGTCCGCGCGGCGTTGACGAAGGCGCGGGCGCGCATCGGGTGCTCGCCGAGGAAGTCGTATCCGAAGCCGAGGCGCTTCAGCACCTCGGCCACGCTGCGCTGGGTCATGGTCGGTGCTCCGGAGAGGTCTCGCCGGCGGACCGTACCGCGTTCCCGCGGCCGCCGCACGCCCCGACGGGCTGGGCTCGCCAACGCCTCTGGGCGTGGTAGCCTGCGGCTCCGGCGACACGACGGAGCGGAAACCCATGGCGAACCCCGAGCGGGTCGTCCTCGTGGACGGCTCGAACCTGATGTACCGCGCGTTCTTCGCGCTCCCGAGCAGCCTCATGACCTCCAAGGGGCAGCCGACGAACGCAGTCTTCGGCTTCGCGACCATGTTCCGCAAGCTCTTCAGCGGCAAGACCCCCGCCTACGGCGCGGTCGTCTTCGACGCGCCGGGGCCGACCTTCCGCGACCACCAGTACCCCGACTACAAGGCGCAGCGCCCGTCCATGCCCGGCGAGCTGCGCGACCAGGTGGCGCTCGTCATGCAGGTCTGCGAGGCCCACGGCTTCCCCATCCTGCGCGTCGAGGGGGTCGAGGCCGACGACGTCATCGGCACCCTCGCCCGCCAGGGGCGCGAGGCGGGCCACGAGGTCGTCATCGTCTCGAGCGACAAGGACTTCGGCCAGCTCGTCGACGGCCAGGTCCGCATGCTCGACACGATGCGCGACGTCACCTTCGACGCCGAGCTGGTGCGCAAGAAGTGGGGCGTCCGCCCCGAGCAGATGATCGACTACCTCGCGCTCGTCGGCGACAAGGTCGACAACGTCCCCGGCTGCCCCGGGATCGGCGACAAGAGCGCCGTCGAGCTGCTCGAGCGCTACGGCGACCTGGCTGGCATCTACGCCCACCTCGACGATCCCGACCTCAAGGGGCGCCAGCGCAACGCCCTCGAGAAGGGCCGCGCGCTCGCCGAGCTGTCCCGCGAGCTCGTCACCATCGACCAGCACGTCGCCCTTGCGCGCGAGCTCGCCGACCTCGCCGTCGTCCCCCCCGATCCGACCGTGCTCAACGGGCTCTACGTGTCGCTCGAGTTCTACTCGCTCATCAGCGACGCCGACCGCGACGCCCTCAGCGAGAGCGACGACGACACCCGCTACGCCCGCGTCGACACCCACGACGCGCTGAAGGCGCTGCTCGCCGAGCTCGACGCGCGCACCGAGCCGACCGCCGTCGTCCCGGTCTTCGCCGAGGAGCCGCCCGCCATCACCCCGCTCGTCGGGGTCGCGGTCGCCACCGAGCCCGGCCGCGCCTGGTACGTCGCCTTCGACGGGCGCGGCCCCACCCTCGGCGGGCGCGGCTTCGCCACCTTCGCGCGCTGGCTCCACGACGCCGAGCGCCCCAAGGTCTGCCACGACGCCAAGGAGCTCTGGCGCGGCCTGAAGCGGCAGGGGGTGGTCCTCCGCGGGGTGGCCTTCGACACGCGCCTCGCCTCGTTCCTCGTCGATCCGACGCGCATCATCCCGCACCGCCTCGACCAGCTCTCGAAGGAGTTCCTCCACCGCACCGTGCGCCCGGCGAAGTCGGTCATCGGCAGCGGCAAGGCCCTCGTCCCCTTTACCGAGGTCGATCCCGCCGAGCTGAGCGACTGGGCCTGCCACCTCGCCGACGCCGTCGTCGCGATGACGCCGCTCGTGCGCGAGCGCCTCCGCGAGGAGGGCCAGGAAGAGCAGCTCCACGCGCGCGACCTGCCGCTGTCGTGGGTGCTCGGGCAGATGGAGGTCGACGGCATCCTGGTGGACGTGCCGGACCTCGAGGCGATGGGCGTCGAGTTCCGCGAGCGCCTCGCCGGGCTCGAGCAGCGCGTCTTCGAGCTCGCCGGCCACGACTTCAACCTCGGCTCGACCAAGCAGCTCGGCGAGGTCCTCTTCGAGGAGCTCGGGCTCCCCATCGTCAAGCGGACCAAGACCGGCTACTCGACGGACTCCGAGGTGCTCGAGAAGCTCGAGGAGTCCCACGAGATCGCCACCGTCATCCTCGAGTGGCGCAAGCTCGCCAAGCTCATCAACACCTACACCGACGTGCTGACGCGGGCCGTCCACCCCGAGACGGGGCGCATCCACGCGACGTTCCAGCAGACGACCGGCGCGACCGGGCGCCTCATCTCGACCGACCCCGATCTCCAGCGCACGCCCATCCACACCCCCGAGGGCAAGCGCATCCGCCACGCCTTCGTCGCGCCGCCCGGGCACCGCCTCATCTCCGCCGACTGGAGCCAGATCGAGCTGCGCCTCCTCGCCCACGTCTCCGGCGACCCCGGGCTGGTCGAGGCGTTCCGGTCCGGCCTCGACATCCACCGCCGGACCGCGGCCAAGCTCTTCGACGTCGCGGTCGAGGACGTCACCCCCCAGCAGCGCGGCGTCGGCAAGACCGTGAACTTCGCCACCATCTACGGGCAGGGGGCGACCGCGCTGGCGCAGCTCCTGAAGATCCCGCGCGCCGACGCGAAGCGATACATCGTGCAGTATTTCGATGCATACGCCGGCGTGCGCGCGTGGCTCGACGGCACCATCGCCGAGGCCCTCGAGCGCGGCTACGTGACGACGATGACCGGGCGCCGGCGCTACATCCCGGAGCTGAGCTCGAACAGCCCCATGGACCGCCAGGCGGGGATGCGCATCGCCGCCAACACGCCCATCCAGGGGTCTGCGGCGGACCTCTGCAAGGCGGCCATGATGGACATCGCCGGGCGGCTGGCGGCGGGCGGGATGCGCACGAAGATGCTGCTCCAGATCCACGACGAGCTGGTCTTCGAGGCGCCGGACGACGAGGTCGACGCCGCCTGCGCGCTCGTCCGCGACGCGATGGAGCACGCGACGAAGCTGGCGGTGCCGCTCATCGTCGACATCGGGGTGGGCGCGAGCTGGGGCGAGGCCCACTGAGGGGCCCGCGGCGCCGTCGACTCAGGCGGCCGCCTCGCGGGTGCGGTCCCGGCGCATCGCCCACATCAGCGGGACCATGATCCACCAGGTCAGGAGCAGGAAGACCGCCTCGAAGACGGGGTTGCTGCGCGGGGCGGGTCGGCCCTTGAAGCGGCTCAGCGCCGCGTCCCAGGTGTTCCCGAGGAGGTTCCCGAAGGTGATCATCCGGATGAACAGCAGGACGTGACGCGCGGTGCGCTCGCCGTAGCGATCGAGCAGGCGCGCGCTCATCTCGGGGTCCGGCTGGCGGTTCGTCTCGGCGTAGTGCTGGGCGTAGAGGAGGCCCATCAGCTCGCGCTCCGGCGCGTCGGCCTGGAACTGGAGGTTGAAGAGGTCGCGCACCTCGTCGGCCGCGATGCCCGCCGCGACCGCCTGCTTGGCGTGGAACCAGGTGCAGTAGACGCAGCCGTTGACCGCCGTCGTGACGGTCATGATGCGCTCGACGAAGGCGCGGTTGATATCGGGGTTGCGGGAGGCCGCGAAGAGCCGCGGGATCCGCCACAGCAGAAAGGCGATGTCCGTGAGGAACAGCCAGGCGGTGTAGATCTTCTTGTCGAACGTTCGGGACATACATCTCTCGCGTCTTCGGGCGAGCCGGTCCGCCGCGTCGGCGAAGGCGTCCACGGGCTCGGGATCGGCTCGGCGTGGTCGCCCCCGTCAGGGGGTCGCGTAACGTTGGAGGGTCTCGGCGATGTGCCGGACGAAGCCCTCGAGGTCGTCGCCGGTCATGCGGCCGGGCGCGATGAGGAAGTGGAAGGCCGCGGCCCCGAGGACCGTCGACAGGATGAGGCCCGCGCGGCGGCGGGCGTCCTCGCCGCCGATGGCGTCCACCAGCGGCCCGAGGAAGGTGGCCTCGAGGTGCTCCGCGAAGACCTCCGCGGTCGTCGGGGAGAGCGTGGCGCGCTGCATGAGGAGGACGAACCCCGTCCACTGCGGGTCCTGCGGCAGCAGCGTCGCCCGGGCGAGGCGCGCGCCGAAGCCGTCGAGGCCGGCGGCGATCGCCTCGGGCGCGCCGCACACCTCCGCCACGCGGGCGATGGCGGCACGATAGAGCCCGAGCTTCGAGCCGAAGTAGCGGCTGACGAGCGCCGGGTCGGCGTCGGCGAGGGCCGCGATCTTGCGCAGCCCGACGGTCTCGTAGGCGCCCTCCGCGAAGCAGCGCGTCGCCGCCGTCAGGATCGCCTCCCGCGTCGCGCCCGCGTCGTACGGCCGGCGCTCGGTGGGCTTCGCTCCCTCGACTGTGCGCTTCGCCGACACCCCATCCCTCCGGTCGAACGGCTCGACGACGCGAACCCTACGCCCGCGCGGCAATTTGTCAACATCTGTTGACAAACCCCTCCGCGACCGCCGGAGCGTCGGTTGCAAATCCCGCCCGGGTCGAGTTGTTGCGCCTGTCGACGCGCCGTAGGCTGCACGGGCGTCGGTGTCTCCCACGGTGCCGTGGGACCTCGAAGCCGACGCTCTTCATCGGAGGAAACCCATGCATCCGGCACTCAACGTGATCTCCCAGGCCGTCCTCGGCGCCGCGGCCCCCGCCGCCACGACCGCGGCCGCCGCCCCCGCGGCCGCCGAAACGACGTGGATCGAGAACCTCGCCAAGACCGTGACCGACAAGGGCGTCGACATCGGCCTCATGGTCCTCGGCGCCATCGCCGTCTGGGTCATCGGGCGCTGGATCATCAACCTGATCGCGAAGATCGCCACCCGGGCGATGCGCTCGCGCAAGTTCGACGAGACCCTCGAGCGCTACCTGCTCGCGTCGCTCCGCGTCGTCCTCGACATCCTGCTCATCGTCGCGGTCCTGAGCGTCTTCGGCGTCGAGACGACGTCCTTCGCGGCGCTCTTCGCCGCCGCCGGCGTCGCCATCGGCCTCGCCTGGTCGGGCCTGCTGTCGAACTTCGCGGCCGGCATCTTCATGATCTTCCTGCGCCCCATCAAGGTGGGCGACTTCGTCACCGCCGGCGGCGTCACCGGGACGGTTCAGGAGATCGGCCTGTTCGTCACCATCATCAACACGATGGACAACGTCCGGACCATCATCGGCAACAACAAGATCTTCAGCGACACGATGCAGAACTTCACGGCCAACCCGTTCCGCCGCGTCGACCTCGTCGCCCAGCTCGACCACACCGTCGACACCGCCCAGGCCATGGAGCTGCTGCGCGCCCGCCTCGCGCAGATCCCGAACACCGTCAACGAGCCGACGGTCGAGATCCTGACCTTCACCCTGGCCGGCCCGGTCCTGTGCGTCCGCCCGTACTGCCACAACGACCACTACTGGGACGTCTACTTCGCGACCAACGCCGCCATCGTCGAGGTCTGCGGCAAGGCCGGCTACCCGGCCCCCGAGCAGCACTTCCGCATCGCCCAGACCCCGCCGCGCGCCGCCTGACGGCGGTCGCGGGGCCGGACCTCAGCGGTCGCGCCGGTCGCCGATGACGCGCGCCGGCGCGCCGCCCACGATGGCCCAATCGGGCACGTCGCGGGTCACGACGGCCCCCATGCCGATGACGGCGTGATCCCCGATGGTCACGCCGTCGGTGATGCCCGCGTTGGCGCCGACCCAGACGTCGGCGCCGATGCGGACGCCGCGCGAGTTCACCGGCTGATCCATGACCGCCGTGGTCGGATCGAGCCCGTAGTCGTAGGCGACGACCGTCGCGCCGTTGGCGATGCGGGTCCCGTCGCCGATGACGAGGCCGGCGCGCCCGCCGTCGAGGGTGACGCGCGGGTGGAGGCTCACGCGGCGGCCGAGGGTGATGGGGCCGTGCAGGAACACGCCCGTCGCGATGCAGCAGCGATCCCCGATGCGGATCGGGCGGCCCGGCTCGGCGAAGACGGTGACCTCGGGGGCGACCACGCAGTCGTCCCCGAGGGAGACGTCGCCGTAGAGCGCCCAGCGCGCCTGGAGGTCCGCCTGCCAGCGCGCCACCGAGGCGCGCTCGGCCGCCGACAGCTGCTCCCAGAGCCAGGGCATCCAGCTGAGCCGCTCTTCGAGCCGCGCCACGCTGCGTTGTCCGTCCGCCACGTTCTCCTCCGAGGATCTCAAGCGTTTCGGGTCGACGCCGCTCAGAGCAGCTCGCCGTTGAAGGCGAAGGCGACGACGAAGTAGGGGATGGCCTGATCGACGTCCGACCCGGTGCGCCAGCGGTGCTGCAGGTGCCACTGGGCGAGGATCAAGAGCGTCGGCTGGTCGAAGGTCGAGCCCGGCGCGTCGAAGAAGCGCCAGGCGAGGAAGGGCCCGACGCGGTGAACGGGGCTGCTCGTCGTCCGGTGGGGCTCGCGGGCCGGTAGGCGTCGCCGGGGTAGGCGACCGACGCGAAGCTGTGGCGCGCGCCGACTATGAGATGGGACCCGATCTGCACGAGCACGTCCGCGTCGTTGAGGAAGAACCACCCCCGGCTCGGGAGCAGGAGGTCGTAGTACTGCTCATAATAGACGGTGTCGCCGTGGTCGAGGGGGACGTCGATGTATCCCGCCTTGAAGCGGCTGCGGAGGATGACGGGGCCGACCTTGGCGCGCGCCTCGGCGTCGAGGGTGAGCTGCCAGCCGTCCTGGGCGCTGTTGCGGCCGGCCTCGCCGCCGGCGTCGAGGGCGCTGTCGCTGTAGTCGTCGCGCGGGCTGCCGAAGGACTGGAGGAGGTTGAAGTTGCCGAACCACGCGAGGTACTCCCAGCGCACCTCGACCTTGAAGACGTTGAGCGGGCGGAGCTTCAGCGTGAGCCCGAGGCGCGTCGAGGCCGGGCTGAGGATGGGCGCGATGCCGACGCTGAAGGCGTTGTTCGCCAGCAGCGCGGAGTCGCCGGGATCGAAGAGGCGCCACCAGAGGTCGAGCTCGAGCTGGTTCTGCAGCCCCTGGGGGTTGAGCCGCAGCGCCGTCAGATCCGAGTAGGCGAGGCCGCGCGTGACCGGCTCGGCCGCGGCCCGCGACCCGGTCAGCGTCAGCGCCGCGATCAGCGCCACGACCGCGCAGCTCGATCGGCCCATCCAACGTCTCCTGTTCGGTGTGATCGACCTTCTCACGGTGCCGCGGGGGCGGCAACGCGCGGCCCCGGCGGGAGGCAATTATCCGGCGAGACAATAATCGTCCCGACCCTTGACGACCCCGCTCGGACCTCGCTATGAGCGCTCCCCCAACACATCGTGAATCGCGCTCATCCAGCCGTTCGGAGGTCCCCGTGCGCTCCTTCGCCATGCCCATCGCGTTCTTTGCCCTGCTCACCGCCGGCCTCGTCGGCTGCCCCCCCGAGGAGGAGGGCGGCGACGACACGCCGACCGCCTGCACCTACGAGGGGCAGACCCACGCCCAGGGCACGACCTTCGGGTCCTCGGACGACTGCAGCGTCTGCACCTGCGGCGCCGGCGGCGCGGTGAGCTGCGACGCTTCGGCCTGCCCGGCGACGTGCCCGAACGGGTCGGCGCCCGTCTGCACCGCCTACGGCACCATCGCGTGCGACGAGTGGACCTGCTTCGGCGGCTGCCAGAGCGACGCCGACTGCGGCGCCGGCGGCTGGTGTCGCCCGACCCAGACCGGCGGCATGGCGTGCGCGCCCTTCGTCGGCCCCGGCGCGTCGTGTCAGGGCTTCGTCCTGCCGTGGACCCGCGAGCGCTGCGAGCCCGGGCTGACCTGCGTCCCGAGGGAGGCGACCGGCGACATCCCCGGCACCTGCGCCAGCTGCAACTACGAGGGCACGCCCTACCAGGCCGGCGACAGCTTCCCGGCCAGCGACGGCTGCAACACCTGCGGCTGCAACGCCGACGGCAGCGTCGCCTGCACCAAGATGTACTGCGAGCCCCAGGGCTGCCACTACTTCGGCCAGGACTACGCGCCCGGCCAGTCCTTCCCCCACCACGACGGCTGCAACACCTGCACCTGCACCGACGAGGGGATCGTCGCCTGCACCAAGATCGCGTGCACGCTGTGCCCCGACGGCGCCGATCCGGTGCAGTGCTTCGCCGAGCCGTGCGCGGTGTCGAGCTGCGACGTCCCGGGCGCGACCTGCTCCAACGACTACTGCGGCGGCTGCAACGCCAACTGGTTCGACGGCAACGGCAACACCGTCTGCGAATGACGGTGCGCTCCCCCCGGCGGGAGCGGACGCTCAAATGACAGGGGGCGCTGGACGGCGTATTCTTCCGCAAATCAGCTGAAGGAGTGCGGCCCTTGCCCCTGGTGAATTGCATCGCGGACGTGGCCTTGGCCGCGGCCCTCCCGGAGGACCGCGGTTTCGCCGTGCCCGGGCTCAGCGCGGTGCTGGCGACGACGCTGGTGATGACCGGCGTCTTCGCCTACCTCTCCGTCACCACACGGAGCCGGCCGCTCGCATTCTGGCTGGGGGCGTGGGCCGCCACGGCGCTCCGCGGCACGGGCGAGCTGCTGACGCTGCTCCTGGGCACGAGCCCGCTGCTCGACTTCGGCCTCGACGTCACCATCATCCTCAACTGCTTGCTCCTCCTCGCGGGCACGCGGGCGTTCTACGATCGGAATCTGCCGATCGGTTGGTGGATTGTCGGCGTGTTTGCCGCGGCGACAATGTCGATTCTCCGGGTCGTCGACGCGCCCTTCGCCCTCGTCCACCTGCCGAGTGGGCTCTTCCTGGCGGTGACGCTCTTCCACAGCGCGCACATCCTCCTGCGCGCGTCCGAGCCGCAGGGGATCGGCCGCAAGATCGCTGGCTGGGGCCTCTTGTTGACCGGGTTCCACCTGCTCGACTACCCGTTCCTGCGCCCCCTCCCCGACGTCGCCCCGTGGGGCTTCATCGTGGCCGGAGGGCTGAGCATGACGGTCGCGATCGGCATCGTCATCCTGCACTTCGAGCGCGCCCGCGACGCCCTCCGCCGGAGCGAGCGGCGCTTCGGCGCCCTCTTCGACAACAGCAGCGACGGCATGTTCTGCGCCCGGCCCGACCAGCGCTTCGTCGCGGTGAACCCGGCCCTCGTCCAGCTCCTGGGCGCGCCGAGCGCCGAGGCGCTGATCGCCGACGTGCGGCTGTCGGACCTCTTCCCCGAGGGCGCCGCTCCGAGCTCGAACCCCCGCCTCCTGGCGGTGGATCCGTCGCTGCGGCCGCGGCGGACCTACCTCCGGCCCGACCGCACCCGCGTCGACCTCGACATCACCTCGTGGAGGGTGCAGGACGCGGCGGGCCAGGTCGTCGGCTACGAGGGCATCGTCCGCGACATCACCCGCGAGCGGGCGGTCCAGAGCCGCCTCTTCCAGGCGCGCAAGCTCGAGGCGATCGGCCAGCTCGCCGGCGGCATCGCGCACGACTTCAACAACCTCCTGACGGTGATCGGCGGCTGCACCACCATGCTGCGGCACAGCGTGGATCCGCTCGAGCGGAGCGAGCTCCTCGACGACATCGCGCGGGCGGCCGAGCGCGCCGCGGACCTGACGGCGAAGCTCCTCACCTTCAGCCGCCAGCGCGCCTCCGAGAGCCGGCGGGTCGACCTCGGGCCGGTCCTCGGCCAGCTCGGCTCGATGCTCGAGCGCCTCCTCGGCGAGCGGGTCGAGCTGAAGCAGACGCTCCCGGACGAGGCGTGCATCATCGACGCCGACGTGCACCTCATCGAGCAGACGCTCCTGAACCTCGCCGTCAACGCTCGCGACGCCATGCCCGGGGGCGGGACCCTCCGCATCGACCTCGCCCGTGACGGCGACCTCGTGACCCTGAGCGTCGCCGATACCGGGACCGGCATCTCGCCCGAGGCGCTCCCCCACATCTTCGAGCCCTTCTTCACCACCAAGGACGTCGGTCAGGGCACCGGGCTCGGGCTCGCGACGGTCTACGGCGCCGTCACGCAGCTCGGCGGCGACATCGAGGTGGAGAGCGAGCCCGGCCGGGGGACGCGGTTCACGATGCGCTTCCCGGCGCGGAGCGACCTGGCGGTCCAGACGACCGCCCCGAGCCCGGACGCCGCCCCGACGCGGCGGGCGCGCCTCCTCCTGGCCGAGGACGAGGACGCGGTGCGGCGCCTGGCCGCCCGGATCCTCCGCGACGCCGGGCACGACGTGGTCCCGACCGGCGACGGCGAGGAGGCGTGGAACACCTTCGAGGGGAGCCCGGGCCGCTTCGACGCCATCGTGACCGACGTGGTGATGCCGCGGCTGAGCGGGGTCGGGCTGGCCAAGCGGGTGCGCGAGGTGCAGCCGGACATGCCGATCATCTTCGTGACCGGCTACCCGGACCGCGGCGACCACGGTGACGGCCCCCTCGACGCCACGGCCGCGCTCGTGGAGAAGCCCTTCACGCGCCGGACGCTCTGCCGCGCGGTCGCCTCGGCGCTGGCTGGAGCCCAGGAGGTCGAGGCCCCGGTGGCGCTCGCCGGCCCCCCTCAGCCGGCGCTGGCGAAGCGCGTGACCAGCTCGTAGAGGACCTCGGTCCCCCAGCGGAGGCCGTCGACCGGGATGCGCTCGTCGTGCCCGTGGAACATGTCGGCGAAGCGCATCTCGGGCGGGAGCTTCACCGGCGCGAACCCGTACCAGCGGGCGCCGAGGCGGGTGAAGGCCTTGGCGTCGGTGAAGCCGGGCAGCAGGTAGGGGACCACCGGGACGCCGGGCGCGCGCTCGGCCATGACCGCGTGGATCGTGTCGAGCAGCGGCGAGTCGCGCGGCTCGGTCACCACCGGCGGCAGCGACCACATCACCTCGAGCTCGACGTCCTCGCCGAGGGCGGCCTGGAGCTCGCGGAGGAAGTCCTCCTCGCTCTGGCCCGGCAGCGTGCGGCCGTCGATCTCGGCCTCGGCGACCCCGGGGATGACGTTGGTCTTGCTGCCCGCCCGCAGGACCGTGGGGGAGGCGGTGTTGCCGAGCATCGCGAGGAGCGGGCGCGCGATGGCCTGGTTCGGGAGGCGGCGCAGGAGCGCCGGCCCGACGCGCGGCGACAGGAGCTTGGGGAGGAGGGGCCGCAGGAGGGCCGGCTGTCCCTTGGCGAGCGCCTTCACGAAGTCCCGCATGACGGGCGTGCCGTGCTGCGGGAGCCCGCGCTTGCCGAGGCGGGCGATGGCGTCGGCGAGCCGCACGACCGCCGAGTCGGTGCGCGGCAGCGAGCCGTGCCCCGGCTCACCGGTGACCCGCGCCTTGACCCAGCAGACGCCCTTCTCGGCGACCTGCACGGTGAAGAAGGGCTTGCCGGCGAGGTGGATGTTGAAGCCGCCGCCCTCGCCTATGGCGTACTCGGCGCGTACCAGCTCCGGGTGGTTGTCGACCAGCCACAGTGAGCCGTAGCGGCAGCCCGCCTCCTCGTCGGCGACGGCGGCGAAGATGATGTCGCGATCGAGCTTCGCGCCCTCGCGGGCGAGGCGCGTGATGATCGCCACCGACATCGCCGCCATGTTCTTCATGTCGATCGCGCCGCGGCCCCACAGGCAGCCGTCGTGGATGTCGCCGGAGAACGGCGGGCGCTGCCACTGCGTGGGGTCGGCCTCGACCACGTCGAGGTGCGCCGTCAGCAGGAGCGGCGGCTTGGCGCCGGTGCCGCGGAGCCGCGCCACGACGTTGGCGCGCCCGGGCGCGCTCTCGAGGAGGGTCGGCTCGAGGCCGGCTGCGGCGAGCTCGGCGGCGACCAGGTCGGCGGCCTCGCGCTCGTCGCCGGGCGGGTTGGTCGTGTCGATGCGGAGGAGCCGCTGGCACAGGTCCAGCGCGTGATCGGTCAGCGCGGCGTCGGGCCGGAGCATCGAGCACCTCTCGGCGTGGTCGTCTCCGCGCGTGATAGCAGACCCCGCGGGTTCTCGCACGCCAGCGCCGGGAGGGGTGCTATCATGTGCACATGCGAACGCAGACCGACGTGAACGGTGAGTGGAGCCGCCCCGAGACAGAGGACCCACGCAGCGTGCGCATCGTCGAGACCCCCGCCCAGGGGATGATCGGCGTCCGGATCCCGGTCGACGATCCGATCCTGCTCGGCCGCGATCCGGGCCCGAAGGGGCTCTCCCTGGCCGACCCGCGCGTCTCCGGCCTCCACCTGACGCTGTACCCGGGGGACGGCGGCGCGATCCTCTTCCGCGACATGGGCAGCAAGAACGGGACCTTCCACAACGGCCGCCGCGCGCTCGGGGGGCGACTGGAGGAAGGCGACGTGCTGCGCCTCGGCTCGACGCTGCTGGTGACCACGCGGCGGGGCCCGGCCGTCGACTACGAGGCGCCGGCGCACGGCTTCGTCGGCCACGCGCCGCGCTTCCGCGAGGCGTGCGCCCGAGCGGCGGAGGGGGCGCGGACGTCGGCGCCCGTGCTGCTCCTCGGCGAGACCGGCAGCGGCAAGGAGGGCATGGCGCGCTTCGTCCACGCGCAGAGCGGGCGACGGGGGCCGTTCATCGCGGTCAACTGCGCGACGCTGCACGATCACATGGCGACCGCCGCGCTCTTCGGCCACGAGCGCGGCGCCTTCACCGGCGCCGCGGTCGCCCGCCGCGGCCACTTCCGCGAGGCCGAGGGCGGCACCCTCTTCCTCGACGAGATCGGCGACCTGCCGCTCGACATCCAGCCGCGGCTCCTGCGCGC
>SBGO01000073.1 GCA_006226565.1 Deltaproteobacteria bacterium | reverse complement strand
GGCCGGCGCGGGCTCGGGCGTGGGATCGGGCGCGGGGGAGGGATCGGGCACGGGGGCCGGCGCGACCGTCGTGGGCGGCGGGGTGGGAGGCGCGCTGTCGCCGCGCCCCTCCGTCGTGGTGCCACAGGCGGCGAGGACGACGGCGGCGCACGTCGCGAGGACGAGTCGGCTCGACATGGGGATCTCCTGAGCGCGTCGGGGGTGGGCGGGTCGACGTCCCTGCGCCCGCCTGGATTCTACCCCGAGCGAACGAATGTCGGCGCGCGGGGTTTGCAAACCGATGCCGGGAGGGTATGTGACGCGCCATGAAGCGCCATTTCACGAGCATCGTCACGGTCGCCGCGCTGGTCCTCGGGGCCGGCTGCGGCAAGAAGAACGACACGCCGCCGGCCGAGACGACGCCGGCGGCCGAGACGGCCCAGCCCGCGACGGCCGAGCCTGCGACGGCCGAGCCCGCCAAGGCCGAGCCGGACACGGCCAAGCCGACCGAAGCCAAGGAGGACCCCCAGGTGACCCCGCCCCCCGCCGCCAATGATCCCCTCGCCGCGCCCGCCGACGTCGCGGCGCCGCCGGCCGACGCCGAGAAGACCGCCAGCGGGCTGGTCAGCAAGGTCCTCGTCGCCGGCACCGGCACCGAGCACCCCAGCAAGCGCGACACCGTGAAGGTCCACTACACCGGCTGGACCAAGGACGGGAACCGCTTCGACAGCTCCGTCGCCCGCGGCGAGCCGACCGAGTTCCCGCTCAACGCCGTCATCCCCGGCTGGACCGAGGGCGTGCAGCTCATGGTCGTCGGCGAGAAGCGCCGCTTCTGGATCCCGGGCAACCTCGCCTACGGCGACACCCCGCGCCGGCCCGGCGCCCCCGCCGGCCAGCTCACCTTCGACGTCGAGCTCCTCGGCATCACCAAGGCGCCGACCGTGCCCGCGCCGGCCGACGTCGCCGGCCCGCCGGCGGACGCCACCAAGACCGAGAGCGGCCTCGCCTACAAGGTCGTCAAGAAGGGTGAGGGCGACGGCGCGCACCCGGCCGCGACCGACCGCGTGACCGTGCACTACTCCGGCTGGACCACCGACGGCGAGCTCTTCGACAGCTCCGTCCTCCGCGGCAGCCCGGCGACCTTCCCGCTCAACGGCGTCATCCCCGGCTGGACCGAGGGCGTGCAGCTGATGAGCGTCGGCGACACCTTCCGCTTCTGGATCCCGGGCAACCTCGCCTACGGCGACACCCCGAAGCGGCCCGGCGCCCCCGCCGGGATGCTCGTCTTCGACGTCGAGCTCATCAAGATCAACTGACGCCGACCGCGCGTCTGAGCGCGAAAGTGTGAAGTGAGGGGGTCTGACCCCAGCACTTCACACTTTTTTTTGGCGGGGGCTGAGCCCACACGTGCCGCTGAGCGGCAAGCCGTCTCTCGGGCAGGCCGAGGCTCTCGCGTCGACCGAATCCGCAGCGGACGGGGACGTCCGCCGGCCAACTGGCCTTCGGGCGTCCCGCCCGCGGTGGCTCTCGCGACGGCCGTGGGACGCCGGCAGTCCGTGGGTCAGCGGCCGAGCAGGGCGCCGAGCAGGGCGGCGGCGAAGGCGACGAGGATCACCAGCGCCAGGTCCCAGCGGTTGAGCCCGAAGGGGCGGATCTGCGGCGGCCAGGCGCGAGGGTCGGCGTCCACGTCCGTCGCCGGCTCGGGACGCGGCGTCGACACCGCACGCGCGCCGGGGACGGTCAGGCTCCGGGCCCGGGCGCGTCGGCGCAACGGGCGCGCGGGCTGCTCGACCAGGGTCGCCCACTCCTTCGAGAAGGCGCGGCCCCCGACCCGCGCGGGCTCTCCCGCCCCGAGGGCGGCGCGGAGCGCATGCATCGAAGTGAAGCGGTCCTCGGGGGCCTTCGCCAGACAGCGCGCCACCAGCCGCCGCAGGTGCGGCGCGATCGGCGTCCCGTCGGGCTGGGCCTCGAGCGGCGGCGCCTCGACCACCGCGTGCATGTACGCGCAGGTCACCGCGTTGTGCGCGTCGAAGGGCGGGCGCCCCGCGAGGAGCTCGTAGGCGAGGAGGCCGAGGGTGTAGACGTCGCTGCGCGCGTCCGACGGCCGACCGAAGGCCTGCTCCGGCGACAGGTAGCGCGGCGTCCCGTACCAGCCGCCGGCGCCGCCGGTCGCGCTGCGCGGGTCCCCGTCGCCCTCGACGAGCTCGCGCTCCTTCACCAGGCCGAAGTCGGTGAGGTAGGCGTGGTCGCGGCCGTCGCGGCTCTCGGCGACGACGATGCTCTGCGGCTTGAGGTTGCGGTGCACGAGGCCCCGGTCGTGGGCGCCCGCCAGCGCGCTCGCGAGCTGGTCGACCAGCGCCACCACGCGCTCCTGCGGGAGCCAGCCGAAGCGATCCCGGAGCGCCGACAGCGAGCGCCCGTCGACGTGCTCGGTCACCATGTAGCGGCGGCCGTCCTCGGTCTCGCCGTAGTCGAGGAGCCGCGCCACGTGCGGGTGGTCGAGCCGCGCCAGCGCCCGCGCCTCGCGCTGGAAGCGCTCGAGGGGGCGTGAGCTCCGCGCCCGCCGCGGCTCGTACATGAACTTGATCACGACCAGGCGGTCGAGCTCGAGCTGGCGCGCGAGGTACGTCCGCCCCGTGAGCGAGCTGCCGAGCGGGCTGATGATGGCGTAGCGACCGTCGAAGGCGTGCTGCGCCTTCGCAACCGGGCTCGCGTATTCGGCGGTGGGAGAACGCTGCGTCATCGGTCGCTCGCTCGCCGCCCAGCGCGGCTCTCCGTGGAGGATAGTCCGCGCGAGCCCGATGTCGAGCCGCGGGCCCGATTCTCTCGCCGCCCCGACGACCCGACGACGACGCGCCCCCCGACGCCGATTTCGGCCCGCTTCGGAGTGCGAATTCGCCGACGGCTTGCTAACCTCCGACCGCGCGCCCGACCACCCTGGGAGCGCGCACGAACCCCGCCCCGGCCGACGCCGGAGGGCCTCGCGAGGCAGCGACCATGGGCTTCTTCCGCACCCTCTACCGAGAAACCCGCGACATCCTCGGCATGAAGCCGCCCGCGGAGAACGCCACCCAGCGCGCCGAGCGCCTGTGCGGCGAGCTGAAGAACGACCTCGGCGGCAAGCGCACCAAGGACGGCGACGACTACACCCTCGACACCGTCGTCGGCGAGCGCGAGACGAGCCTCCTCTTCGAGGCCGACGCCGGGCGCGCCTGCGTCGCGATGGTGGTCGGCGTCAACGACCAGCTCCAGTGGGCGCTCCACCGCGATCCCCTCGAGGGGGCCGAGGCCAGCCCGCGCGGCGTCGAGCGCATCTACGTCGGCACCGCCCTCTACGTCGAGGGGCGCGGCCGCGAGGCCACGCGCGCCGAGGCGCTCTGGAAGCAGCTCCCCACCGGCGCCCGCGGCGTCGTCAGCCAGCTCGTCGGCAAGGCCGGCGGCACCCTCGAGCTCGACGGCGGCGTCGCCCGCTACACCCCCGAGCTCGAGACCCTCGACGGCAAGAGCGCCCGCTACACCATCAAGAACCACGTCCAGGCGCTGCAGAAGATCGTCGAGGGGATGGAGAGCGCCTGGTAGCCGAGGGCAAGGCAGGCTGGCGTTGATGGGCCGGTTCTGGTATCGCGGCGCTCCAACCCGCTCGAGGTCGCGATGTTCGGATTGTTGTTGCCCGTGGTGGTGGTCGGGGCGCTGACCCTCCCTCCCGGTTTGTCCCTCGAGGACAAGGTCGAGATGGCCGGCGGCCTCGACTTCGTGGGCGCCACCGCCCCCGAGGAGCTCCACTGGGGCGACACGGCGACGGTGACGCTGTGGTTCCACAGCCGCCGCCCGATCCAGCCCGGCGTCTGGAACTTCCTCCACATCGAGTCGCGCGAGACCGCGTGCCGCATCGTCGAGGACCACGCGCCGGCCGCCGCCGTCGACGGGCTCGTCGCCCACGACGTGCGCATCACGATCCCGAAGGACGGGCCCTGCGCCGAGTCGCAGCGGCTCGACATCTTCACCGGCATGTATCACCGCGAGGGCAACGGCGCGCGCATCCGCGTCCTCAACCCGCCCGGCAAGGCCGACCGCATCTACGCCGGCTACATCGAGCTCGTCAGCGGCGAGCCGAACACCGCGCTCGTCGCCTTCCCGCCGAGCGACCTCGCTGAGCACGAGACCGAGAGCGAGCTCCGCCCGTGGTGGGGCTGGATCTGGGGCGTCCTCATCGCCACCGTCCTCGCGGCGCTGCTGCGCTGGCTCATCCGCCTCCGCAAGCAGACCCTCCCCGCCCCCGCCCCGCTCGACTGGGCCCCCGAGGACAAGCGCCGCCGCCGCCTGATGTGGCTCGGCGTCGCCGCCATCCTCGTCGTCCCGTTCATGCTCAGCGTCCTGGCCGCCCTCGACTTCATCAAGGACGACGCCTACATCTCGTTCCGCTACGCCCAGAACGTCGTCGCCGGCAACGGCCTCGTCTTCAACTCCGGCGAGTACCTCGAGGGCATCACCAACTTCCTCTGGACCCTGCTGATGATCCCCTTCGAGGCACTCGGCTGGGACCTCTTCCAGGTCTCCGAGGTCCTCGGCGTCGTGATGAGCCTCGGGTTCATCTACTACATGACCCGCATCACCGTCCGCTTCGAGGGCGGCGAGAAGCACCTCGCCTGGCTCTGGGCCGGCCTCTGGATCGCCACCTCCTCGAGCCTCGGCCGCTGGTCGACGAGCGGCCTCGAGCAGCCCCTCGCGATGCTGCTGCCGGTGGCGTCCGCCTGGTTCCTCTGGCGCTCCTGGCGCGACCCCGTCCCGGCGCCCGAGCACCGCCGCGACATGCTCAAGAGCGGCATCCTCATGGGCCTCGGCTGCATGACCCGCCCGGAGCTGCACCTCATCGCCTTCCTGGTGGGCCTGCCGCTCGTCGTGCGCTTCGTCTACCGCGCCTGGGCCCAGCGCCGCCTCGACCGCGAGGCGATCTGGTGGTTCGTCGGGCTCTTCGCGATCGTCGTGCCCTTCCACCTCTTCCGCTACGCCTACTACGGCTCGCTCGTCCCCAACACGTTCTACGTCAAGACCAGCGACTCGACCCTCGTCATCCAGTCCGGCCTCAAGAAGCTCAGCGAGATGCTGGACTTCAACCAGCTCGGCTACGTGGTGCTGCTCACCCCCTTCGCCTTCGTGACCCGCCGCCGCCTCACCGAGAAGCTGGTCATGCTGGCCATCTCGCTCGCCTTCATGGCCTACATCGTCAAGGTCGGCACCGACGAGATGAGCTGGCACCGCCTCTACCTGCCGGCCCTGCCCTTCCTCGTCATGCTCGCCGGCCTGGGGCTCATGAACCTCGCCCGGATGCTCACCCGGCTGGCCAAGGACGGCCTGCCGGCCAAGGTCCTCGTCTACGGCGCCGGCTGGGTCGTCGTCGTCGTCGCCGCCGCCGCCAGCTTCTCGTTCACCTACAGCCAGATGGGCGGCTTCAACGGGCGCGGGGACCTGTCGGGCAACTACCACCCCGACATGGGCAAGTTCCTGACCCGCCACGAGCGCGCCGGCGCCCTCGTCGCCTTCCAGGACATGGGCTCGACCCCGTACCACGCGCCCGACATCAACTTCCTCGACTTCATCGGGCTCGTCGACGGGACCGTCGCCCGCGCGCGCTACGACTACGGCCTGCACGCCTTCCTCGCCACCGAGGCGCAGCGCAACAAGGGCAAGTACGACGCCGACATGCGCGAGTACTTCTACCGCCGCAACCCCGAGTGGGCGATCCTCACGACCTACGTGCCCGGCGGGGCGACGGGGAAGGTCTCGGAGAAGTTCGCCAAGGACCCGGGGCCCGAGGCGCTCTACCCGTACATCGCGCAGAACGGCTACCAGTTCGGCATCTACAACGCCGAGTTCAAGCGCCGCTACGTGCACGTCCGCACCTGGCCGCGCTCGGCCGGCTACTACCTCTCGCTCTTCCGGCGCAAGGACCTCTGGGACCAGACCCCGGGCGAGGTCGTCCTCGACGCGCCGCCCGCCAACCTCGGCGGCGTGAAGGCGAAGTTCGAGGGCGGGCTCGAGCTCCTCGGCTCGGAGATGCAGGCCAGCGTCACCCAGCGCCAGGGCTTCTTCCTCACGACGTGGTGGCGCGTCCCCGGGCCGATGGCGAAGGACCTCTTCTTCTTCAACCACATCGAGGCCGAGAGCTACCGCCTGCCCTACGACTCCCTCCCCGGCGACTGGATGTACCCGGCCGACCGCTGGCAGCCCGGGCAGATCATCGAGAACCGCGCCCTCATCGAGACCCCGCCCGGCATGAAGACCGGCGACTACCAGGTCTTCATGGGCGCCTACTACCGCGGCTCCGGCGAGCGCCTGAAGGTCGTCGAGGGGCCCAACGACGGGCAGAACCGCCTCGACATGGGGACCCTCGAGGTCACGCCGCTGATCCCGCCCTTCCATCAGCTCATCGATCCCTGCCGCCCCGACGAGATGCGGCACCACCCCGAGCGCATCATCGACTCGCACCGCGCCCCCGGCACCTGAGGCGCCGGGGACGGGGGGCCGGCGCAGTCAGGCGGCCGCGCCGCCCCCCTCGAAGTGCGCCACGAGCTCGCCGACGGTGCGGTGCTCAGAGAGGACCGTGACCGGGATGGCCCGGCTCAGGTGCTCCTCGAGGTCGCCGATGAACTGCACGCCGTCGACCGAGTCGAGCCCCAGCGACGGGAAGTCGGCGTCGAGCGCGATGCCGGCCGCGTCGAGGCCGGTCTGCTCGCTGATCCACGCCACCACCCAGCCCGCGATGGGCGAGGCGGCGTCGATGGCTGCGGCGGGCCCCGCGGGACGCTCTTGCGCCGCGCGCTCGACGGCCACGACCACCTCTCCGGCGTCCTCGAAGCCGTCGAGGTAGGCGCGCCGGCAGGCGCTGCGCATGATCTTGCCGCTCGACGTCTTGGGCAGCGTGCCCTTCCGGAGCAGGCAGACCGCGTGGGGCGCGACCGCGTGGTCCTCGACGATGGCCCGGCGCAGCGCCGCGACCGTCTCCCCCCAGCCGGCGCCGGCGAGGCGGCGCTCGTCGACCTCCTGGAGGACGACGAGCTGCTCGTGGCCGTCGACCGGGACCGAGACCGCCGCCGAGCAGCCGAGGCGGACCTCCGGGCGGGCGGCCCGGACGGCGTCCATCGTGCGCTCGAGGTCGTGGGGGTAGAGGTTGCGCCCGCGCAGGACGAGCATGTCCTTGAGCCGCCCGGTGACGAAGAGCTCGCCGTCACGGACGAAGCCGAGGTCGCCGGTCCGGAGGAAGGGCCCCTCGCCGGTGTCGGCGAGGGTGGCCCCGAAGCGGAGCGCGGTCAGGTCGGGCTTGCCCCAGTAGCCGTCGGTCACGTGCGGGCCGGAGATCCAGATCTCGCCGACGCCTCCGGCCGGCACGACGCGGCGGGTGTCGGGGTCGACGACGCGGACGCTCCCCCCGCTCCAGGTCTGCCCACAGCTCACCAGGGTCAGCGCCTCGCGCCCGGGGGCGGCGGCCTCGACGCGGTGGCCTTCGAGCGCGTCCCGATCCACCTCGAGGTAGGTCGGGCGGCGCCGGCGCTCACCGGTCGTGACGAAGAGCACCGTCTCCGCCAGCCCGTAGGACGGGGCGAAGACCTCGCGCGCGAAGCCCGCCGGCTCGAAGAACGCGATGAAGCGCTCGCTCGTCTCCGGGTTCACAGGCTCCGCGCCGTTGACCATCGTGCGCAGGCTCGACAGGTCCAGCGCGTCGCGCTCGGCGACGCTGACCTTGCGGAGGCACAGGTCGTAGCCGAAGTTCGGCGAGGCGGTGCAGGTGCCCCGGTAGCGCGCGATGGCCGAGAGCCACCGCAGGGGCCGCTTGATGAAGGCCGCGGGCGGCATGAAGATCGCGCGCCCGCCGGTGTTGACGGCCCCGAGCAGGACGCCGACGAGGCCCATGTCGTGGTACTGCGGGAGCCACGAGACGAAGACCTCGCCGCGCTCGACGAGCCCGTAGGCCTCCTGGGACATGCGGAGGTTGGCCAGCAGCGACCCGTGGTCGACGCGCACGCCCTTGGGCGCCGAGGTCGAGCCCGAGGTGTACTGGAGGAAGGCCAGGCTCCGGGCGTCGAGGTCGGGCGCCTGCCAGTCGTCCGCCGACACGTCGTCCGCGGCGTCGAGGGTCAGCCAGCGGGCGCCCTCCATCGGGCCCCCCGCGGTCGCGCCGACCATCGTGCGCGCCATCCCGGCGATGGCGCGGGTGGTGAGGATGCGGTCGCAGCGCGCGTCGGCGACGATGCTCTGGAGGCGCCGGAGGGTGTGCTCGAAGCGGTTCGGCTCGGGCGGATAGGCCGGCACCGCCACCGCCCCGGCGTACATGCAGCCGAAGAGCCCGACGAGGAAGTCGAGGGACGGGGCGAAGAGCAGCAGCACGCGCTCGTCGGCGGCGCCCTCGCGGGTGAGCAGGGTCGCGAGCGCGCGGGCCCGGCGGTCGAGCTCGCCGAAGGTCAGGGTGCCGGTCTCGCGCTCGCCGTCGGCGAGGAAGGTGTAGACGGGGGCGTCGGGGTGCTCGGCGGCGCGCCAGCGGAGGAGGTCGACGAGGGTGGAGAAGTCGGTCGCGGTGTGGCTCACGGGGTGTCCTTCCTTGGAGTCGGAGCAGGCGGGGCGGACAGGAGGGGCGGGGACTAGGCCTGCTGGCCCATCGCCTCGAGGACGGCGTGGTTGTAGTGGTCCTGGGCCTGGACGTAGGCGGCGACGGGGTGCGGCCGCGCGCCGACCTTCTTCTTCTCGAGCACCGCGGTGTAGGCGAGGTCGAGGCGCTCGCAGCCGAGGTCGCGGGCGCGGTGGACGGTGCGGTAGAGGATCTGCTTGTAGGTGTTGTGGGTGCGCAGCGTGGCGTCGTCGAGGCCGACGATGAGGGCCGAGTAGGCGCCGCCCTCGACGAAGCTGAACATCACGGCGACCGGCTGCCGGTCGGCGCCGCGCGGGTCGTCGCGGAGGTAGAGGCGCAGCACCTCGTAGTCCGAGTGGCGGCAGAGCGCGGCGAAGTAGGCCCGGGGGAGCCGGTGCACGTTCATCTCGTAGGAGCGCGCGTGGACCTGGCAGTAGAGGGCGTAGCAGGCGTCGATCTCCGCGTCGCTCTCGGGGGAGGTGGTGACGAGGTCGAAGGTGTCGACGAAGGGCAGGATCTCGCGCCGTACGTTGTAGCGGTACTTCTGGCCGAGGCGCTCGAGCCAGGCGTCGTGGTCGGGCCAGTCCAGGTCCTCGACCAGGCACACGTCGGGGAGGCGCTGCTCGGCGTAGCCGAGGTCGAGCATCAGCTGGCGCAGCTCCGGGTCGTCGCCGTAGGCGAAGTCGCGGACCATCACCTGGCGCGCGCCGGCCGCCTCCTGGGTGGCCTGGAGCTCCGACAGCAGCAGCGCCACGGCCTGCCGCCAGGCGGGGTGCGAGCGGTCGAGGTGGAGGAGGCGCCCCTTGGAGATGGGCGAGCCGAGCATGACCGTGCGCGACACCAGGAAGCCCGGGTCCGCCTCGCGCATCCGCTCGACGCGGCGCGAGACGGCGGCGGGGGCCAGCATGTCGTCCTTGAAGAGGCTGACCGTGTACCAGGTCGCGGCGACCACCCGGCCGGCGTCGTCGCGGACGACGCGGTAGTGGAAGTCCCAGCGGTTCTCGGGCTCGGCGCCGTCGGCGAAGACGCCCTCGAGGAGGCGCAGGCCGGCGTGGGTGTGGTTGCCGGCGCCGCTGAAGAGGCCGTCCCACAGCGCCGGGTCGAGGGCGGCGATGGTCCGCGCGCGCTCGACCGACAGGCCGCGGGTGCTGGCGCCCTCGGTCGAGGCCGTGTCGAGCGGCGGGACCGGCAGCGACGGGAGCCGGAAGGCACGCGCGACGTCGGCGATGGTGAGCCCCTCCTCGGCCAGGACGCGCGGGTAGTGCCAGGCGACGCTCGCGAGCATCCGGTCGATGTCCTCGCGGGTCAGGGCGCGGTTGATCATGAAGCGGAGCCCGCCCTGGCGCATCGGCGTCGCCGGGAAGGTGGCCACGTTGACGTAGAAGCCGTCGCGCTGGACGCGGTTGGCGAGCTTGGCGACGAGGCGCGGGAGCCCGAGGGGGATGAAGAAGAGGGGGCTCTCGGCCTCGCAGTACTGCGGGAGCTGGAGCTCGCGGATGCGGGCGTTGGTGTGGCGGATGAGCCCCGCCAGCTCCTCCTGGAGCGCGGTGATCTCGCCGGAGAGGTGCAGCTCGGTCGACGCCAGGGCCGCGCCCAGCATCGGCGGCTGGATGGGGCCCGAGAAGATCATGGTCCCGCCGCAGCTCTTCACCTCGTCGGCCGCCTCGCGGTCGGGGAAGACCAGGGCGCCGCCGGCGCTGGCGAAGGACTTGTTGAGCGAGATCGCCAGGACCATCTTCGGGTGGTGCGGGATCTGGCTCCGCACGTAGCCGCAGCCGCGGTCCCCGGTCCAGCCCATGCCGTGGGCGTCGTCGATGTAGAGGTGGAGGCCCTTGTAGCGGTCGAGGAGGGCGACGAGCTCGGGCAGGGGCGCGAAGTCGCCGAACATCGAGTAGATGCCGTCGGCCATGTACCAGACGCGGCGGTGCTGGCCCTGGAGGAGCGCGACCTTGCGCTCGAGCTGCGCCATGTCGTTGTGGCGGATGATGTGGAGCGGCACGCCGCGCGCCTTGAGGAGCTGCGCGGCCATCTGCACGCTGCTGTGGACCTGGAGGTCGAGGATCACCGCGTCGTCGTCGTGGACGAGGACCGGCATCGCGGCCAGGTGGCCCAGGGTGGTGGTGGCGGCGGCGACCACGGGGCGCTCGAAGATGCGCTCGAGGGCGGCCTCGAGATCCTCGTACATGCGCAGGCCCAGGAAGGCGCGGGACGAGGAGAACTGCGTCCCGAAGCGCCGCAGCGCCGAGGCGCTCCCCGCGACCAGGCGCGGGTGCCGCTCGAGCGCCAGGTAGCTGCACGAGCCGAAGTTGACCATGGCCCGCCCGTCGATGGTGATGCGGTTGTCCTCGAGGGCGTCGTCCTCGACCGTGCGGTGGACGAGCCCGCGGCCGTCGAGGTCGTCCGCGACCTGCATGAGGGTATCGACGAGCGAGTGCTTGGAGGCGTGGGCCATGGGTCTTCCTGAGCTGGACCGGGACAGGGGCCGCCTGCATCACGCGGCGGCGCTCGTGCCCAGAGCAAGGCACGTGCCAGCGGCGTCGAGGGACGCAAGCGCGCATGAATGCTGGAGATCGCGCGATTCGGAGCGCGGACTATGCGCGCCGTTTGTGTCCCGGACATTTCCAAGGTGTCCGGACGCGCGACGGCGACTGTCCTGGTGTCAGCGCGGCTTCGGCGCGGGCGCCTCGGGGGTGAACCAGGTCTCGTCCGGGCCGACGCCGTCGGCGGCGAGCTTGGCGGCGACGGCCTCGGCGGCGCGCATCACGCGCAGCACGTTGCCGCCGGCGATCTTGGCGACCTCGTCGGCGGTGTAGCGGCGCCGGAGGAGCTCGGCGAGGAGCGTCGGGTAGTCGCCGACGTCGCGGAGCCCGCGCGGCGTCGTCCGGATGCCGTCGAAGTCAGAGCCGATGCCGATGTGGTCCACGCCGATCTGCTTTCGGATGTAGTCGATGTGGTCGGCGACCTCCCTGTAGCTCGTCACCGGCGTCGGGTGGGCCTCGTCCCAGACCTTCATCTCGGCGGTGACGCGCTCGGGGTCACCAGGGTAGAGGTCCTCGAGGCGCGCGTGCTCGGCGCTGCCGTCGGCCCAGTGCTTGCGGATCCGGCAATCGACGAAGCCCGTCACGAAGGTGACCATCACCACGCCGCCGTTGTCCTTCACCCGCGCGAGCACGTCGTCCGGGACGTTGCGCGGCGCGGCGCACACGCCGTAGGCGCTCGAGTGCGAGAAGATGACCGGCGCGAGGGTGGCGTCGAGGGCGTCGCGCATGGTGGCGACCGAGACGTGGGAGAGGTCGACCAGCATCCCGAGGCGGTTCATCTCGCGGACCACGCGCCGGCCGAAGTCCGTGAGGCCGCGGTGGACGGGCTTGTCGGTCGCGGAGTCGGCCCAGGCGTTCGCCTTGAAGTGGGACAGCGTCATGTAGCGCGCCCCGAGCGCGTACATCATGCGGAGGGCCGCGAGCGAGTCGCCGATGCTGTGGCCGCCCTCCATACCAATGAGGGAGGCGACCTTGCCGTCTCTGTGGATGCGCTCGACGTCGTCGGCGGTGAGCGCCAGGGCGAGGGCGTCCGGGTAGCGGGCGACGAGCCGATGGACGACGTCGATCTGCTCGAGGGTCGCGCGCACCGCCTCGTCGCGGCCGAGCTCGGCCGGGACGTAGACCGACCAGAACTGGCCGCCGACGCCGCCCTCGCGGAGGCGCGCGAGGTCGGTGTGGAGGGGCTTGTCGAGCTTGGACTGGTCGGCGCGGAGGTCGAGCTCGCCGAGGCGGTCCTGGACCCGGTCGCGGTACTGCCAGGGGAGGTCGTTGTGCCCGTCGACGAGGGGCGTCCGAGCGAGGATCTCCCGGACCTGCGCGGCGCGGTCGCCGGGGGCGGCGGCGTGGGTCGCGGGCGCGACGCAGACCGCGGCGAGGAGCGAGGAGACGAGGAGCTGGCGCACACGCACCTCCGACGGTGGCGGGATGCGGTGCGTTTAGCGCATTCGCCGGGGCCGGTCGACCGCGGGAACGGGAAGGGCGAGGCGGCCGCGCACGTTCCACTACGCCGTTGACGGGGCCCGGTCAGGGGATATGCTCGCGGCCCCGAAACGACAACGCCTGGACGCGAGGCTCCCGATGAAGCGGTTTGGAATGGTTGTGGCGGCGATGGCCGCGCTGGTGATGACGACGTCCACGGGATGCGGCAGCAAGCCCGAGAGCAAGGGTGAGCCCGCCGCCGCCACGGCGGCCGCGCCGAGCGAGAAGCCGGCCGACCCCGCCGCGAAGCCGGCCGACGAGCCC
>SBGO01000421.1 GCA_006226565.1 Deltaproteobacteria bacterium | reverse complement strand
GAGCGCGTCGAGCCTGGTCGACGAGGGCGGCTGCTCCGGCGCCGCTTCGCCGGGGCTGGCGTGGCTCCTCGCGCTCGCCGCGGCGGCCGTGGTCCTGCGCCGCCGCGCGCGAGCCTGAGAACGACGAAGCCCCGAGCCGAGGGCCCGGGGCTTCGTGAATCGGGGGATGGACTCCCGGCGTTACCGGACGACGGTCGCACCAGACGGCCGCACGTAGCGGCGCGGGATCTCGGAGAGCGGCTTGCGGTTGGGGCGGAACTTGTACTGGCTGCCCCAGAGCTTGATCCGGGTCCCGGCGCCGTTCGCCATCACCTCGGCCACGTAGGTCGCCTCGGCGTCGTTCTGCAGCGTGAAGGTGTAGGAGTCGGACGCGATGATGTGCGCCCAGCCCTTGACCTTGTAGCCGTTCGGCAGCGCCCGCTTGGTGCGGTACGCCTGCTGCAGCTCCGCGACGATCGCGGCGCGGCTCGTGTGCGAGACGAGCTCGAGGTCGCGGCGGCCGCGGCGGTCGAAGGTGACGCGCTCGTCGCCGAGGTCGAAGCTCAGGCCGCGCAGCGCGTCGCGCATGGAGGCCTGTCGGGTGGGCATGTTGTCGCTCGCCAGCGCGCTGCCGGTGAACGCGAGGGTCATGAGGGCCGCGATACCAAGGGTCAGTCGTCGCATGTTCATCGAGTGTACCTCCAACGTTGTCGCTTGGCCGCGAGCACCGCGACCGATCGTCCGCTGCCTCAGACGGGCTGGCTCCGGGGGCATTCATCCGCTTTGTAACCGATGCCGGATGAAGAACCCTGCGCGTCCCTCGGAACGCGCTGCACCTGCCGCGACGCGGCTCTTGGGGTGGGGCCCGACGAGGCTCTTCGCAGTGCAACAGGCCGGCGGCGCCCAGCCGCTCAGGGGGTGGTTGACCGCGCGCCGGCCCCGCGGTAACGCACAGGGGCATCCCGTACAGGGGAACCACGGGGACCGCTAAGCGAGGCGAGCATGAACAAAATCATCGGGGCGCTGTTGGTGGCATCGCTGACCATGGCGAGCTCGGGCTGCTTCAAGGGCGAAGAGGACACCTGCGAGTTCTGGACCGAGAAGCTCGCCAAGTCGGCCGCGGTCGACCGCGCGCTGAACAAGGTCGGCGAGCTGCGCTGCTCGTCGGCGCTGCCGGTGCTCCAGTCCCTCTACGAGGAGGGGCAGTTCCAGGAGTCGATCCTGCAGAAGGTCAAGGAGATCGGGGACAAACAGGGGTCGGTGCCGATCCTCAAGATGGCGCTCCGGTCCGAGAAGTTCTCGAAGCTCGCGGCCTCGATCATCGCCGACTGGCGTCTGACCGGGACCAAGGACGAGCTGATCAAGATCCTGACCGACGACAAGCTCGCCGAGAGCCGCGACGCCGCCCTCACGGCGATCCTGGCCTTCGAGGAGCCGAAGAACCTCGAGGACACGCTGATCGCGCTCGCGGGCTACGACCCGAACATCCAGGGCTACGAGGTCAACGCGAAGGCGATCGACATCCTCGGTGAGATCGGTAGCGCCAAGGCCGTGCCGGTCATCATCAGGATGGCCTACGCCCGCACCAACAAGGCCGCCGAGGTCTACCGCAACGCCCGCATCGCGCTGGCGCGCATCGGTACCGGCGTCCGCGAGGCGGTCGAGAAGGTCCTCTCGGGTGAGGACGCCGACATCAAGGCGTACACGCGGACCATCGGCGTGCAGGACTGGGAGACCCGCTACGGCCCGAAGACGGTCCAGATGATCGGCGACACCCTCGAGCCCGAGGGGATCGCGTCGCTGGTGAAGAGCATGAGCGACGAGCTCGTGCCGCCCGCCGGCGTCAGCGACAAGGCCCTCGAGAAGTGGATCAACGGCCAGAAGGTGCGCCTCAAGGTGATCATGCTGGCGCTGTCGCGCCTCGGGACCGACGCCGGCGTCGAGACCCTCCACAAGGTCGTCAAGGACCCCGCCGCCGATACCCGCGGGCAGCGCCTGAACTCGGCGTTCGCGCTGGCCTCCATCGGCACCGAGGCCGCCATCGGCGCGCTCCTCGACGCCTGGAAGGTCGAGCCCACCGAGGAGTTCAAGCGCCCGCTCCTCCAGCAGCTCGCGCTCGCCGTCGACTTCGCCACGCTCACGGCGAACGAGGCCGACATCAAGGCGCACCTCGACGCCCTCAACGTCGAGCGTGACAAGACCGTCGCGCAGCTCGAAGAGGTGAAGAACAAGATCAAGGCGACCGCCGAGGAGTCGCAGCTCGTCACGCTGAAGCAGGAGGAGGCCTACTACCAGGCGGGCGTCGACGGCTTCAAGCTGACGCTCGACCAGGTCGGCGTCTACCTGGCGACGACCCAGGAGTGCCAGGACAACGAGGGCTGCTGGCTCAAGAAGATCGAGAGCAAGGACCAGAACGAGCAGGTCAAGGCGCTCAACGTCCTCGCCCGCGGCAAGATCGGCGACCGCCAGCGCGTCATCGACGCGATGTTCCAGGCCTTCAACAAGGCCGAGAAGAGCCAGACCGACACGAAGAACTTCGCGCTCATGGGCATCGCGCGCCTCGGCAACGCGACCGCCGGCGGGCGGCTCCTCAAGATCGTCGAGGGCCTCCCCGAGAGCGACGTCTACTGGCGTGACGAGCTCACCATCATCGGCAACGCCCTGAGCCGCCGCAAGTAAGGCGAGCCCGGACCGACGAGCGCCGATCCGCCGACGCGGGTCGGCGCTTCGTCGTTTGGGGCTCCGGAGGAGCGCGCGATGAACAAGACCGAGCTGGTGAAGACGCTGGCGTCCCGGACCGGGCTCGACCAGCGGACGGTCGGCGGCCTCCTCGACGCCCTCTTCGATCCGAAGGACGGGGTCATCGCGGCCGAGCTCGCGGCCGGTCGCGCGGTGGCGATCCGCGGCTTCGGCGCCTTCGAGGCGCGCTCGGCCGCCCCGCGCATCGCGCGCAACCCGCGCACCGGCGAGGCCGTGCAGCTCCCGGCGCAGGTGCGCCCCGCCTGGCGGCCCGCGGCCCCGCTCAAGGAGCGCCTCAACGGCTAGACCGTCGCGACGTGCGAGGAGGCCAAGACTTTTGGCCCGGTCCGTACTAAGGTCCCGGCAATGGGCACCGACGCCGCGAAGACCCCGAGGACGCCGCGCTCCCTCAGAGAGGAGCTGACGAACCTCCCGAACCTGCTGACGATGTCCCGGATCGCGCTGATCCCGCCGGTCATGCTGCTGATGCTGCTGGACACGCCGGTCGGGAACTTCTTCGCGACGCTGCTCTTCGCCATCGCGGCGATCACCGACTGGCTCGACGGCTACCTGGCCCGCAAGCGCGGGCTCGTCAGCGTCCTCGGGAAGTTCCTCGATCCGCTCGCCGACAAGCTCATCGTCCTCGCGACGCTCATCCTCGCGGCCGAGCTCCACCGCATCCCCGGCTGGTTCGTGGTCCTCTTGCTGTCGCGCGAGATCACCATCACCGGGCTCCGCGCGATCGCGTCGTCGGAGGGGCTGTCGGTCGACGTGGTGCGCAGCGGCAAGTTCAAGACCGCCTTCCAGCTGGTCGGCATCGTGGCGCTGATGCTCGACGGTCGCTACCTCATCGACTTCGGCTTCTCGTCGGCGATCATCGACTTCAACGCCCTGGGCGTGATGCTCCTCGCGCTGTCGATGGTGTTCAGCCTGCTCAGCGCCGTTCAGTACTTCGTCGGCTTCCTCCGCTCGCTGGCGGCCCGGAACCGCACCGGCGAGCCGCCGACCCAGGCTTGAGCGCGCGTCGGCCGCCTCGCAACGACCGGCCGGCGATGCTAGGTTGACGTGCTCGGGGGCGCGTTCGGGCACGTGCGCGCGCCTCGCTCCACGTCGGAGGACCCCATGCTCGAGGCGTCCCGCCGCTCCTCGCTCCTCGCCCTCGCCGTCGCGGCCTCCGGTCTCCTCGTGGGCTGCGGCCTCCTCGACGGAGAGGAGCTCTTCTCGCTCCCGGACATCACCGTCGACGTCGACGTCTCCGCGGACATCAACATCGACCCCACCGTGGGCAAGGGGGTGGGCGAGGCGTGCGACGCCAACGCGATCACGAACGAGTGCCGGTTCGGCCTCAAGTGCATCGACGGGGGCTGCCGGGCGGTCGGTGACTCGCCGGCGAACCGCCCGTGCATCCTCACGGAGGAGTGCGGCACCGGCCTGTACTGCAGCGTCAAGGGCCTCTGCGAGGCGGCCGGGCAGGGCGGCGAGGGCGCCGTCTGCTCGACGGCCGGCGACTGCGTGCGCGGGCTCGTCTGCGCCTCGACCGGCTTCTCCGGATCGTGCGCGCCCGCCGGCACCGCCGACATCGACGGAGCCTGCGACGAGACGACCGACTGCCGCGCCGGCCTCGCGTGTACGGCCGACGGGACCTGCGGCGCCGGGAGCCCGGTGTTCGGATTCCGGCCCTGGCAGGGCGTCACCTGCGCCACGCCCGACACCGTGGGTCCGCCGCGCGTCTACTTCGAGGTCCCGCGGCCCGGCGAGACCCCGGACGAGTTCTTCCGGCTCCCGTACCCGAACGACATCCGCTTCGTGAACGGGCACATCGACCTGACGGGCTTCCCGACCCCGGGGCCGGGGCTCGTCGGCTTCGACCCGGTCGCCCGCGTGGTCGACGCGATCGAGCGCGTGCAGAGGGGCTTCTCGACGGTCCCGGTCGTCATCTTCCGCTTCTCGACCGTCTTCACCCTCGGCAGCGTGTGGGCCGAGGGGATCCAGGACCCGCCGCCCGGGGAGCCCACGCTCTACTTCCTCGACATCACGTCGGGGAGCCCGGGCTACAACACCCGGCCGGCCTTCGGCTACGCGCTCACCGACGGCGGCTCGCGCTACCTCTGCCCGCGCTCGCTGACCGTCAAGCCGTCCTGGGACACGCCGCTGCGGCCCGAGACGACCTACGCCGTCATCCTCGCGCGGGGTATCGCGGCCACGGACGGGACCGAGCTCGCCGCGGACGACGACATGGTGGCGATGCTCGCCGCCCAGCGGCCCACCGACGCGACCCTGGGCGCGGCGTGGGACAGCTACGCGCCGCTCCGCGCGTACCTCGTCGATTCCGAGGCCCAGGTCGGGGCCGACCGGGTCATCGCGGCCGCCGTCTTCACCACCCAGCCCGTCGACGACGTGCTCCCGGCGGTGCGTGACGCGGTCCGCGCGGCGCCGGCGCCGGCGCCGAAGTCCCTCACCCTCTGCGACGCCGGCGTGACCTCGCCCTGCGACGACGACCTCGGCGGCGACGCCCACGTGCGCGGCTGCTTCGCCGCCAACGACGACTTCTACGAGCTGCACATGCGCCTCCCCCTCCCGGTCGTTCAGCAGGGGACGCGCCCGTACCTCCGGCCGGAGGACGGCGGGGACATCGTCTCGAGCGGCGGCGTCGTGACCCTCCAGGGCACCGAGGACGTCTGCGTCAGCCTCACGGTCCCGAAGGGGCTCGAGATGCCGGCGAACGGCTGGCCCGTCGCCATCTACGGACACGGCACCGGCGGCAGCCTCCGCTCGGCCGTGAACAACGTCGGCGCCGCGCTCTCGCACATCGTGACCGGCGACGAGACGGTCGGCTTCGCCGTCGTCGGCTGGGATGGCCCGATGCACGGCGATCGTCGGCAGAGCGAGCTCGACCCCGAGGGGCTCTTCTACAACTTCGCCAACCCGGTCGCGGCGCGCGGCAACCTCTATCAGGGCGCGGCCGACACCTTCGCGCTCGTCCAGGCCGTCGAGGCGCTGACCGTGTCCGCCGCCGACAGCCCGACGGGCGCCGAGATCCGCTTCGACCCCGCGTACATCGCCTACATCGGCCACAGCCAGGGCGCGACGACCGGGCCGCTGGCGGCCCCCTACGAGCCGGGGATCAAGCTCGACGTGTGGAGCGGGGCGGGCGCCGGCCTGGTCCAGGGGCTCCTCGGCAAGACCCAGCCGGTCAACGTCCCGATGGCGGTGGCGGTCGCCCTCCAGGAGCTGACGGACACCGGCCTCGGCACCGTGGGCGACAACCACCCGGTCATGGGGCTCATCCAGGGGCTCTTCGACCCGCTCGATCCGGAGAACCACGCGCGTCAGCTCTTCGACAGCGTGCGCGATGGGGTGACCCCGCAGCACACGCTCCACGTGGTCGGCACGGGCGACAGCTACACGCCGAACACGACGGCCCTGACCTTCGGGCGCCTGATGCGGGTCGAGCTCGCGGAGCCCGTGCTCCTGCCGAGCGGCGGCTACGTCTCCCGGGAGCCGCCGATCACCGGCAACGTGACGCGGGACGGCGCCCGGTACACGGCCGTGCAGGTCCAGACGGCCCCGGGCGACTACGACGGGCACTTCGTGATGTTCCGCGATCCGGGGACCACGCGGCAGCTCGTCCAGTTCCTCGGGACCTGGGTCGTCGCCGGGACGCCGACGCTCGTCGCGCGGTAGCCTGCGCCGCGGCCGTCCCGCGGGTCGCGGGCGGCTGTGCGCGCGTCACGCTGTGAATCGTGAACGCACGGAGCGCCGGGGACCCGCCTGTGAACGCCCGTTTGCTGCCAAATGTGAATGTGACAGCGGTCTCGTCTAGGGGCGGCGTGGCGCGCCACGCGCGGCGGGCTTGCGACCCGACGCCGTCATGGCTGCCCAAGTCCGCGAAAGAAAAGGAGGAGGCCGACTCCCGTGAAGGAGTCGGCCTCGGCGGGCAGGCGGGGGCGCCCACCGCGGGGATCGGGACGGCCACGGGCGTCGGGGGGGAGACGCCGGGCGTGTCAGGGGAGTTTGTCGCGCGCGCCTACGGCTTGCGTGCACCAGACCGTTCGGTCAGTCCTCTCACACAGTCAAACGAACGAGATGCGAACACGGAAACGCTACCAGGCTCGACTCGATATGTCACGCCTTCTCATGACGCGGTGCCGCGGAAGTCGTTCGATGGAGCCCTGGTCGATCCGATTGAACCGAGCGGACAAGCGCGCGTACGGGTGCCCTCCCGCCCCGAACGCGGCGCGAAGCGCAGCCACGCGATGTCTGCCGGCGCAATCGGAGACGATATCGAAACGGGCGGGCCTGCGGTGAATGTGCCGGTCGGTCAGGCTTCGTCGAGCAGCTCGTCGAGCGTCCGGACCACGCGGAAGTCGTGGGGAGGCAGGGGCGGGTTGCCCGGCCGGACCGAGACGGCGACCTGGAGCCCGGCGTGGCGGGCGGCGCGTGCCTCGTCGAGGTTGTCGGTCGCGAAGAGGAGGGCGGTCGGGGGCAGGCCGACGGCCGCCGCGATGGCGCGGTAGCTCTCCGCGTCCTTCTTCGGGCCGGTGGTCGTGTCGAAGTAGCCGTGCAGGAGCGGCGTCAGATCCCCGGCCTCGGAGGCGCCGAAGAGGAGCTTCTGTGCGGCGACGCTCCCCGAAGAGTAGATATGTACGGGTATTTGACGTTGGGCAAACTCACGAAGCGCGGTGGGGACGTCGGCGAAGACGTGGCCCCGCAGCTCGCCCGAGGCGTAGCCGTCCGCCCAGATGCGCCCCTGGAGCCCCTTGAGGCCGGTGTCCTTGACGTCCGCGTCCATGAGCGCGAGCGCTATCGTGGCGGCCTCGTCCGCGTCGCGGGCGCTCCCGTCGCCGAGGCGGGCGACGTCGGCGCGGACACCCGGGTCGTCGAACCGCTCCGCGAGGAAGGCGCGCATCCGGGCGCGAGCGAAGGGGAAGAGCGCGTCGTAGACAAAGGAGATCGAGGTGGTCGTGCCCTCGATGTCGAGCAGGACCGCAGCCGGAGCGCTCACGCGGCACCTCCCGGCGCGAGCTCGCCCAGGACGCCGCGGAGCCGAGCGAGGGCCTCGTCCAGCTCGTCGGGCGGGACGGTGGTGAAGCAGAGCCGGACCCAGGTCGGGTAGGCCTCGCCGGAGGCGGCGCCGGGCGTGAGCAGCACCCCCTCGTCGACGCAGCGCAGGAGCAGCGGATCGGCGTTGTCCGCGCCGGCGAGCCACGGGCTCGCGTCGAAGAAGAGGAAGGTCCCGCCTTCCGGCGCCGGGACGCCGAGCGTTCGGGCCGTCGCGGCCGCGGCGTCGCGGTAGCTCGCGCGCGCCTCGGCGAGCCAGGCGTCGCCCTCGTCGAGGGCCCGGGCCGCGCCGAGCTGCATGGGGCGGGCCGCGCCGTAGACCTGATGGGTGTGGACCGCGCGCATCGCCCGGATGAGCGGGACCGGCCCGTGCACGTAGCCGACCCGCGCCCCGGCGAGGCCGTAGCCCTTGGAGAGGCTGTGGACGGCGATGGTGCGGTCGAAGAGGTCGTCGCGGGCCCACAGCGGCGTGTGCGGGGCGTCGCCGAGCCACAGGTCCTCGTACACCTCGTCGCTCAGGACCCAGAGGTCGTGGCGCCGCGCGACCTTGGCGATCACCGCGGCCTCGGCGTCGTCGAGGATGACGCCGGTCGGGTTGTGGGGGCTGTTGACGTAGATCGCCGCGGTCCGCTCCGTGATGGCCGCCTCGAGCGCCTGCTCCAGGTCGAAGCCGGGTGCGCGCAGGCGGTCGAACAGGGGGACCTGGACCGGGACCGCGCCGCGGGACGCGATGATGCCGCGAATCAGCGGCCAGAAGGGCGCGGGGAGCAGGACCTCGTCACCGGGGTCGAGGAGCGTCTGGCACAGGACGCTGAGGCCCCCGGTCGCCCCGGCCGTCACCTGGACGGCGTCGCGGTCGAGCTGTCGCCCGGTGCGCTTCGCGACGCGGCGGAGGATCGCGTCGACGAGCTCCGGCTCGCCCTGGACGGGGGAGTAGGTGTGGAGGTGCGGTCGGTCCGCCGTCCGCTGGGACTCGGCCCGGGCGGCGAGGAGCGGCTCGCGCCAGGTGTCGCCGATGTGCAGGCGGTAGGCGGGCCCTTGGTAGTGGCGGACCCGCTCGGCGACGGCGCTGAAGACGCCGGCCGTCAGGGACCGGTTGGTGTCGGAGGCGGCTGGAAAACGTGGCATGGCCGGGTTCTAGTTGAACGTGTCGCCGGTGTCGACACACCGCGCGATCCCCCGAAGCGGCGCGCGTTCAGCGGGGGGAGGCGCTCACCGGCTGGACTTCGGGCCGAGATTGGGCAAGAAGTGACTTCATCCGGGCCCCGCCCGCGCACGCACCACCCACCCAGGAGCCGCCCGATGGCCACGTACAAGCTGGAGATCAAGAAGGAGTTTGGTCAGCTTCACCTCCGCCTGTTCCCGAGCTCCGAGCCGGCGCCCGCCTACATCGGGCCGGTGAAGGACCTGCGCGGGCTGCTCGAGGCGGTCGGCAAGTCGCTGGACGACCAGCACGTCGGCACGGCCGACACCGTGATCTTCCGTCAGATCGGCTACAGCGATCGCACCGATCTGAGCGAGGCCGTCCGCACCGCCACGTACTGACGCTCGTCGGCCGGCCAGGCCGCCGCGAGCTCAGCCATCCAGCCTCCACAGTCACGCCAGAAGTTCGAGAGGCTCACCCTGTCCACCGCAAACCAACGCGCTGCCGGCATCCTGCTCCACCCGACGTCCCTCCCCGGACCCCATGGGATTGGAGACCTCGGTGACGGCTCCATGCGCTTCATCGACTGGCTCGCCGAGGCCGGGGTCTCGCTGTGGCAGATCCTGCCGCTGGTCCCCCCGGGGCCGGGAGAGTCCCCCTACGCGACCCTCGCCGCCTTCGCCGGCAACCCGTGGCTGATCGACCTGGGGCGGCTCGCCGCCGAGGGGCTGCTCGAGGCGAAGGATCTGGTCGCGCCGGACTTCCCCCTCGATCAGATCGATTCGGCGGCGATGAAGGCGTTCAAGGGCCCGCGCCTGGCGCGCGCGGCCGACGCCCTGGTCGACGGACGGAACGGCGAGCTCGAGCGCGCCTTCACGGCGTTCCGCGCCGCCCACGACTGGGTCGAGGACGCGGCGACCTTCATCGCGCTCAAGGCCGCCCACGGCGGGCAGCCCTGGTGGCAGTGGTCCGCCGGTCTCCGCGACCGCGACGCCGCCGCCCTGGCCGAGGCCCGCGTGCGCTACGCCCGCGAGATCGACCGCGAGGTCGCGCTCCAGTTCCTCTTCGACCGCCAGTGGCAGGCGCTTCGCTCCTACGCCGGTGAGCGCGGGATCCGCATCATCGGCGACGTGCCGATCTACGTCGATCGCGACAGCGTCGACGTGTGGGCCAACCGCGAGCAGTTCCGCCTCGACGCGACCGGCTCGCCGCAGGCGGTCGCCGGCGTCCCGCCGGACTTCTTCAGCGAGCTCGGGCAGCTCTGGGGCAACCCGCTCTACGATTGGGAGCGGATGCGCGCGGACGGGCATTCGTGGTGGGTCCGCCGGCTGCAGCGCGCCCGCGAGCTGACCGACTACGTCCGGCTCGACCACTTCCGCGGCTTCGCCGCGTTCTGGGAGGTGCCGGCGGGCGCCCAGGACGCGCGCAGCGGGCGGTGGATCGAGGGCCCGGGGATGGCGCTCTTCGACGACCTGAAGAACGCCCTCGGGGAGCTGCCGCTCATCGCCGAGGACCTCGGCGTCATCGACGACGCGGTGGTCGAGCTCCGCGACGGCATCGGGCTGCCCGGGATGCGCGTCCTGCAGTTCGCCTTCGGCGAGACCCCGGAGCACCCGTTCCTGCCCCACAACTACGTCGAGGACTCGGTCGCCTACACTGCCACGCACGACAACAACACCACACTCGGCTGGTGGCAGGAGACGTCGGGCCAGGTGCGTGACCACGTCCGCCGGTACCTCGCCGTCAGCGGCCAGGACGTCGTGTGGGACATGATCCGCGCGGTCTTCGCGTCGGTGTCGTCGATGGCGATCGTGCCCCTCCAGGACGTCCTCTGCCTCGACGGCCGGAGCCGGATGAACTCGCCCGGTACCAGCGATGGCAACTGGGGCTGGCGCGTGCGCGTCCAGGCGTTCAACGGCTCGCTCGCCGCGCGGCTGCGCGGGCTGAGCACCCTCTACGGGCGGATCCCGCAGCGGTGACGTCCGGCGACCGGCAGCGGAAGGGGACGTCCGTCTCCCTCGCGGTCGCCCGGGCGTCGGCTCTCGCCCTTGTCCTGTGCACCCTCGGCGCGAGCCCCGCCGCGCGCGCCGAGGAGCCGGGTTTCTACCGCGTCTCCGCGGAGCTCGGCGCCCCCGTGGCGGCGCGCTGGGTCGATCCCGGCGAGCGTGAGATCGTCGTCAGCGATCTCACCACCGGGGTCGGAGCGGTGCGCCTCGACTCCGGCGTGGTCGCGTGGAGCCGCGTCCCCAGGGGCGGCGTGCGCGGCGTGTGGGCGACCGATGACGTGGTCGTCATCGCCGGCGCGACGGTCGCGGCCTACCGCCGCAGCGTCGGGACGCAGCTCTGGGAGCGCGACCTCGGCTGCACGCGGCCGGAGCGATGCGATGCGCGCGTGCTGTGGGCCGACGCGCGCGGGGTCCTGCTCGCCACCGGCGGGCCGGTGCAGGACAGCGTGCAGCGCCTCGATCTCGAGACCGCCGATCCGAAGTGGAAGAAGCCGCTCGCCTTGGCGCACCCGACCCGAGTCCTGGTGGCGGGAGGGACGCTGGCGTTCGTCGAGGGGCTCCAGCCCTTCTCGGTCGTCTTCGTCGAGGCGCTCAGCGGCCGCGAGCGCGGGCGTTGGGCGCGTCGGGTCGCCGGCGTGGCGCGGCCGACCCCGGAGCTCTGGCTCGACGCGCGCGGGGAGCTGACCGCCGCGGACCTCCGCCCACGCGGCAAGTCCTTCATGGACATCGCCCTCGTCGACACCGGCGGCCACGAGACGGTCGCCGCCGCCGTCACCCGCCCGCCGGGGCTCGACACGAGCCCGATCTTCGCGACGGTCGCGGCCCATCGCGTGTCGGCCTTCGCGCCGAACCCCGCCGGCGGGGACGGGCGCCTGGTGATCGCGGACCTGGGCCGCCCCGACGCGCCCGCGAAGGTCGTCCCGATGCCGACCTGGGTCGCTCCCGTCGAGGCGGGCGGGGTGCTCGTCTTCGTCCGCAAGATCGGCGCCGGGATGACGCTCTTCGGGGTCGAGCCCGCGAGCGGCGAGACGCTCTGGGAGCGCACGCTGGGCGGCGTGACCGCCGAGGACGTGGTCGAGCTGCGCGCCGCGGGCCGCGTGGCCGTGGTCACGACCCGCAGCGAGCCGACCGTCATCTGGTCGGTCGACGCGCCCACGGGCGCGGTCCTCGGCTACCGGAAGCTCCGGGTGGACGGCACGAAGATCGGCGCGCTCGTGACCGACCCCGACGGGCTCCTGCTCGCGGCCGGCGCCATCGTCGAGCGGCTCTCCCTCGAGCCCGTGGCGAGCGCCGCGGCCGGCTTCGATCAGTACCTCGCCGAAGGCCGGGCGGACGACGCGCGGCGCCTGGCGGCCGAGCTGGCGCCGATGGCGTCGGTGTCGCCGACGGTCCGGCACATGCTCGAGCGGGCGGAGGGGGCGCGCCTCCACGGCCCGGCCCAGCGCTTCGCCGCGGGCGACGTGGCGGGCGGGCTGGCGGATCTCGGCGAGGCCATCGAGTCCTCCACCGACGCCCAGGCCCTCGTCGCGCTCCTCGGGCCGATGTCACGGCTCATCGCCGACCACGTCCTGGCCCGACCGCGCGCCCCGAAGAAGGACGAGGTGGACGCGCTGGTCGGGATGGCCGCCCGGGTCCAGCGGGCGATCCAGGCCAACGGCCAGACCTTCGTGTCGAGCAGCAGCCAGGCCGCGCGCCAGCCCGAGGTCCAGCGCGCGGCGGTCGTCATCGCCCTGGCCCTCGACCGGGCCCGCGAGTCCGGCGCCGCGGCGGACCTGCTGACGCCGGTGCGCGCGGAAGGGTGGGGGCGCCCGGTCGGGCTCGACGACCTGTACCGCGCGATCGCCTACCGCGGGCTCGACGCGCTCTACAAGGACCTGCGCGGCCCGCTGGGGAGCCGCCAGGCGGACCAGCGGGTGGAGGCCGCCCGGGCGTTGGCGCGCTTCACGCAGGGCGACC
>SBGO01000763.1 GCA_006226565.1 Deltaproteobacteria bacterium | reverse complement strand
CTCGGCGACCTCGCAGGCGTTGCCGACCATGCGGCCGAGCGGCTCGTCCATGCGCGTGATGAAGGCCGCGACCTTGACGCCCATGTGCTCGCCGACGGCGATCATCCCCTCGGCGAGGCGGCGCGCGTCGTCGAGGGTCTGCATGAAGGCGGCCGCGCCGACCTTGACGTCGAGGACGAGCCCCTCGATGCCCTCGGCGAGCTTCTTAGACATGATGCTCGAGACGATGAGCGGCAGCGAGCTGACCGTCGCCGTCACGTCGCGCAGGGCGTAGAGGCGCTTGTCGGCGGGAGCGATGTCCCTGGTGGCCCCGATGATGGCGCAGCCGTGCTCCTTCAGCACCGCCTCGAAGCGCGGCACCTCGAGGTCGGCCGAGAAGCCCGGGATGGCCTCGAGCTTGTCGATGGTCCCGCCGGTGTGGCCGAGGCCGCGTCCGCTCACCATCGGGACCGTCACGCCGCAGGCCGCCGCCGCCGGCGCCAGGATGAGCGAGACCTTGTCGCCGACGCCGCCGGTCGAGTGCTTGTCGACGCGCCGGGGGAGGGCGGAGAGGTCGAGGACGCGGCCCGAGCGCAGCATCGCGTCGGTCCAGGTCCCGGTCTCGCGCGGGTCGAGCCCCTTGAACCAGATGGCCATCGCCAGCGCCGACATCTGCTCGTCGGGCAGCGCGCCGCTGGCGTAGGAGGCGATGACGTGGCGAATCTCGGCGTCCGAGAGGGCGCCTCCGTCCCGTTTGGCCGCGATGATCTCGACGATGGTCCGCATGGGCACGCTCCGTGACGACCGGGGTGCGGACCCCGGACCCTCGCGCGCGCAGCGTCCGCACGTCAACTCACTTCTCCCCGGCCGCGTCGCCGTGCGGTCAGTAGGCGCGCTCGCCGAAGAGGGCCGTGCCGACGCGGACGAGGGTCGCGCCCTCGGCGATGGCGACCTCGAAGTCCGTCGACATGCCCATCGAGAGCGCGACGCGGCCCCCGGGGACGCGGTCCTTGATGCGCTCGCCGAGCTCGCGCAGCGCCACGAAGGCGGGGCGCGTCTCCTCCGGGTCGTCGCTGTAGCGCGGGATGCACATGAGGCCGCGCAGCGAGAGCCCTTGTGCGCTGCACACGTGGTCCGCCAGCGCGTCCAGATCCTCCGGCGCGCATCCGGACTTCTGGGCCTCGCCGTCGATGTTCACCTGCAGCAGGACCGGCAGCGGCGCGGCCGCGTCGAGGTGCCGCCCGAGGGCGTCGACGAGGGCCGGCCGGTCGACGGTGTGGAGCATCGCCGGCGGCGTGCGGGCGACGTACTTCGCCTTGTTCGTCTGCACCGGCCCGATGAGGTGCCAGCGCAGCTCCGGCTGGTCGGCGAAGGCGGCCTGGCGCGCCTGCCACGCCTGCACCAGGTTCTCGCCGAAGTCGCGCTGCCCGCGGGCCACCAGCTCGCGCACCAGCGCCTCGGGCTGCCGCTTCGACACCGCGACCAGCGTCACCTCGGCCCGGTCCCGGCCGGCCGCCGCGCATGCGGCCGCCACCCGCTCCAGGATGGCGGCGTGCGTCGTCGCGACGTCGACCCCGACCACGCCCCGCCTCAGTACGGCAGGATGTCGTGGGCGCCCATCTCCTCCATCATCTCGACGGTCTGGCAGAGGGGGAGCCCGACGACGTTGGTGTAGGAGCCGACGATGGAGTCGATGAGGTAGGCGCCGACGCCCTGAACGGCGTACGCGCCGGCCTTGTCCATCGACTCGCCGACGGCGATGTACTTCTCGATCTCGCTCGAGGTGAGGCGCTTGAAGCGGACGTCGGTGCCGACCGCCTGGATCCCCTCCTTGTTCTTGCGCAGATCGTGGATGCAGAAGCCGGTGATGACGCGGTGGCTGTTGCCGCCGAGGCGGTGGAGCATCTCCGAGGCCTCGGCCGTGTCCTTGGGCTTGCCGAGGATGCGGTCGCCGAGGACGACGACGGTGTCCGCCCCGATGACCCAGCGCGTCTCCTGCGTGCGCGCGCCGGCGGTCGCGCCGGCGATCGCCGGGTAGCGGCGCGCCTGGGGATCCCCGCCGGGCTCGGCTGGGTACATCGTCTGGTTGAGGCGGTCGACGACGGCGAGGCACTTCGTGCGCGCCATCCGCTTGACGAAGTTCTCCGGGGCCTCGCCCTCGTTGCGGACCTCGTCGATGGCGGACGGGATGACCTTGACCGTGAACCCGAGCCGCTCGAGCAGCTCTTTTCTGCGCGGCGAGGCCGACGCCAGGATGATCTGAACCGACACGAGCGCTCCGTCTCCTTCCGTGGGGGCGCGCAGGTCTGGGCTGCGCACGGGCGTCCCAATGATGGCACGGCCCGGCGCTTTCGGGTATACCCTTCGGCCTTCGAGGCACGGGCACGGGCGAGGCGAGAAGCACGCCCGGACGCGAGAGGAAGGCCGACATGGGCTTGTTCGGGTTTGGCGGCGGCGGCGGGAAGATCCAGCGACTCGAGAAGCGGGTCACCAACAAGTGGGGCCAGCCCGCGGAGCGCCAGCGCGCGATGCAGGTGCTCGCCGACATCGGCAGCGAGGAGGCCCTCGACGCGCTCCTCAAGCGCTTCTCCTTCCGCATCGACGGGCAGATCAACGACGAGGACGAGAAGCGCATGGGCTACGAGTTCCTCGTGGCGGCCGGGCCGCGCGCGGTCGCGCCGATCGAGCGCTTCGTCTCCGAGAGCGACGGCGTCTACTGGCCGCTGCGCGCGCTCAAGGAGATCGTCGGCATGGAGCCGGCGGTCGAAGCGTTGCTGCGCGCTCTCGACCGCGCCGAGAAGATCACCGGCCGCGTCAACGAGCAGAAGGTCCAGCTCGTCTCGAACCTGCGCGACTTCCCGCACCCGCGCGTCCGCGACCGCCTCAAGGTCCTGTGCCGCGACCCGAACGACGAGGTCCGGATGATGGCCGTCGACGGCCTCCTGACCTACGGCAAGGACGAGGCGCTGCCGGTCATCGCCGAGCGCATCCTCGACCCGGAAGAGACGCCGAACATCAAGGCGGTCATCTTCGAGCAGCTCATCGAGAACGAGTGGTCCCTCGAGCCCTGGCGCGCCGAGCTGGAGGAAGGCAACGTCTTCCCCGCGCACTACCGCCTCGGCGCGGGCGGCAAGATCATGCGCGCCTGAGCGGCCCGCCGAGAACCCCAACCCACGAGACGCGCGTGGCCGGACCACGCGCGATGCGTCGTCGTTGCCCGGCGACTCCCGCAAGGAGCCCCTTCGAATGCCCATGGAACCCTACGTCGTGACCGCCGGCGGCCTCGCGAAGCTCAAGACCCGCCTCAAGCAGATCAAAGAGGTCGAACGCCCGCAGAACGTCCGGGACATCGAGGAGGCGCGCGCGCACGGGGATCTCAAGGAGAACGCCGAGTACCACGCCGCCAAGGAGCGCCAGGGCTTCCTCGAGGGCGAGCTGCGGATGCTCGAGGACAAGATCGGCCGCGCCCGCGTCATCGACCCGTCCAAGCTCGACGGCACCCGGGTGAAGTTCGGCGCCACCGTGGTCCTGCTCGATCTCGACAAGGACGACGAGGTCACCTACCAGATCGTCGGCGAGGACGAGGCCGACATCGGCCGGGGGACGGTCAGCTACCTCGCGCCGATCGCGCGTGCGCTCATCGGCCGTGACGAGGGCGACGAGATCGTCTTCGACGCGCCCGGCGGCAAGCGCACCTACGAGATCGTCGAGGTCCGCTTCGAGTAGCGGCGCCGTGGACGCTCCGACCCGCTGGGAGATCGACTCGGCGTCCGAAGACGAGACGCGTCGGGTCGCCGCGGCCATCGCGTCGGCGCTCGCGCCCGGCGACGTCGTGGCGCTCGAGGGCACCCTCGGCGCGGGCAAGACGGTCTTCGTGCGCGCCGTCGCCGACGCCCTCGGGGTGCCGGCGTCGGCTGGCGTCTCGAGCCCGAGCTACACGCTGGTGAACCTCTACGACGGCGGGCGGCTCGCGCTCGCCCACCTCGACCTCTACCGCCTCGGCGACGACGACGAGCTCGAGGCGATCGGCTTCCGCGACCTCCTCGACGGCGAGCGCGCGCTGCTCGTCGAGTGGCCGGAGCGCTCCGAGGAGGTCGGGGAGGTGGCGACGGTGTGGGTTCGCCTGGACGACGTGGGGGCGTCTCGGCGTATCCTCGTCGTCACGGCCCTGGACCCGGCCGTGGAGCCGGGGCTTCGGGAGGCGCTGGCGCCGTGGCCGCCGGCGCGTCGGGCTCCGGCGGGATAGGACCCTCGCCGAAGACGCCGCGGATCAGGCCCACGAGGATGGCGACGACCAGCCAAGTGGCGATCAGGAACCAGAGCGCGAGGACGACCCAACGCATCCGGCTTCGCCGCGGCGCGTCGCCCGCCTGCTCGCTGCCTGTGGTCGGTGCTACCGGCATCAGAGCTCGTCTCTACCGCCGCGCACGGTGGCGGTCAAGCCTCGCTCGGCGCGTGGTGCGCGTGCTCGCCGCGTCCCTCGCCCTGTGGACGGTGGGGTGGGGCGCCGCGCCCGCCGCCGCCGAGGACGCCGACCCCGGCGCGCGCATCGACTTCCCGCGCGGCCCCGTCATCAGCTCGTCGCGCATCACCGGGCTCGCCGGCGCCTTCACCGGGGTCGCCGAGGGGATCGACGGCGTGCTGAAGAACCCGGCGTCCCTGGCCAACCGCCCGGAGCACGCCACCTCGTGGCTCGAGGTCGACCTCGCCCTCGACATCCTCCAGACCACCGGCGACGCCATCGACTTCGACGCCGACCGCGTGCGCGGCGGGCGCGACGCCGACTTCAGCGCGGTCAACGCAGGCATCGACTTTCAGCTCGACACCTTCGCGATCGGGATGCTGGCGGCGATCGACGTCTGGACCGGGGGCGACGCCGAGCACGGCTTCGAGGCGGGGCTCGTCGACTACATCTTCGCCGTGGCCCAGGCCTTCGGCGGCGGCGAGGTCATCGCCGGGCTCGGCCTCAACGTCCGCGTCTTGACACTCCTCGAGCACCTGCCGGGCGACGACGCGGCGATCGCCCTGGCGAGCGGCACCCTCGACTTCGGGCTCTTGTGGCGGCCGCGGCACGAGCCGTGGCGCATCGGCGCCCAGCTCCGCCTGGGCGGCAAGCTCGTCCCCGACGGCTCGGAGACCGGCACCTTCTCCGAGCGCTACCGCGTCCACGAGGCCGTCGCCCCGTGGCAGCTCGGCGTCGGGGTCAGCCACCGCTGGACCGCCGACCCGGAGCGCGCCTACAACGCGCCCCTCCGCGAGGCGAAGCCGGCCTCGGACCGGCGCTACCTGCTCCTCAGCGCCGACGTCGTCCTCAGCGGGCCGGTGGACGGGGCCGTGAACCTCGAGGGCTTCATCAGCGGGGCTCCGCGCCGCGCCGGGGTGCAGCCGACGATGTCCTTCCACCTCGGCGCCGAGGGCGAGGTGCTCCACGATCGCCTCCGGGCCCGCGTCGGGACGTACCTCGAGCCGACGCGCGCCTCGAACAACGGCATCGGGCGGCTCCACCTGACCGGCGGCGCCGAGCTGCGCCTCGTCGAGCTGTGGGTCTTCGATCTCAAAGCGTCCTTCGCCTTCGACGCCTCGGCCGGTTACACCAACGTCCTGTTCGGCGTGGGGTTGTGGCACTGACGTGGGTTCCGGCGTTGCGTCGAGGGGGCGCTTCGTGGTCCTGTGGGCGCGATGAGTGACCCAGCCCCCCAGCCTCACCCGGTCGAGGAGCTCCTCGGATACCGGTTCAAGGACGCCGCGCTCCTCGACGAGGCGCTGACGCACGCCTCCCACAAGAACGAGGTGGGCGGCGACGTCGTCGACTACGAGCGGCTCGAGTTCCTCGGCGACGCCGTGGTCGAGCTGGCCGTGAGCGAGCTGCTCTTCCGTCGGCTGCCGGGCGCGCGCGAGGGGCGGCTGACCCAGCTCCGGGCGCGCCTCGTCAACGCGCGGACCCTGGCCGCGATCGCCCGACACCTCGGCCTCGGCGCGCACATCCGCGTCGGCCGCGGCGAGGAGAAGAGCGGGGGGCGCACGCGCCGCTCGATCCTCGCGGACGTGCTCGAGGCGCTGGTCGGCGCCATCTACATCGACGGGGGCTACGGCGAGGTGAGCGCGCTGGTCGCGCGGCTCGTCGATCCCCGCCTCGAGGAGACGCTGCTCCAGGACACCGTGAAGGATCCGAAGAGCCGCCTCCAGGAGTGGGCGCAGCACGCCCATCAGATCACGCCGGTCTACACCCTCGTGGACGTGAGCGGCCCGCAGCACGACGCGCGCTTCGTGGCCGAGGTGCGCATCGGGGACGTCCTCGAGGGCACCGGGAGCGGGCTGTCGAAGAAGGAGGCCGAGCAGCAGGCGGCCACGGACGCCCTGCGCGAGGTCGCGGCCCGTCGCTCGGAGGCCGCGGAGGCTTGAGGCCGGCCGCCGCCTGAGGCATGACTGTGGACGCCCAGACCTCCTCCGTGCTCGCGCCGAGCGCCGCACTCTGCTATCAGGGGCGCGCTCGCGCAGGCGCCGTGTGGGTCAGGTCGGGCTTGGAGTCGTGATGGAGCCGCTCGTCGTTCGTCAGGATCTCGTCATCCCCATCGACCATCTGTCGGTCTCGTTCACACGGAGCCTCGACGGGGACGCCGTCGAGGCGGCGCGGAGCACGCCGTCGACCGTGGAGCTGCGCTTCGACACGCGCGGCTGTCCCGGCCTCGAGCCCGAGGACGTCCGGCGCATCCTCGCCTTCCCGCCGCTGCGCGCGGACAGCCGCGGCACCGTGCGCGTCGTCTGCGGCGAGTTCCGATCGCGGGTCAAGAACCTCATCGGCGCCCGCGAGATGCTCCGGGAGCTCCTGCTCGAGGCCGTCGCCCACCCCGTCTCGGACGGGCCGCCGACGCGTCGGAAGCGCGGCCGGGCCGGGCTCATCAAGCGCGACTGAGGGCGCGTCGGCGTCGTTGCGCCGGCGCGGGGCGGGTGCTACCAACGTGACCATGGTAACGCCGTCCGAAGACCTGATCCCCGACGGGGGGCTCGAGGCGCTCGCCGCGCTGAGCGCTCCGGGCCCCGGCGACCCCAGCACCGGCGCGCGCTTCCGGGTGGTGGTCCACGACCCCAACGAGCTGCGGCTCGAGCGGCTGCTCGCCGCGGAGCGCGAGGTCCTCGGGACCAAGACGCCCTTCCTGGGGCGCCGCGCGGCCCTCGAGACGGTCTACAACGCCGTCCGCGACGCGGTGACCGAGCGCCACCTGCGGATCCTCCACGTGGTCGGCGCGCCGGGGGCCGGCAAGACGCGGCTCCTCGCCGAGACCTTCGCGATCATCGACCCGGTCGAGCGCGGCATCGACGTGCTCCCGGTCGCCTGCTCCCCCGACGACGACGGCGCGACCTCGATGATCGCCCAGCTCGTCCGGCGCCGCTTCGGCTTCCACGCCGGCGAGCGCGAGCTGGTCGCCCGCGACCGCATCCTCGAGGGCGTCGAGCCGCTGGTCGAGCCGCGCTCGGTCAACGCCGTCGCGCGCATGCTGGGGTTCCTGGCCGGGCTCCGGGCCTCGGGGCCGAGCGCCGACACGCCGCCGGCGGACCTGGCCCTCTTCCGCAAGAGCGCCCTGCGCCAGCTCGTCCAGGTGATGGCGAGCGACCTCGCGCGGGCGCCGCAGATCCTCATCGTCCACCAGGCGCAGCACCTCGGCGCGCGCTCGGCGGAGCTCCTCAGCGCGATGGCGGCGGAGCTCGCCGACACGCCGCTCGTCATCGTCTTCGTCGGGACGCGCCCGACGCCCCACGGCTTCGAGCCCGGCGGGGCGAGCGAGACCCGGGTCGACGTCGGCCCGCTCGACGACCGCGAGATCGAGCGGCTGGTGCGCGTCGTCCTGAACCGGGTCGAGCCGCTCCCGGACGCGCTCGTCGAGGCGCTGGTCGCGCGCGCCGGCGGGAGCCCGCGGCTGGCCGAGGAGAACGTCCGGATTCTGCTGCAGCGCGGCCTCATCGAGCGTCGCGGGGACCACTGGACGGTGACCTCCGACGCCGCGGCGCTCGCGGAGGCCCTCGCCGCGGACCTGGCCGACGCGTCGGAGCGTCGCGTCGCCGCGCTCACCGACGAGGCGCGCTCGGTCCTCGAGGTCGCGAGCGTCTTCGGCTTCAGCTTCAGCGTCGACGGCGTCGCGGCCGTCCTGCGGGCCGAGCGGGCCGGGGCGCCCGGCGGCGAGCGCGAGGTGCCGTGGATCACCGACCGCCTGCGCGAGCAGGTCGTCGCGGTCCTGAAGACCCAGGAGGACCTGGGGCTCGTCACGGCCGCCGGCGACGGGGGCGAGCGCTCGGTGAGCGACCACAGCTTCGTCCACGAGCGCGACCGCGACGCGATCTTCGCGTCCATCGCGGGCGAGCGCCGCGCGCGCATCCACGCCTTCGTCGCCCAGTGGCTCTCCCAGCTGGAGCTCCACGAGCCGGCGCAGTGGTTCGAGGCCATCGCCAACCACTGGGAGGCCGGCGGGCGGGCGAGCGCGGCGGCGCGGCTCCTGATGCGGGCCGCCGAGAACGCCGCCGAGGGCTACAACATGCGGCGCGCGCGGGCCTTCTACCGGCGCGCGCTCGGCCTCATCGGGCTCGACCGGAGCGCGCTCCTGGTCGACTGCCTGGCGGGGCTCGGGGAGCTGGGGCTCCGCTCCGGCGAGCACACCCTCGCGCGCACCGCCTTCGGCGCGATGCTCGAGGCGACGCTCATCACGGGCGACGTGCGCCTCGGGGCGACCGCCTGGCTCAAGCTCGCCAAGGCCCACCGCGGGCTCGGCGACTACGTGCGAGCGCGGCCGTGCCTGCACCACGCGACCGAGCTCTACCGCCGCGTCAACGACATCCGCGGGGTCGCGGCGGCGCTCGACCAGCTCGCCAAGGTCGAGTGGCTCGAGGGCGGCCTCGGCGGCTACGACGACGCCCTCGACTGCGCCGAGCGCTCCCTCGAGATGCGGCGACGGCTCGGCAAGCCGCGCCCCGTGGCCGAGAGCCTCGGGACGCTGGCCAACATCCGCATCCAGCGCGGCGAGCTCGACCGCGCCAAGGACCTCCTCGGCGAGGCGCTCGAGCTCCGGCGCCAGATCGGCGACCCGCAGGGCGAGGCGACCATCCGGGTCGGCCTCGGGGCGGTCCACTTCGCGACCGGCGACCTCTCGGGGGCGCTGTCGCTCTGGAAGGACGGGCTCGAGCTCGCCGAGATCGCCGGCGACCGGGACCTCATCGGGGCCTTCCTCAACAACATCGGCGAGACCTACCTCGAGCTCGGCGACCTCCCCCGGGCCGAGGCGGCGCTGGTCGAGGCCGAGGAGCTGACCGTCGAGATCGGCGACCAGCGGACGGCGCTCGACGTGGTCCGGAACCTCGCGGCGCTCGCGTGCGAGCGCGAGGACTACGCGGCGGCGCTGGCGCACGTCGCGCGGGCCCTCGACATCGGCAACGCCATCGGCGCGCGCCCGGCCGTCGCGCAGGTGAAGCGGACGTGGGGCACCATCTTGAGCCGCCGCGGCGACGCGCCGGAGGAGGCGACCGCGCGCTTCGACGAGGCGGTCCGCGTCTTCGTCGAGGCCGGCGACCAGATGGAGCTCGCGCGCACGGTGACCGCCTACGCCGACCACCTCCGGCGCTGCGGCGAGGACGCCCGCGCCGACGAGGTCCTCGCGCTGGCCCGGGGCGGCGACGCGTAGCGGCGTGGTCGGGCCGACGCATCGGCCCGACACGGTCACGACACATCCGCGCGTGGTGAGAGGTCGACGTTCATCGTCGCGGGCGCGAGGCCGCGGAGCGTCGCCGCGTCGAGCGGCGGCGGGCCGGCGAAGCGCACGCGGACGACGGCGTCGGGCGCCAGGGTCGCGAGCCGGTCGCGGAGGTGGTCGGCGTCGGTGCCGGGGGCGACGTCGACGGTGTGCATCGGGCGGGTCGGCAGGGGGACGAAGCGCGCGTCGGTGAGCGCGCCGCCGTCGGGGCCCGGCGCGAAGCGGAGGAGCGCGTAGCCCTTGGTCTCGAAGCGCTCGGTGAAGGAGGTCCGCTCGGTCGAGCCGGGGTAGGCGACGGGGCAGGGCAGAGGGCGGCCGGCGAGGTCCCGCCGGAGGAGCTGGCCGCGGTGGATGTGGCCGGAGAGGACGGCGGCGACGCGCGGCGGCAGCTTCTGACCGGCGACGACGTCGCGGTCGGGGCGGAAGACCCAGTCGTGCGCCCCGACGACGGCGCCCTCGAAGGCCTGGTGGACGCAGAGGAGCCGCACGTCGGCGGCGTGGGCGAGGAGGCCGGTCGCGCCGACGAGCGCCTCGAAGCGCTCGCCGACCCGGCGGGCGTAGGGGAAGCCGCCGAGGGCGACGGTCAGTCCGGCGACCCCGAGGGTGCAGGTGCGGGGCCGGTCGAAGACGTGGAGACCGGGGTGGCGGAAGAGGAGGGGCTCGAGGACCCTGGAGCGCTCGTGGTTTCCGGGGACGAGGGCGACGGGGACGCCGGCGTCGGTGACCTCGAGCAGCGCGCGGGCGCCGAGGCCGACGACCTCGGACGGGACGTTCGGCCGGTGGAAGAGGTCGCCGCCGTGGACGACCAGGTCCACCTCACCGCGCAGCGCCGGCGCCAGCGCCAGGCGGAGCCCCCGCACGAAGTCCGGTCCCCGCCGCCGCCGCTCGACCCGCGGCCGCCGCGGGTGGTCGAAGCCGAGGTGGCTGTCCCCGAGGAGCAGCACCCGGAGACCGCCGGCGTCGGATGCACGTGAACACATCGTGGTCGATGGTGCTGTAAATGTGTTCAGGTGTCGAGCGCGCGCACCGGCCCGAGAAAGACGAAGGGCCCGGTCCGAAGACCGAGCCCTTCGCGGCTCAGGGTCCGACCGTCGGCTCAGCCGAGGACGTGGCGGCTGATGATGAGCCGCTGGATCTGCGAGGTGCCCTCGTAGATCTGGAAGATCTTGGCGTCGCGCATCAGCTTCTCGACCGGGTACTCGCGGTTGAAGCCGTAGCCGCCGAAGACCTGCACCGCGTCGGTGGCCACGCGCATCGCCTCGTCGGCGGCGAAGCGCTTGGCGTGGGCGGCGAGGTGGCTGTTGCGCTTGCCCTGGTCGTAGGTGATGGCGGCGTTCCACACGAGGAGCCGCGACGCCTCGACCGCGGTCGCCATGTCGGCGATCATGAAGGCGATGGCCTGGTGCGCCGAGATGGGCTTGCCGAAGGCCTTGCGCTCGTTGGCGTAGCTGACCGACTCGTGCAGCGCGCGCTTGCTGAGGCCGACCGCCGTGGCCGCCACCATCGGGCGGGTGATGTCGAAGGCCGCCATCGCCACCTTGAAGCCGTGGCCCACCTCACCCACGACGTGGTCCGCCGGGATCTCGACGTCCTCGAACACGATCTGGCGCGTGTCGCTCGCGCGCTGACCCATGTTCATCTCCTTGCGACCGACCGAGACGCCGGGGGCGTCGCGCGGCACGACGAAGCCGGTCATCCCGCGGTGGCCGGCGGCCGGGTCGGTCTTGGCCAGGACGAAGTACCAGTTCGCCTTGGCGGCGTTGGTGATCCACTGCTTGGTGCCGTTGATCACCCAGGTGTCGCCCTTCTTGACGGCGGTCGTCTTGATGCCGGCGACGTCCGAGCCCGCCCCCGGCTCCGTGACCGCGTACGCGGCCATCTGGGGCTCCTCCATCATCGGGGCGAGGTACTTCTTCTTGAGCGCGTCGCTCGCGGCCACGATCAGCGGCGCCTCGGCGAGGTTGTTCGCCTCGATGGCCGTGGTGATGCCGGTGCAGCCGAAGCCGAGCTCCTCGGCGATGAGGCAGCTCTCGAACACGCCGAGGCCCAGCCCGCCGTACGCCTCGGGGATCTTGGTGTTGACCAGGCCCGCCTCCCAGGCCTTCGCGACCACCTCCACCGGGAACTCGCCGGTCTCGTCGTGGTGAGCCGCGACGGGCATGATCTCGTTTTTCGCGAAGTCACGGGCGAGCTGCCGGAGGAGCTCCTGCTCGTCGGTCAGGGTGAAGTCGACCATCTCGGCCTCCAGGGCGGTGTTTGGACGGTGCTGTGCATAACATCTCAACGGGCCGGAGACCAGACGCAACGAGGCCGCGGCGCCGGCGTCGGCGTCGCGGCCTCGTGGTCCTCGAGGCGCCCGCTCACGGGGCGCGGCGGGGCGCTACTTGGCGGCCTCGAGCTTCGTCTTCCACTCGTTGAACAGCTTCATGCCGTCGGCCTTGAGGCTGTACTCCGGCGCGAGCACGTCGTGGCAGGTGCGGCAATCGACCTCGCCGAGCGCGAGCTTCGTCTTGGCCTCGCGCACGAAGCGCTTCATGGCGTCCTTCGCCGCGAACTGCCCGCCCTCCGCGCACGCCTTCTTCACGAGCTCGGTCTCGAACTCCGTCCGATGGCACGGGGGCGACTCTTCCTCGTCGTCGTCGTCCATCGACACGCTGCGCACCGTGTCGCTCGGGGCGGGGACGGCGGTCGCGGTGAGCGGCGCCACCACGAGGGCGACGGCGGCGAGGCCACCGAGGGCGAGGAGGAGGGTCAGGGTGCGCTTCATGTCTACTCCCGGGGTGCGATCTTCACTGGATGGCCGCGCGGCGCGGCGGAGGTCGGGACGGCGCCCGACGTGACGTATTCAACCGGGGCCGTGTGGCCACTTCAATGCCGGCCCGGCCGGAAAGGTTACCCTGCGGCAATCGGACGCTCGTCGCCGAGCGGCAGGGCGAGCACGCGGGCGGCGCGGCCGTCGGCGAGGTACAGCACGGTGTCGGGCGCGGCCTGCTTGCGCTTCACGACGGCGAGGCCGAGCAGCTCGGCGTGCCCGGGGAGCTGCGCCGTCGTCCCGAGGCGCGCGACGGCCTTGTCGTCGCCGGGCGCCGCGAAGAGCTCGGCGCCGGGCGCGGGGGCGGGGCCCTCGAACAGCGCGACGCCTCGGAGGAGGCGCGACGGTTGGCCGCGGTCGTTCATCATGCAGACGACCT
>SBGO01000095.1 GCA_006226565.1 Deltaproteobacteria bacterium | reverse complement strand
AGCCGCCCCGACCACGCCCGCGTCGCGGCCGGCGACCTGGCGGTGCCGGGGCCGTTCTCGCGCCCGGTGTCCGCGCGCCCTCAGCGCAAGGCCGGCCTCAGCGTGTGACGGGGACCGAGAAGACAGCGCGGTCCTCGAGGCGGAACGCGGTGAGGCTTCCCCCCCAGACGCAGCCCGAGTCGAGCGCCACCACGCGGTCGTCGATCCACAGGCCCAGGGTGGCCCAATGCCCGAAGACGATGGTCGTGTCGGCGCTCTTGCGCTCGGGGTGCAGGAACCACGGGACCTGACCGTCGCACACCGAGTCCGGGGGCCCCTTGAAGCGCGGGACCATCTGCCCCTCGGCGTCCACCGCGCGCAGCCGCGTGAAGACCGCCGCCGCCGCGAGCCGGCGGTTTCGCAGGTGCTGGTTGGGGCGGAAGCGCTTCGGCCGCTCGTGATAGAGCGCGTGGAGGAAGTCGGTCCGGTAGGGGCCACGGAGCTCCGCCTCGATCTCGGAGGCGAGCGCGATCGCGGTCTCCCGGGACCAGGTCGGGAGGAGCCCGGCGTGGATCATCAGCAGGTCGCCGTCGGCGTGCGCGATGGGGCGCGCCGCCAGCCACTCGATGAGGGCGTCGACGTCCGGCGCCTCGAGGACCGGGGCGAGGGTGTCGCTCCGGGACGCCTGGATGACGCCGGCGTGGCGCGCGAGCAGGTGGAGGTCGTGGTTGCCCAGGACCGCGACCACCGCCTCATCGTGCTCGCGCATCCAGCGCAAGACCTCCAGGGACTGCGGCCCCCGATTCACGAGGTCGCCCACGACCCAGAGGCGGTCCGCCTCAGGGTCGAAGGCGATCCGGGTGAGGAGTCGCTCGAAGGACCGAAAGCAGCCCTGAATGTCACCGATCGCGTAAGTCGCCACGGCTCATCGCCAGGATCGGTGCTCGGACGCCACGCGGACACGGTCGCGAGAGTCCCTCGCGACGCGTCCGCGCCGTCGCCGAGCGCTTCGGGGGGCCCTACTTCTTCTTCAGGTTGAAGGAGTCGACCGCCAGCTCGATCTCCTCGAGCAGGGTGGCTCCGCCCTTGCCATCCGCCCGGAAGCTCGACCACTTGGTCGGCCACGCCTGGAAGAACTCGTAGGTGAGGACGGGCTTGTTCTTGTCCCCGGTGCGATCGAGCACGTGGATCGCGCCGTTGCGGCGATCCATCTCACCGGATTGCACCTTGGCGCACCAGTCGTAGAGCGCCGTGTTGGTGATCATGCCCTTGGTGAGCTTGATGTTGCCGAAGCGGTGGATGCCCGGGCGCTTGCGCGGCCACGGATCCATCGAGTCCTTGTACTCGATGACGTCGCAGTCCCAGCTCAGGCCGTCGAACTTCTGGAAAGCGCCAGCCTCGATGCCGTCGATCACGATCCAGAAGTCGTGGTCGGTGTACGGATCGAAGGGCCGCCGGCCGCTCGAGGACTCGGGCTTGGCGACGCCCGGCGTCGGGTGGCTCAGGGGCGAGCTCCGCCGGAGCTTCATGATGGCCACGACGAGCGGGACCAGGACGCCGATCGCGCCGACGATGGGCGTCGCGAGCGCCTTCGGCGAGAACTTCGTGATCGTGACCGTCCGGGCGAGCTTCGGCCAGCTGTACGACGCCCACGGTTTGGGCGGAACCGGGGGCGGGCTGATCGGTGCGATGGGCATGGGCGACTCCGTTGCCTTCTTCAGTGGAGCCGGGCGCAACGGCCCGGATCGAATGGCTCACACTGGACCACTGACCCCCGATAGCAGCTAGTGTAGACGCTTCCGCGAGCGGAGGCAAGGCAGTGTCGGGGGCGGTGCCACCTTGCACAGGTGATGCGCGCGAGCATACCTTCCATCGGCCGGAAGGCAACGCCCAGTCCAGCGGGTTTACCTCGAGAGTCCCTCCCGTGCATCGGAGCACCCCCATGAGAACGTCGACCAGGACGCTGTCCCTGCCGTCGGGGCCGATCGGCCGCGCGATCGCCGCCGTCGCCCTCGTCGCCCTCGTCTCCAGCGTCGCGCACGCCAAGGGCGAGCGCGAGAAGCTCGCCGCGAGCTGCGAGGCGGGGAAGCTGAACGACTGCATCGAGCTCGGCATCGCCTGGGAGAACGGCGATCGGGGGCCCCAGGACTACGACCGCGCCGTCTACTACTACGGCAAGGCCTGCGACGGCGACGAGGTGCTCGGCTGCCACATGCTCGCCCAGCTCGTCGAGACCGGCACCGGCGTCGCCAAGGACGTCGAGAAGGCGCTGCGGCTCTTCGACAAGGCGTGCAGCGGCGGCTACCTGCCGAGCTGCAAGTACCTCGCGAACATCTACCGCGACGGCAAGGGGACGGTGAAGAAGGACCTCACGCGGGTGCGCTTCATCCTCGCCAAGGCGTGCAAGCTCGGCGACGGCGACAGCTGCTACGGGCTCGGCCTCGCCTGGCAGCGGGGCGAGGGCGGCCTCAAGGAGTACGAGAAGGCGCTCGCGGCGTTCGTCGCCGGCTGCGACGTCCAGGACCCGCGCAGCTGCCTCCAGGCCGGCGTCATGTTCCGCGACGGCATCGGCACCAAGGCCAACGCCACCCGCGCCAAGGAGCTGCTCGACAACGCCTGCCTCTACGGCGGCAAGCCCTTCTGCGGGGACGCCACCGAGGGGACGGGTGGCGACGGTGGGCGCGCCCCGGCCGGACGCTGCGGCACCGGCGCCGACTCGATGAGCTGCGTGGTGACCGAGCTCCAGCGCTGGGAGGCGCTCAACCCGCAGAAGCTCGAGCCGTCGCGCGACTACTTCAAGAAGTCCTGCGACGAGGGCAAGGGCTTCGGCTGCCACAAGCTCGGGATGCTCGACCAGGACGCCAAGCCGAAGGAGGCCCGCAAGCTCTTCGAGGCGGGCTGCAACGCCGGGAGCATGGAGGCGTGCACCAACCTCGGCTTCCAGCTGTGCGGCGGGAGCGGCGGCAAGGAAGACGCCAAGGCCGGCCTCGCGCTCTTCGACAAGGCGTGCGCCGGCAACGACCCGCGCGGCTGCCTCAACCACGGGATCTTCGCCCTCGCCGGCCGCGAGACCCCCAAGGACCCGGCCAAGGCCTACGCCCTCTTCACCAAGGCGTGCGACAACGGCGAGCCCATCGGCTGCCACGACGCCGCGGTCCTCGTGAACCTCGGCCAGGGGGCGACCCAGGACACGGCGAAGGCCATCGCGCTCCTCAAGGACGCCTGCAGCTACGGCTTCGAGCGCTCCTGCGCGGCCGTCAAGGTGCTCGCCCCGTAGCTCGCCGAGGCGGCGCTCGCGGCCTCGAGGAAGCCGTCCATCGGGTCGGCCTCGTCGCGGGCCGCGGCCTCCCGGGCCGTCTCGCGGGCGCGGGTCAGGCCGCCGACGAGCGCGTCGACCGCGACCACGCTCAGGATGAAGATGTTGGCGGCGACGCCGAAGAGCACCTTCAGGACGCTCCCGACGTCGAGCCCGACCGCGCTCGTCGCCACGCCCACGAAGAGGAAGAGCGCCCCGGCGATGTTGAGGGCCAGGCTCACGCCGCGGGTGCGCTTGACCAGCGCCACCGCCTCCGCCTGGGTGGACGGCCGGGCGAGCGCCGTGCCCGCGCGCCAGAGCCACACCGGGCCGAGCAGGAAGCAGAGCATGGCGAGCACGAGCAGCGGGCTCCCCGTCAGCTGATACGGCAGCATCATGATGACGAAGAGCAGCAGCAGATAGAAGGGCGACGCCAGGGTCACGAGCCAGCCCGGCGCCGTCGTCCGCGGGAAGAGCACCTTGGCGCTGACCGCGGCGCGCAGCAGCCCCGGGATGAGCGCGAGCACCTTCGGCGCGAGCTCCACGACGTGCTGGAGCGCGCCGGCGAGGCCGAGGAGGGTCGCCACGGCGGCGTTCCCTCCGCCGATGCTGCGCATCGGGAAGAGCGCGATGGCAAACGGCGCGACGAAGGCGACGAGCCACATGACGCGCAGGACCTTGCGCGAGCCGGCCCAGTCGCTCCAGCGGCGAAACGCCGCGAAGACGCCGAAGGCCAGCGCGACGTTGAGGCACACGACGAGGAAGCGCAGGCCCCCCTGGACGGCGAGGCTGTCCTTGTCGACCGGGATGCCGCCGACGTCGTTGTCGGCGAGCTGCACGATCACCGTGACGGTGTCGATGAGCAGCGAGGGCAGCAGCACGAGGAAGCCGAGGTAGAGCATCGAGCGGCGCCACAGGAGGAGCCGCGCGTAGGGCGCCTCGGTGCCCTCGGGGGTCGCCTCGACGAAGGCCGCCTCGTCGGGCAGCGGCGTGCCGATCGCGAGGTCGACCGCCAGCGCCCGCCGGAGGTGGTGACCGCCGTGCGCGAACGGCCCGGCGCCGGTCCTGGGGGCCCCGGGGCTCGACCCGGGGCGCTGCTGCTCGCTCATCTCGGCCCTCCTCGGCCCGTCAGGCGTCGAAGAAGCGCTCCCCCTGGCTCGCCATGTCGACGAGGAGCCGCGGCGGGGCGAAGCGCGCGCCGTGCTCGGCCGCCAGCTCCTCGAGCCGCGCCACGACCGCGGCCACGCCGCGGCGGTCGATCCACGCCAGCGGCCCGCCCGACGACGGGGCGAAGCCGATGCCGAAGATGGCGGCGATCTCCGCGTCGCGCTTCTCGCGCAGGATGCCCTCCTCGAGGCAGCGCACGACCTCCACGACCTGCGCCAGCATCAGCCGGTCGGCGATGATGTCGACGCCCGTCGTGGCCGGCGCAGCGTCGCCGACCAGCGCCTTCAGGCCCGGCCAGATGCGGCGCTCCTTGCCGGCGTAGTCGTAGAAGCCGGCCTTGGCGATCTTGCCGATGCGCCCGTGCTCGTCGACCATCCGGTGGAGGAGCTTCACGGCCGCCGTGTCGGCGTGGCTGACGCCGGTGTACCGGGCCGCCTGCTCGATCGCCTTGAGCCCGAGCCGGAGCGTGACCTCGTCGTAGACCTTGAGCGGCGGCACGACCATGCCCGACTTGCGCGCGGCCCACTCGACGAGCACCGGGTCGTGCCCCTCGGCGACCATCTGCACGGCCTCCATCAGGTAGGTCGCGAAGACGCGGCTCGTGAAGAAGCCGTAGCCGTCGTTGACGAGCACCGGGAGCTTGCCGAGCGCCAGCGCGAAGCGGACCGCGCGCCCGAGGGTCTCGTCGCGGGTCTGCTCGCCGCGGATGATCTCGAGCAGCGGCATCTTCTCGACCGGCGAGAAGAAGTGGAGCCCGACGAAGCGGTCCGGGTGGGCGGACGCGGTCGCGAGGTGGGTGATCGGGATGGCCGAGGTGTTCGACGCCCAGACCCCGCCCTCGGCGAGGAGCGGCTCGATCTCGCGGGTGACGGCGTGCTTCACGGCGTCGTTCTCGACGACCGCCTCGATGACGAGGTCGCAGCCGGCCAGATCAGCCACGTCGAGGGTGAAGCGGATGCGGTCGAGCAGCGCCTGCTGCGCGGCGGCGTCGAGGTGCTTCCGCTGCTTCGCCTCCTGCTCGCAGTGGGCGCGACCCAAGAGCAGCTGCTCGTCGTCGATGTCCTTGAGGACGACCTCGAGCCCCTTCTGGGCGCAGATGAAGGCGAGCCCCGCGCCCATCATGCCGGCGCCGAGGATGCCGACCTTGCGGAAGCCGTGGTCCTGGACCAGCGGCAGCCCCTCGGCCTTCATCGCGGCGTTCCGGAAGTACCAGAAGGTCCGGATCATGTCCTTCGACTGCGGGCTGACGGCGCAGCGGACGAAGTGGCGGTTCTCCACCTCGAGCGCGCGGTCGAAGACCAGCGGCACGCCCTCCTGCATCGCCGAGACCACGGCCTCGACCTGGGGCATGGTGCCCGCGGTCTTCTTGGCGATCATGGCGGTGGCGGCCATGAAGATGTTGCGCGCGTCCTCGCTGTCGGGGGCGGGCGCCGGGAAGACGAAGCCCTTGCCGTCCCAGGGCTGCTTGACGTGCTTCGGGTGGTCGAGGACCCACTGGCGGGCCGCCGCGACGACCGCCTCGCGCGTCGGCGCGAGGGCCTCCACCATCCCCAGCTTGTGGGCCTTGGCGGCGCGCACCGGCTGCCCGAGGGTGATGTGCTCGAGGGCCTTCTGGATGCCGACGAGCCGCGGCAGACGCTGGGTGCCGCCGGCGCCCGGGATGACGCCGAGGGACACCTCGGGGAGCCCGATCTGCACCTTGGGGCTGTCGAGCGCGACCCGGTGGTGGGCGCACAGCGCCACCTCGTAGCCGCCGCCGAGCGCCGAGCCGACCAGCGCGCACGCCACCGGCACGCCCATGGTCTCGAGCTTGCGGAAGACCGCGTTGAGCCCGGCGACCCAGGTCAGCGTCTCCTCGGGGTCGCGCAGCGGCACCAGCCCGTCGATGTCGGCGCCGACGCAGAAGTTCTTGTGGGCGCTGGTCAGGACCACGCCGACGAGGCCCTCCTGCGCCTTCGCCCAGTCGACCGCGGCGTCGAGGCCGCGGGCGAAGGTCTCGTCGACCTTGTTGACGCCGCCGGCCATGGCCAGCGACAGGGTCGCGATCCCGTCCGTGGGGTCGAAGCTCAGCTCGAACGCGTCGTTCTTGTCGGTGATCATCTCGCCCTCCTCAGACGCGCTCGATGATGGTCGCGATGCCCATGCCGCCGCCGATGCACAGCGTCACCAGCCCGGTCGCCAGGTCCCGCCGCTCGAGCGCGTCGAGCACGGTCCCGAGCAGCATCGCGCCGGTCGCCCCGAGGGGGTGGCCCATCGCGATGGCGCCGCCGTCGACGTTCACCTTGGCGGGGTCGACGTCGTACTCGCGCATGAACGCCATCGGGACCGCCGCGAACGCCTCGTTGACCTCGATGAGGTCGACGTCGCCGATGCTCATCCCGGCGCGCTCGAGCGCCTTGCGGGTCGACGGGATGGGCCCGGTCAGCATCAGCATCGGCTCCTCGCCGGAGATGCCGATGCCGCGGATGCGCGCGCGCGGCGTGAGCCCCAGCTCGCGCCCCTTCTCGGGCGACCCGATGAGCACCGCCGCCGCGCCGTCGACGATCCCCGAGGAGTTGCCGGCGTGGTGGATGTGCTCGATCGCCTCGACCTGGGGGTAGGCGCGGCGGGTCAGCTCGTCGAAGCCGAAGGCCTTGCCCAGCATCTCGAAGGCCGGCTTGAGCCCGGCGAGCCCCTCGAGGGTCGTGTCGGCGCGGATGAGCTCGTCGTGGTCGAGGAGCAGGTGCCCGATGTCGTCGCGGACCGGGACGATGGAGCGCGCGAAGTGCCCGGCGTCTCGGGCGGCGCTCGCCTTCCGCTGGCTCGCGAGGGCGAAGGCGTCCACCTGCTCGCGGGTGATGCCGTAGAGGGTCGCGAGCAGGTCGGCCGAGATGCCCTGGGGCACGCTGCCGATCTGCCACTGCGTCGCCGGGTCCCACACCGCGCCGCCGTCGCTGCCCATCTTGACGCGCGACATGCTCTCGACGCCGCCGGCGACGATGAGGTCGGCGTAGCCCGAGGCGACCATCGCGGCCGCGTGGTTGATGGCCTCGAGCCCCGAGCCGCAGAAGCGGTTGAGGGTGAGCCCGGCCGCGTCGAGGTCGTAGCCCGCCGTCAGGGCGCCGTAGCGCGCGATGCAGCTGCCCTGGTCGCCGGTCTGGGTCACGCAGCCCGCGACGACGTCGTCGACGTGGGCGGTGTCGAGCGCGTTGCGGTCCCGGATCGCGCGCAGCGCGGTCGCCAAGAGCTCCACCGGCCGCACCGTGTAGAGGCTGCCCGACGAGCGGCCCTTGCCGCGCGGGGTCCGCACGGCGTCGAAGATGTAGGCCTCACCCATCGCTGATCCTGCCTTGCTGCGGTGCAGCGGCTCGCGGTTGTGCAGCGCGGCGAGGCGTCGCTCGCCGCGCCTCCTCGGGACCGCGGGCGCCTGACGGTGGCGCCCGGGGGGACTAGAGCAGGCCCTTGCGCTTACGGCAGCGGGCGTCGAGGCGCTCGAGCCGGTCGGTGTCCACGCCGAGCCGGAACGAGAGCTGGTCGACGTGGTGGCGCTCGGCGGCGTCGACCTTGCCGTCGGCGTAGGCGGTCTCGAGGGCCTGGTCGACGACGTAGTCCGCGGCGAGCAGGGCGGCGCGGTCGACGTCGCCCTGGCCGAGCCCGAAGCCGGCCGCGAAGTGGGCGAGCTTGGCGCGCTCGGACTCGGCGAACTCCTCGTCGCTCATCGCCACGGCCATCGCCAGGAGCAGCATGGCCTTGCGGACCTCGGCGCTGGTCTCGCCGAGCTCGGCCTTGGTCAGCGCCGGCTTCTCGAGCAGCTCGTCGAGGCTCGGCCCGTTGCCGCCGGTGAAGGCGTGGAAGAACTCGCGCTCCTGCTCCTCGATGGTGCCGTCGGCGGCGGCGACCTCGGTCAGCATGCGGGCGAGGATGTTGCGGTCCCACGGCTTGTCGAAGACCGTCGCCTGGATGGTGATGGCGAACTCGGTCTGGAGCTCCTTGAAGACGCTGGCCGCGACCCAGCGGTTGGTCGACGCGTCCCAGGCGAACTGGCTCTGCGCGTTGCGGAAGGCCTCGAGGGTGGCCTGCTTGACCTGCTCCTTCGAGGGCTCGTACTCGCGGGCGTCGGCGCTCGACATCGCGGTGTAGGCGACGGTGGAGCCGATCTCGCCGGCGACGCCGTAGCCGAAGACCGAGCGGACCATGCGCCCGAGCGACCAGCGGAGGTTGCGCCAGAGGGACTGCTTCACGGCCTTGCCGACCTTGCCCGCCTGGTCCTCGACGACCTGGGCACCGGAGCGGATCTGGCGACCCGACACGGGGCAGCGGAAGGTCACCGTCACCGAGTGGCCGGACACGTCCTGCTGCTCGATGAGGGGGGCGATCGCGTCGTAGGTGATCTCAGGCATTTCGCGGCTCCTCTGCGGGTGTTGGGCGGCATCTTGCCCCGCCGGGCGGACGGCGACAAGGGCACCACCGGGGGCCGCGGCGCCGTCAGATGTACGGGATGAAGAGGCGCGCGAAGCCGTCCCTGAGGCGCGTCGGGAGGCTCCGCGACTCGAGGCGCTGGTGCGTGACGAGGGTCGCGTCCGCGATCTTCCGGTCGATGAGCGCGTGCATCTGAGCGGCCAGCGTCTCGCTGTAGCACTCGATGTTGAACTCGAAGTTCAGGCGGAGGCTCCGCGGGTCGAGGTTCGCCGAGCCGATGAGCACCCAGCCGTCGTCGACGACGAAGATCTTGCTGTGATCGAAGGGGCCGGGGGTCTCCCAGACGCGGCAGCCGTCGGTGATGATCTGCGGGAGCACCGCGGTGGAGGCCCACTTCACGAGGATCTGGTTGTTGTGCTCGGGGAGCACGATCTCGACCTCGACCCCGCGCAGCACGGCGACGCGGATGGCGGCCACGAGGTCGCCCTCGGGCAGGAAGTAGGGGGTGACGATGCGGACCCGGCGGCGCGCGCTGGCGAGCGCCCCGAAGACGGCCCAGCGCAGCTTGTCGAGGTCGCTGTCGGGGCCGTCGATGATGCCGCGGCAGACCATGTCGCCGGCGGCGTCGATGGCCGGGAACCACTGGTCGCCGACGAGCTGCTCCCGGGTGGTGAAGGCCCAGTCCTCGGCGAAGGCGACCTGCATCTGGCAGATGACCGGACCCTCGATCTTGAAGTGGACGTCGACGATGGGGTGCGGCGGGTCGTCGGCGAGGACGTGGCCGGCGCGGATGTTGAGCCCGCCGGTGAAGCCGACGTGGCCGTCCACGACCAGGATCTTCCGGTGACTGCGCAGGTTCGCGTAGGTCCAGCGCCACGGGAAGGTGTTGCGGTTGAAGAGCGCCGCCCGCACCCCCTGGCGGCGGAGCGCCGGGATGACGGTGGGGAAGGAGTAGCGGGCGCCGACGGCGTCGACGAGCACGCGCACGTCGACCCCGCGGGCGGCGGCCCGGCCGAGGGCGTCGATGAACTCGTCGCCGACGCGGCCGCGGTCGAAGATGTAGGTCTGCAGCGCCACCGAGCGCTGCGCGGCGTCGATGGCGGCGATCATCGCGGGGTAGGCGGCGTCGCCGTTCTCGAGCGCGGTGACGCGGTTGCCGCCGATCACCGGGAAGGAGGTGACCCGGTCGAGGACCTCGCAGAGCTCGGCGAGGGAGTGCTCGCCGAGGACGATGCGGCCGGCCTGCCGGGGGCGCGGGCGGGGCCGGCGGACGTAGTCGCGGTAGAGGGCGGTGGCGCGCCGCTGGACGCGGTTGATGCCGAGCACCCAGTAGAGGATCGCGCCGGCGAAGGGCAGGGCGAGGATGACGCCGATCCAGCCCACCGCGGCGCGGTTGTCGCGCTTGTTCAGGAGCGCGTGCGCGCCCGCGAGGACGTCCATCACCACGGCGAGGACCGCGAGGATCCCGGGGATGGCGTCCCGCAAGGCGTCCATGGCTCAGGTCCTCTGGGGCTCGGGCGAGCCGGCGACGAGGGGGCGCTCGGCGGAGGGGCGGGGGCGCTCGGGGCCGGCGTTGCCGAGGCTGTCGTCGTCGAGGAGCGAGAGCGGCCCGAAGAGGTCGCGGAGCGGGTCGGGATCGTGCTGCTCGGGCGCCCACGCGGCCACCCAGCGATGCCAGGGGAGGGCGCGGCGCTTGAAGAAGATGTCGCCGACGGCGATCACCGGGAGCGGGCGCGCCAGGCCCGGACCGCGGACGCGCGGGCGCAGGCGGGCGGCGCGGCTCCGCAGCGGGTAGATCGCCTCGGTCTCGAAGCCGTCGCACGGCCAGACGATGAGGCCCTTGCGGTCGACGTCGTAGGGGGGCTTGCCGGGGAGGATCGAGACGATCTGCTCGCGCACGAGGTCGACCCCCGCGTGCTTGTAGAGGCCGAGCAGCGCGGTCTCGAAGGCGGCGAGGGCGTCCGGGGCGAGGCTGGCGAGCCAGCCGCGGCGGCCGAGCCCGGCGACGAGGAAGCGCGCCTGCTCGTCGAGCTGCAGCTCGACCGGCGTCGCGCCGAGGGGCGGGCAGGCGAGCTGCACGACGATGCGGTACGGCGTCAGGGTGACGCGGCGGACCGAGAGGGCGTGGGCCTCGGGGAAGCGGCCGCTGGCCCGCAGGAGCGCGATGAGGTCGCGGGCGACGAAGTGGGCGACGGCCTCCTCGACGTGGTGGAGCCCCTCGGCGTGCTTGCGGATGTCGACGGCGTCGCGGCGGCGCTCGGCGCGGCGGAGCTTGCGGAAGAGCTTGGGGACGGTGCCGGAGTGGAGCCCGGGGCGGAGGAGGCGGTAGACCGTCTCGCCGTGGGAGCCGACGATCATCGGGCTCAGCGCGGGCTTCCGGTTGGCGGCGTAGAGGCGCCAGTTCTCCTTGAACTCCCAGACGAGGAAGCCGAAGACGCCCGGCAGGGTCGTCACGACCGCGACGCCCACCGACGCCGCCGTGGCGGGCGCGAAGAAGTTCTCGAAGAGCGCGATGAACTGCGGGGTCATCGGCAGGATGAGCTTGTGGGAGACCGTCACCACGGGGAAGTGCTTGATCGGGTTCACCTGCGGCTCGAAGAGCAGGTTCACGCCGAAGCGGAAGATGTAGGCGACGATGGACCACAGGAGCCCGAAGAAGGCCTTGCCGGCGACCTGCACCGCGCTGTCGCCGCGGCGGAAGCGGAGCCACTGGTCGACCTCGTAGAGCCCGATCTCGACGAGGTTCACGATCGCCTTGAAGAAGGCGAGGACGGCGGCGAAGAGCCCGGGAACGAAGTTGTTGGCGAAGCGGTGCCAGCCGCGGCTCAGCCGGTCGGTGAGCTCCTCCTCGAAGCGCCGGCCGGCGCGGTAGGAGAGGAAGACGACGCCCGCGGCGAAGGCGCCGAGGCCGACCCAGGCGCCGATGACCCAGCTGCCGGCGGCGGCGGCCGCGACGAGGAAGGGGAAGACCGCGAACAGCAGGGGGCGCCAGAGGCGGGCCCGGAAGAGGCGCCAGAGGCGGGTCTCGCGTAGCCACTGGATGGGGGCGAGGCCCCGGAAGCGGTCGGGGATCGTGATCGCGACGAGGCGCGCGAAGCGGCCGAGGAGGTGGAACCCGGTGACGGCGGCGCGGCGCACGGCGGCGAGGTGGATGAGCGCGACGAGCACGCCGCCGAGGGCGAGCAGCGACGCGGTGCTGAGGAGGTGGACCTCGGGCCCGCCGAAGAGCTTCACCAGCGGCCCGACGATGTGCTGGAGCCCCTCGAGGACGACGAAGGCGCCGCCGAAGGGGAGGGCGCCGTAGAGCACCAGGAGCCGGCCGACGACGTTGGCGAAGCCCAGGGAGCTCAGGCGCTGGAGGCCGCGGCGATAGATCTCGCCGCGCTGGTAGGCGCGATCGAGGCGCTGCTCGAGGAGGCGATCGAGGCGGAGCAGCGGGTCGCCGCGGAAGAACTCGCCGACGCTGCGCAGGTCGGGGAGCTTCAGCTCGTTGCGCGCGATGACGTCGCGGACGTCGCCGAAGGCGATGAAGCCGCGGTTGAGCAGCAGGTCGAGGAGCTCCTCGACGATCTTGTCGGCGGCGGCGCGGCTCGGGACCTCGGCGCTGCCGAGCCCGGCGTCGTCGAGGGCGGTGCGCAGGATCGCGCCCAGCTCGCGCCGCACGTCCTCGGAGGTGGCGTAGACGGCGGCGTCCAGCAGCTCGCGGAGGCGGGCGCTGTCGGCGTCGTCGAGGTGGCAGCCGGCGAGGCGGGCGCGGGCGCGGCGCAGGTGGCGGGCGATGTCGACCAGCCCGCGGGCGGTCAGCGGGTGTCGCAGGGGCGCGCGTCCAAAGGCGCGCAGCCAGCGGCCGAGGTCGACCTCGTAGACCTGGCGCTCGGCCTCGACGCAGGCCTTCTGCAGGTCGTGCAGGAGGCGCGCCTCGAGCCGACGCATCCCGTAGGTGGCGGCGCCGGTGAGCGGCTCGAGGGCGTCGGGCCAGGCCTCGGCGTCGGTGACGCCGTGGGTGAGGGCCGAGAGGCGCCGGCCCATCGAGGCCAGGGCCCGCGCGCCGGTCTCGCGGGCGCGCTCGGTGAGGGCCTCGTC
>SBGO01000645.1 GCA_006226565.1 Deltaproteobacteria bacterium | reverse complement strand
GGGCGTAGCGCGCGGCGATCCGCTCCGGATCGCCCTCGACCACGGCCGCCGGGGCGGCGCCGGCGATCAACGCGACCTCGGCCGCGTCCCGCCCGAAGTCGTAGGTCAGGCCGCCGGGGACGGCCTCGGCCCGGGCGACGGCGAGGCGCGTCGGCTCGGGCTCGGGGAGACAGGCCAGGATCTCCTCCGGCGAGGCGGGCGCGACGCCCTCCTCCCCGTCGTGGCCGACGACGTCGCCGCGATCGTCGCAGCCGAGGGCCTCGAGGTCGAGGCGGCCCTTGTTCCGCGCGATGTAGGCGCGCGAGAAGGCGACCGCCTCGAAGCCCATCTCGAGGTTGTTCCGGATGAGCTCGCGGTCGACGTCCTGGAGCCACGGCGAGGAGACGAGGTTGTCGCACTGATGGGCGCGGTCGCGGTCGACGGCGTCGACGCCCGGGAGGGTCGCGAGGTCGCCGACGAAGCTCGTGTCGAGGAGCGAGGGCATGTCCCCCGTGGTCGTCAGCGCGCAGCCGAGGTAGATGCGGCCGTCGCCGTCGAGGTTGACGCTGGTCGCGGCCAGGGCCGGCTCGTCCGGCGAGCAGAGGTTCACGAAGCGCGCGCGGTCGCCGTGGCGGTCGATCGCCGCCCCGAGCGCGGCGAAGAAGGCCGCCCGATCGGCCTGCGACCAATGCACGCCGAGGCGGTGGGTGACGCGCACGAGGGTCGCGCCGAGGTCCTCGACGACGTAGGCGACGCCGGCGGCGATGTCGGGAACGTCCTCGGGGCCGACGACCATGTTGATCATCGGCTCGACGCCGGCCCGCACGAGGCGGTGGAAGCCGGCGACGACCCGCTCGATCGGGTAGGGACCGCGGGCGGCGCCGTCGCCGGTCGCGCGCAGCGGGCGGTTTCGCGCCTGGACCGCGACCGGGCCGTCGAGGCTGATGACGACGTCGAGGTCGTGCTCGGCGATGAAGGCGACGCGCGCCTCGTCGAGGAGGAGCCCGTTGGTCGCGAGGCCGAGCACGAGCCGCTTGCCGCGCTCGGCGGCGAGGGCTCGGGCGCGCGCGGTGGCAAAGCGCATCAGGTCGAAGCGTAGGAGCGGCTCGCCCCCGAAGAGCTGGATCTCGACGTTCGGCGCGGCGGTCCCGAAGCAGAAGTCGAGACCCCGGACGATCATCTCCTCGCTCATGTCGGGCTTGCTGCGGTCGAGCCCGCAGTACACGCAGTCGAGCTGGCAGCGGTAGGTGAGCTGGAGCTGGAAGTGCAGCCAGTCGTCGTAGGCGGTCGGCCGCACGCGGTGAGCGCGGGGCGGAGCGGCCGCTCGGATCTCGGCCATCACGTCCACCCCGCCGTCACCGCCGCATGATCGCGGGCGCGCCGACGCAGGGCCGCGACGCGGGCGCAGGCGCGCGCCTCGGCGCGAGGCGTGGTCGCGTGGGCGAGCGCGGCTGCGAGCTCCTCGGCCAGGGCCACCTCGTGACAGACGAGGAGGAGATCGACGTCGGCGGCGAGGACCCCGCGCGCGACGTCCTCGGCCCCGAAGCGGCCGGCGATCGCCTTCATCTCGAGGTCGTCGCTGACGACGGCGCCGTCGAAGCCGAGCGCGCCCCGCAGCAGCTCCGGCACGACGCGCGGGCTGAGCGTCGCCGGAAGCTCGGCGTCGAGCGCGGCGTAGACGATGTGCGCGGTCATCATCAGCGGCATCCCCGCAGCCACCGCCGCGGCGAAGGGCGCGAGCTCCACCGCCTCGAGCCGGGCGCGGTCGTGGCGCAGGACCGGCAGCGCGAGGTGGCTGTCGACGTCGGTGTCGCCGTGCCCCGGGAAGTGCTTGCCGCACGGCAGCACCCCGGCGTCCTCAAGGCCCGCCGCGAAGGCCAGCGCGCCGGCGATGACGCCCTCGGGGGTCGCCGCGAAGGCCCGCGACCCGATGATGGGGTTGGCGGGGTTGGTGTCGACGTCGAGCACCGGCGCGAAGTCGAGGTTGAAGCCCGCCGCCGCGAGCTCGCGCCCGGCCTGGGCCCCGAGCCGCCGGAGCCCGTCGGGGCCGAGGCGCGCCGCCTCACGCATCGGCGGGAGCGGCGTGAACTCCGGGCAGCGCGGCGGCTTGAGCCGCTGCACGAGGCCGCCCTCCTGGTCGACGGCCAGGAGCGGCGCCGGCCCGTCCGCCGGCCACAGCGCGCGCAGCTCTCGCGTGAGCTCCACGACCTGCGCGGTGCTCTCGATGTTCCGCGCGAAGATCACCGCCCCGGCGGCCGCGCCGCTGCGCACGAAGCGCGCCAGCTCCGCCGGGACGGAGGTCCCGGCGAAGCCGACGATGAAGCGATCGCGGATGGCTAGCGCACCCACGCCATCGCCCGCGTCAGGGCGTGCCGCCCATCCGGACGATGATGTCGCGGACCGTCTGGGCGTCGCGCGCCGCCGGGTTCAGCGACAGGTAGCGCTTGTAGGCGTTGATGGCGGCGGCGTTGTTGCCGAGCTGGATCTGCACCGAGCCGATCTGCTTGTAGGCGTTGGAGTAGCCCTTCGCCGCGGCCTGCTCGTAGAGCTTGAGGGCGCCCGCCGGGTCGCTGTTGTGGATCTTGCGGGCCTCCATGTAGAGGTCCTTGCCGGTCTTGCCACCGGTGTCGGCCGGCGGCTTGGTCGTCGGGGCCTTGGTCGGCTCCGTGGTGACCGGCGGCTTGGTCGTCGGCGGCTTCGAGGCGGCCAGCAGACGACGGGCGCGCGCCTTGACGTCCTCGGCCTCCTGGTTGCCCGGCACGATCTCGAGCGCCTCGTCGGCGAGGTTGATCGCCTCGTTGTAGCGCTTGCGACCCAGCGCGGCCTTCGCCTCGTCGATCTTGGCGTTGGCGATGGCCGGACCCACGACGTCGCGGAGCTCCTTCACGCGCGCCGCGTAGACGCTGTCCGCGGGCAGGTCCTTGACGCCCTGGAGCGCCTCCCAGGCGGCCGGCAGGTCGTTCTTCGCCTGCGCCTCCTGCGCGGCCTTGTACGCCGCGGCGGCCTTGCGCTCGGTGGCGATCTTCTTCTGCAGCGCCTGGCCCTGGGCGTTCGCCTTGTCGAGGGCGAGGACGGCCTGGACCTGCTGGTCGGCGTCGTCCCACTTCTCGGCGGCGATGGCGGCCTTCGCCTTGTCGAGGGCACCGGCGACCATCTCCGCGTTGTTCGGCGTGTCCGGCACCGGCGGAGTGGTCTCGGGCTGCGTGGTCTCCGGCGGCGGCGTCTTGGTCTCGGCGACCGGCGGCGCCGTGGTCGGCGGGACGTTGTTGACCTCGGGCTCCTGACCGGCGAGCACCAGCACCGCCACCAGGCCGCCGACGAGCAGCACCAGCACGATCAGGATCCACGGCTTGAAGCCGCCCTTCTTCTCGGGCTTGTCGGCCGCCTCGCTCCCGGCGAAGGCACCGCCGGCCCAGTCCTCGGGCCGGAAGATGAAGTCCTCGCCCTTCTCGACGAAGCGGAAGGAGACCTTGCCGAGCTCGATGACGTCGCCGCTCTTGAGGATCGACTCCTCCCAGTACTCGCCGTTGACGCGAATACCGTTCTTGGACTGCAGGTCCACCATCGTGGCCTTGCCGTCCTTCATCACGATCTTGGCGTGGTTGCGGCTGATCGAGTGGTGCTCGACCTGGAGGTCGTTCTCCCCGGTGCGGCCGAGGATCATCGTCTCGCTGGTGATCGGGTAGGTCGTGCCGGCGAGCTGGGAGTTCACGGCGACGAGCATCGGATGAGAGGCCTCGATCCGCTTCTTGCCCTTGCCGCGCCCCTGCTTCTCCTCCTTCTCCTCGACCGCGGCCGTGGCGAGCCCGGTCTTCTCCGACACCGCGGCCTTGGCCGCCGCGATCTGCGCCTTGGCCGCCTTCTCGAGGGGGCTCGGGACGCCGACGCCGGTGACCTCGCGCGGCTTGGGCTGCTTGTCGAGGCTCTCGTCGGCCGGGGCCTCGTCGACCGCCGCCGCGGGGGCCGGAGCCGCCGCCGCTTCGTCGATCGCGGCCTTGGCGCCTTCGAGGGAGAGGGCGTAGTCGCCGATCATCACCACGTCACCGTCGGAGAGCCGACGCGACGTCTTGATGCGCTCGCCGTTCACCCGGGTGCCGTACTTGCTGAGGTCCTCGATGTGGACCTCATCCCCCTTCTTGAGCAGCCGGGCGTGCGTCCGCGACACGTTCTCGGCAGTCAGGCGGATGGTGTTCCCTTCCTTGCGACCCACGGTGTACTCGTCGCGCGTCAGCGAAACGGTCGTGGTCTGACCCTCGTCGTCCTTGATCTTCAGCTTGACCAACGTGTCCTCTCAGACGAATGGCGCGGCGACCGACCCTTGTCCCCGAATCGCCGTCAGAAGGGGATTCCTTCCCAACGATATGAAATCGGGTACCAGATTAGCCCCTCGGTGACAACTCGTCGCGTCGCTGCCGCGCACGATGTCGCGAACCACGGGGCTCGGACCTCGATGGGATCGTCGCCGCCGCTGTGGCTCCACAGACACACCGCTGTGGCCCACGCCGCACGATCCGCATAGCACCCGCCCGGTAGAAGGCCGTCGCGCGGCCTGGCACGAAACTTGGACTGGAGCCTCGGAGCACACGGAAACACGACACGCCGGAGGACCCGATGCACCAGCTCCACGCTACGCCCCGCCAGGACGCGCGCTCGCACCGCAAGGCCTTCGAGGCCGAGGCGCTCGTTCACCTGGACACGCTCTACGGCGCGGCGCTGCGCCTGACCCGCGAGCCCTCGCTCGCCGAGGACCTGGTGCAGGAGGCGCTGCTGCGCGCCTACCAGAACTGGGCGCAGTTCACCGACGGAACGAACTGCCGCGCGTGGCTCCTGCGCATCGTCACCAACACCTTCATCAACGGCTACCGCCGCAAGACCAAGGAGCGCGAGATCCTGGACGCCGAAGAGGTCGGCGCCTACGGCGACCGCTTCTTCAGCCGCGACACCGCACGCAGCTGGGCTTGCCCAGAGGTCGGCTACGAGAAGAAGAACCTCTCGCCGACGGTGACGCAGGCGCTCGAGGACCTCAAGCCGGAGTTCCGCGAGGTCGTCGTCCTGTCGGACCTCCAGGGCTTTGCCTACAAGGAGATCGCCGAGCTCGTCGGCTGCCCCATCGGGACGGTCATGTCGCGCCTCTTCCGCGCCCGCCGGAGCCTCCGCCGGAAGCTCCAGGAGCACGCGCGCCAGTTCGGCCTGATGGCGCTGGCCGAGGCCGCCGCCTGAGTCGGTCCGCGAGGGCGACGATCGCGAGCCCGGCCAGAGCGCCCGAGGCGGGCCCCCCGGGGCCCCCGCCGCAGCCGCTGCCCGAGCGCTTCGCGTCGGAATCCGGATCCGGAACGGCGCCCGCGTCGTCCTCGCGCGTGTCGGCGACGTCGTCCTCCGACCCTGCGTCGGGCTCCTCGACGACCACCGGCGGCTCGTACTCGACCTCCGGGCCGCCGCTACAGGCCGCGAAGCCGAAGCTCCCGGCGAGCGCCCCCTCCCAGCAGTGGCGGCGCTCGAAGACGCAGGCGCCGCCGTCGTCGACGGCCGCTTCGGCGCGATAGGCGAGGATCTCCCCCCCGCTCGCCAGGACCCCGCCCCACGGCAGGACGCAGGCGCGGGCGTTGTTCCGGACGTCGGTGTCGACGTGCTCGCCCACGGCGAGGGAGAGGTGCGCCTCGAAGCCCGGCGCGGCGTCGTCGACGAAGTCGTTGTCGGCGACGACGGTGCCGCGGACCGGCTGATCGAGCCAGCGCGAGCGGAAGGGCGTGCCGACGTAGACGTAGGGGAAGGCGCCGACGAAGAGGTTGGAGCTCACGTGGGCGCGGTCGTCCTCGACGCGGACGCCGGTGACCTCGATGCGCTCGAAGCGGTTTCGGATCACGGTGTTGTCCTCGGCGAAGTCGGGCCAGATCCAGACGCTCTCGCGCTCAGGGGCGCAGTCGCCGGCCGGCTCGCACGGGAGGCCCATGAGCCCGCGCCCGAGGTAGTCGATGGCGTAGTCCCAGGGCGCGGGGAAGGCCCCGGGCTGTGCGGGGTAGTCCTCGGGGAACGCCTCGGCGAGGGGCAGCGGGTTCGGGTAGGGCGTCGGGTCGCCGCAGTCCCACACGCCCAGGTCCCGCGCCTGGCGCGCCGCGATCCACACGCCGATCGGGGTGTCCTCGAAGACGTTGTCCCGGATGACGTTGTCGTGGGCGTGCTGCAGGCGCTGGGGGCCGTTGGGGTCGCCGTGGGCGAACTCCCAGCAGTTCTTGTAGAGGAAGACCCCGCCGAAGGCGTTGCCGCGGAAGGTGTTGCCGGCCACGACGGTGTACGCGGCCGCGTCGATGGCGAGGCCCTCGCGGCGCTGCCAGTCGACCCGGGGGAGGCCGTCGCCATAGCGGAAGCCGTTGTCGACGATGAGGTTGTCCTCGATGACGGCGTGCTGGGTGCCCCACTCGAGGTAGATGCCGGCGCTGGCGGCGTCCTCGACGATCGAGCGGCGCACCGTCACGCCGACCGAGCACGGGCCGAGAAAGACGCCGGTCATGAAGGTGTGGGCGACGTGGCAGCCCTCGATGACGACGTTCTTCGGCGCGCGGGCGCGGAGGCTGTCGTCGTCCTCGTCGGGCCGCCGCGCCGCGGGCGCCACGCTGATGCCGCCGCCGCCGACGTAGCAGTCGCGGATGGTGACATCGTGGATGTCGCCGACGACGCGGATCGAGCGGCCGGAGGTCGACGCGACGGTCGCGCCGGCGCAGTCGAGCACGGTGTCGTTGTCGTCGAGGACGAGGGTGCCCTCGTAACGGCAGTCGGGCTCGAGGGTCACCGTGCCCGACAGCGGCGCGGCGGGGAGCTCACAGGCTCGCGGCGCGGCGGCGGCCGGGACGGAGGGGCCGCGCTGGGCCCGGGTGACGCCGGGCGCGAGCGCGAGGAGGAGGAAGAGGGGGACCGCGGTGAGGCCGAGGCGAGCGTGTTCGCGCGACCTCACCGCGGTGTCCGGATCAGGCGAGGCGACGGCGGCGGATCGCCAGGAGCGCCAGCGCGAGGAGGAGGAGCCCAGGGAGCGTCCCCTCGCCGCCGGCCGCGCAGCCGTCGTCCTTCTTCTTCGGCGGCTCGGTGGTGCCGGTGTCGGTCTCGCTGGTGTCGCCGCCCGCGACGTCCTCGTCGACGTCGCCGGTGGTCGCGTCCTCGTTCGGCTGGGTCGAGCCGCCCCACACCTTGTACGGGGTCGGGTCGGCCTCGTAGTCGTTGGTGTGATGGGGGTCGTGGCCGAAGCCGTTCCACTCGAAGACGCTGCCGGTCTTGCCCTGGGTGTGCCAGGCGTAGATCCAGCCGTCGCGGGTGCCGACGGCGATCTCGAAGGTCCCGTCGCCGTCGATGTCCCCGACGCCGACCGAGGCGATGATCCAGCCGCCGGTCTGCTTCGGGAAGCCCTCGGGCTCGACGCCGTCGTAGTTCCACGCGTGGACCAGGTAGCCGCCGGAGCCGATCACGACCTCGGGGTTGGTGTCGTTGTCGAGGTCGACGATGGTCGGGGTGTTGAAGAACTGCCAGTCGTCGTGGACGCGGGGGAAGCCGACCATGTTCTTGCCGGTCTCGGTGTCCCAGCCGCTCATCTGGTGGTCGAAGTCACCGCGCACGCCGCCGCCGGCGAAGGCCAGGGCGAAGTCGAAGCCGGCCGTGCCCTTGACCAGGTCGAGGCCGCCCTCGTTGTCGATGTTCCCGAAGGCGCCGTTGTTCATCAGGATGTAGGACGGGCTGTCGTCGGAGTCCGAGTGGGCGCCGAAGGTGCTGTTGTCCATCTTCTTCCAGACGGACCCGTCGTGGTTGAAGATCCAGCCCTGGGTCGAGGTGGCGTCGACGCTGATCTCACGCTTCCCGTCGTAGTCGAGGTCGGCGAGGATCGGGTTGGTGACGATGCCGCGGCCGACGACGGGCAGCACGTTGACGGTCAGGCCGAAGATGGAGGCCGGCCAGCCGTCCTCGATCTCGCCGGTGCGGCCGTCGAGGGCGAAGACGATGGCCTCGTTCTCGAAGCCCGAGCCGCCGTACACCTCGCTCGAGCCGCTGACGATCTCCGGCACGCCGTCGTCGTCGATGTCGGCCACGGCCGGGGTGGCGATGATGCGGTCCTGGTTCTCGAGGGAGTCGCTGCTGGTGTCGGTGACGCGGATCGGCCACGGCGCCATCGGCGAGCCGTCGGCGTGCCAGACGTAGATGTACTCGTCCATCGCGGCGCAGATGATCTCGAGCCCGGGCTCGCCGTCGAGGTCGTAGAGCACCGGCGAGGCGAAGAAGCCGGGGTCGACGATGTGGTCGCGGTCGCGCACGGCGGAGTTGGCGTGGTCGAGGGAGACCGGGAAGCCGGCGCGCTCGCTGCCGTCGTTCTGGAAGACGTGGACGTAGCCGTCCCAGGTCGTCGCCACGATCTCGAGGCTGCCGTCGCCGTCGAGGTCGCCGATGGCCACGGGCATCATGCCGGTCTGGTTGCCGAGCGCCGGGTCGACGCCGCCGACCTTGTCGCAGCCGCTCTTGTCGTCGCGGTAGGCGCAGGCGCCGAGGACGTTGCCGGCCTTGTCGGGGTTCATCGCGTCGCGGCGACCGACGGAGACCGGGAAGCCGGCGAGCTCGCTGCCGTCGGCCTGCCAGACGTGGATGAAGCCGTCGGAGGCGAAGAGCACGATCTCCTCGTCGTCGTCCTTGCCGTCGATGTTGGCGAAGATCGGCGAGGACTCGGCCGAGGTGCCGAGGTACTTCGGGAAGCCGGCGACGAGGGTGTCGTCCTTGTGGAGCAGGAAGCCCTTGCGATGCTGGCCGGTGACGGTGGTGCCGTCGGGGGCCTGGGCGGTGGCGGTCAGGCGCAGGGTCACGGCGTTCTGGTGCGGATCGGTGACGGCCTTGTCGAGGTCGATGGCGATCGACGACAGGTCCCAGTCGGCGATCTTGCCCTCGAAGCCGGCGGTGGTGCCGCTGCCGACCTCGACCCAGCCGTCGTTCGGGGCGCGGCCGAGGGCGTACTCGAGCTTCCAGCTGACCTCGGCGTAGCGGGCGTCACGGCCGTCGCGGCGGTCGTTGATGCGGCCCATGACCTCGTAGCTCGGGGTCTTGGTGGGGTCGAGCACCTCGAACCAGCGCGGCATCAGGAGGTCCACCTCGGGGGGGAGGTGCTTGTCGACGATCATCTCGACGGCGACGCGGGCGTTGTTGCGCCCGTAGCCGAAGTGCCAGTCCCAGCCGGGGCCGCTCTGGAACTTCTCGGGGTCGTCGTCGTTCGGGTTGACGTTGATGTCGTCGGCGCTGGCGACGAGGACCTGCTTGATCTCCTCGGCGCTGATGGGCGGGTCGAGCTGGGCCTTGAGGGCGGCCGAGTACATGAGGCCGACCTGGCCGCTGGTGATGCCGGTCGCCTCCGAGGAGCAGCCCGTGCCCGGGGTCGACATCAGGAGCTGCATCCCGAAGTTCGTGCAGTTGTTGAAGTTCAGGAAGGTGGTCGACTGGCTCGGCGAGGCGCGGTCGTACTGGATGGCGTGCACGTACATCGAGTGCTCGCCGCTGCCGGGCTGGTTGTGGTGGTAGCTGAGCTCGTCGGCGGCGCTGGCCACGAAGCCGACGTTGTTGTTGTAGGCGTACTCGACGGCCTGGTTGGCGAAGGCGGTCATGTTGATCGCGCCGAGGGCCGACTGGATGACGCTGGCGCCGCTGTCGACGGAGAAGATGACGCCCTGGGCGAAGTTGTTGGAGTCGGTGACGAAGGAGTCGCCGACGCGGATCATGAGGACGGTGCAGTTCGGGCAGACGCCGATGTCGCCCATGTTGTTGTTGCCCTCGGCGCACGAGTCGCGGGCCTCGCCGTTGCCGTGGCCGAAGCGGGTCTCGTCGTAGGCGTTGTTGTCGTCCTGCATGAAGTCCCACCCCGAGATGTCGTCGAGGTAGCCGTTGCCGTCGTCGTCGACGCCATCGGAGCACTTCATGAGGAGGTCCTCGGGGTCGATCATGCCGTTGGCGTTCTCGTCCCAGTCGGCCAGGGCGGCGGCCTCGGTCCCGGCGGCGGCCCAGTAGTCGCGGATGTCGAACCAGCCGCTGCCGTCGACGTCGAAGTCGTCGGCGCCCTCGGGGGGCGTCTCGAGGGCAGTGGGCTTGCAGCCGGCGAGCTCGCCGCGGTTCAGGTAGTACTTGTTGACCAGGTCCTTGTTGTCCCAGTAGGCGCCGGAGTCGTGGACCGCGACGATGACGCGGCGATCACCGGGGGTGATCTGCCAGGCGCGATCGGCGTGGATGCCGGTGCCCATGGCGATCTCCTCGGTGCGGAAGCCCGGCGTCTGGGTCCACGCCTCGGGGACGAAGGACCAGAGGTTCCACTGGCCGCCGAAGCCCGGGTCGTTGGGCGGATCGAGCCGAGGATCCTCGTCGGGTCCGTTGGGCCAAGCCATCACGAGGCTGGGAGAGAGGACCACGGTAAGCGCGGCGAGGATGTAGGCGATCCGCTTCATCAGGGCTCCGAGGGCGTCGGGACGGGGCTCAAGAAATCTGAATCGGGATCTCTTTGCAAGGACTCTGGCCATCGCCGCCACGCGGGGCGCGGTCTACGGCGCGGTGGCGGCCGTTGACGCGTGGCCTCCGGGCCGCTTATAGGCGGTGGTCGGGGCGGCGGTGGTGCCGCCCGTGTCCGCGCGACGGGTCCGGCCCGAGCGGCGAGGAGCAGCGAGCGTGCGTTGGGTCGAAGGCCTGGGGATCGCCCTGGTGATGGTGTCGATGGCGTCGGGGTGCGGCGAGCGCGCACCGGCCGGCCCGGAGGTGGCGTCGGCGGACGCCGCGAAGGCCCCGGCTCGCCCGGCGCGGGCCGACGGCCTGGTCCTCGTGGACGACCGGCAGGAGCCGGTGGCGCCCTTCGTGATGCACGACCCGCACCTCGACCTCTTCGTGCGCTGTCAGATGAAGCGCGACGGGGCGAAGAAGGAGGGGCGGACGGTGCCGCTCTGCTTCGACGCGACGCGACGCCAGACCGACGGGCTGAAGGTCCTGCGCGTCGAGCGGGCGCCGGGGGACCTCGGCGCGGTGCTCCGCCGCCTGGCCGCGAGCGACGAGGGCGCGCACTTCGTGGTCGAGCGGACCGGGACCTTGCACCAGGTCCTCGACCTGGCCTACACCGCCCGCCGTGACGGCGCCCTGCGCCCGGACGAGGTGCGCGTCGTCACCTGCCACGAGAGCGCGTGGCAGAAGCTCGCCGACGCGCTGAAGGCGCTCTTTCCCGGGCTCCGGGTCGAGGTGACCGACCTCCCCGCGCCCCCCGACGCTCCCCGTGCCCCGGCGGCCGAGACCGCCCCAGGAGGAACTCCCCAGTGACGCTCTCTCCCCGCATCCTCGCGCTGACGGCGCTCGTCTCCACGCTGCTCGTGTCCGCGGCCTGCGACTCCAGCGGCGGGACCACCGCGTCCACCTTCCCCGACGTGGGCGGCGCCTACCCGGCCGCGACGATCAAGGACTGCGACGGCAACGCGGTGGCGATCGGCGACTGGATCGCCCAGCACGACGTCGTCTACATCGGCTTCGGCGCCCAGTGGTGCCAGGCCTGCCAGGAGGAGGTCCCGGTGCTCAACGACGAGCTCGTCGACGGGCTCGCGGGGCAGAGCGTCGGCGTGGCGCAGCTCCTCATCGAGGGTGACCCGGGCGCGCCGCCGGCGCAGTCGCTGTGCGCCGACTGGCACGACAGCCTCGGGGCGTCGTACACCGTCTTCGTCGACCCGGATCAGGTGACGCTCGACGCGCACTTCGGCGGGGCGGTCGCCAACCTGCCGCTCCACTACATCGTGAGCGGCGACGGGACGATCCGCTACCGCAAGCTCGGCGCCCTGCCCGACAACATCAAACAGCTCGTCTCGGACTGGATCCCTTGAACGACAAGCACGTCCTCATCCTCGGCTGCGGCTACACCGGCGTGGTGCTGGCGCAGCGCCTCGCCTTCAAGGGCGAGCCGGTCGTCGGCACCACCCGCACCGAGGCGCGCGCCTCGATCATCCGGACGCGCGGCGCCCACCCCATCGTGTGGGACGGGCACGACATGCAGGAGCTGGCGCAGTGGCGCGGCCGCATCCGCGCGGTCGTCTGCGCGATCCCGCCCGAGGTCGCCCCCGACGGGAGCTTCACCGACCCGACCGCGGACATCCTCGCGTTCTTCGCCGATCAGGCCCTCGACGCCTTCGTCTACATCTCGTCGACGAGCGTGTACGGCGACCATGCGGGCGAGGTGGTCGACGAGGAGACGCCGTGCGCGCCGGACAGCCCGCGCGGGCGGGCGCGGGTCGCCATCGAGGAGCAGGTGCGCGCGGCCGGCGGGATGGTGGTCCGGGCGGCGGGCATCTACGGCCCGGGGCGGTCGCAGCTCCACCGGATGGCGGCCGGCAAGTACCGGCTGGTCGCGGGCGGCGGGGCGTACACCAACCGCATCCACGTGACCGACCTGGCGGCGCTCCTCGAGGCCGCCATCAAGCGCGGCGAGCGAGGCGCGACCTACCTCGGCAGCGATCTGACGCCGGCGACCCAGCGCGAGGTCGTCGACCACATCGTCGCGACCTACGGGCTCCGCGAGCCGAGCGACATGCCGCTGGCCGAGGCGCGGATCCGCCTCGACAAGAACGTGCTGGCGATGGTGACGGGCTCCAAGCAGCTCCGCCCCGACAAGACCCTGGCCGCGCTGCGGCTACGGCTCCGCTACCCGAGCTACCGCGAGGGGCTCGCCGACGTCTGGCAACGGGAGCGGGTCGAGATCGAGGCGCTCGTGCCGTAATGGAAGTCCTGGCCGTCGTGCTCGCGCTCACCGCGCTCATCCTCGCCGTCGTGGCGCTGGATCGCGCGGGGGCGGCGACGCGACGGGCGCGCGCCCTCGAGGAGGAGCTCGCGCGGCTCCGGGAGGAGCGGATCGCGTCGGCCGCGCCGGGGGTCGAGGGGGCGCCCGAGGCGGTCGCCGTGGCTGAGGCGGTGGTGGTCGCGGACGAGG